>JAKZRQ010000184.1:0-8158 GCA_047518105.1 Pseudomonadales bacterium | reverse complement strand
ACTCCCGAAGGGCGCGCCCCACGGGGCCTGTGGCCGCGTTGCGCCCCTTGGCAATGGGTCCACCATTCCCGGCGGGGACGCGCCTTGCCACAGACCCCGTGGGACGCGCTGAAATACCAGAAACTTGCGGGACACGACACTGGCCCGATGCGGGCTTCAGGCGTTGTCCGGCAGCCCGCTGATTGCCCCGAGCGCCTCCGAGAGTGATGCGACCGAATGCACCTCGATCCCATGGATGGCCTGCCGGGGTCGGTTCGCCTGGGGAAGGATGGCGCGGGTGAAGCCGTGCTTCTGGGCTTCGCGCAGGCGGTCCTGGCCGTTGGGCACGGGGCGCACCTCGCCGGTGAGCCCCAGTTCGCCGAACACCACCAGATCCCTGGGTAGCGCACGGCTCCTGAAGCTCGACATGGCAGCGGCGATGAGCGCCAGGTCGGCACCGGTCTCGCCGATGCGGACGCCGCCGACCACGTTGGCGAACACATCCTGGTCGGCAAGCGAGACGCCGCAGTGGCGGTGCAGCACCGCGAGGTGCATGGCCAGCCGCTGGGCGTCCAGGCCGACGGCCACGCGCCGGGGATACCCGCCCTGGACGTCGTCCACGAGGGCTTGGATCTCCACCAGGAGCGGACGCGTGCCCTCCCAGGTGACTGTCACGATGCTGCCGGGTGCCATCTCCCTGGGTCGCTGGAGGAAAATGGCCGACGGGTTCGAGACCTCCTTCATGCCGGCGTCGGTCATGGCGAACACGCCGAGTTCGTTGACCGGCCCGAAGCGGTTCTTCAGGCCGCGCAAGGTCCGGTAGCGGCTTCCCGCAGGCGCGTCGAGCATCATGAAGCAGTCGATCATGTGCTCGAGCACCTTGGGACCGGCCAGGTTCCCTTCTTTCGTGACGTGCCCCACCAGGACAACGGCGACTCCGGTCTGCTTGGCGAGCCGAACCAACTGGGCGGCGGATTCGCGCACCTGGGCGACGCTCCCGGCCAGGCTCTCCGAGGTGCCTGCCTGCATGACCTGGATCGAGTCCACGATGACCAGTGCGGGTTGTTGGGCCTGGACGAGTTCGGCAACGCGCTCCACCACGACTTCCGATGCCACGGTCAGGTTGTCTGCCGCGAGTTCCAGGCGTCTCGCGCGGGAGGCGATCTGTTCCAACGACTCCTCGCCGCTGACATAGAGTACCCGCGCCGCATCACCAAGCGTGGTTGAAACCTGCAGCAGCAAGGTGCTCTTGCCGGCACCCGGGTCGCCCCCGATCAATGCCACCGAACCGGGTACGAAACCGCCGCCGAGCACGCGGTCGAGTTCCTTGAAACCGGATGGGATCCGGACACTGGCGGACGTTGAGATATCGGCAAGGAGCGCGGCACGGGGTGCCTGCCCGGTGTAGCTCGCGGCGCCTCGGACACGCGCCTTCGGCAGGATGAATTCGCGCACGGTGTTCCACCTTCCGCAGGCCGCGCACTGGCCCTGCCACTTGCCGTGTTCGGCGCCGCAGTCGCCGCATACGAAAGCGACCTTCGCCTTCGCCATCAGTGCGGGACGGGTTCGCCATAGGAACGGGCGGCAAGCGGCGGTCCATCCGACCCGCCGTAGACGTCGCTGTCGATGTGGTTGTCGAACTTCGTGAGGTTGGGCGTGAACTTGAGCTTGACCTTGCCGATGGGACCGTTGCGCTGTTTGCCGATGATGATCTCGGCAAGCCCCTGGTCCTCGGTCTCGGGGTTGTAGACCTCGTCGCGGTAGATGAACAGGATGACATCGGCATCCTGCTCGATGGCGCCGGACTCGCGCAGGTCCGACATGAACGGTCGTTTGTCGTTGCGGCTCTCGAGGCTCCGATTGAGCTGCGAGCAGGCCACCAGCGGACACTTCATTTCCTTGGCGATCGCCTTCAAGGACCGGGATATTTCGGAGATCTCGCTGGTGCGGTTGTCCTGGTCCCTGGACGGACGCATGAGTTGCAGGTAGTCCACCATGATCATCTTCAACCCGTCCGCTTCCCGGGCTACGCGGCGCGAGCGCGCGCGCAGGTCGTTGGGCGTCAATGCCGCAGTGTCGTCGATATAAAGCGGCTTGTCCTTGAGTTGGATGCGCGCGGCATCGAACCGGTCCCAGTCCTTGTCCTGCATGTTCCCCCAGCGCATTGCCGTCTGGTCGATCCGGCCGAGGGACGAGAGCATGCGCATGACCAACTGGTCGGCGGGCTGCTCCATGGAGAAGATGAGCACGGCTCCAGGTCTTCCGGCGTCGTCCATGACCGCGTGCTCGGCGATGTTCACCATCAACGCGGTTTTGCCCATGGAGGGTCGGGCGGCAATGATGATGAGGTCGGAGGGCTGGAACCCGGCCGTCTTGCGGTCGATATCCTCGAATCCGGTCGCCAGCCCAGTGATGGGATTGCGCGTCTTGGAGAGGACGTCGACCTTGTTGTACGCCTCGTCCACCAGTGGCGAAACGATCCTCGGCCCGGACTCCTTGATTCGATCCTCGCCGATCTCGAACACCCGCTGTTCCGCTTCGTCCAAGACCTCGGCGCTGGATCGGCCTTCGGGCATGAAAGCGGCGTCGGCGATCTCGTTGGCCGCGCGGATGAGTTGCCGCAACGTGGAACGTTCCTTGACGATGTCGGCATAGGTGGCGATGTTCGACGTGCCGAGAGTGCGGTCGATGAGTTCGGCGAGGTAGGCATTGCCACCGGCTCGATCGAGGAGCGCGCGCGCCGACATCGCGCCGGAAAGTGTCACCACGTCCAGCGGCTTGTTGGCGTTGGCGAGATCGAAAATCACCTCGAAGATGATCCGATGCTGGGGGAAGTAGAAGTCGGCCGCTGTCAGCTTGTCGCCGATCTTGTCCCAGGCATGCTCGTCGAGCATCAGGCCGCCGAGCAGAGATTGCTCGGCCTCGTTGGAGTGCGGGGGCGTTTTCAAGCGGGCGGGAGGCGTCGGAACGGGCGCAGGTTCGGACATCGGATCGGGGTCCATCGGGGATTGCGGCTAGCGAACAACAAGGTTCCACTTGGACGCTACGCCCGTCAAGCGACAAGCCTGGGGAAATGCAGTGGATTGTCCCGCCTTACTCCTGTGGACAACCTGCGGATGGCTGTGGAGAAAGGCAGCCGCTTATTCTGCGACAACCTCGACGCGAATCGCTTGCGTCACATCGGCGTGGAACTGGACATCCACGACATACTCGCCCACCGCCCGGAGGATGCCCTCGGGCATGCGTATTTCGCTCTTGGCCACCGGCAGAACGGCGTCGGTGAGTGCGCGGGCGATTTCCTGCGTGCCCACCGAACCGTAGAGCCGGCCTTCTTCGCTGGCGCGGGCAACGATTGTCACGCGTTGATCGACGAGCTTCGCCGCCCGCTCGTTGGCGTCGGTCAGCTTCGCGTTCGCCGCCACTTCGAGGTCGCCGCGGCGATTTTCGAACACCTTGCGGTTGTCAGCGGTCGCGCGCACAGCCATGCCCGTGGGGATGAGGTAGTTGCGGGCATAGCCGTTCTTGACGGACACCTCCTGGCCGAGGTCGCCCACGTTGGTGACGCGTTCGAGAAGTATGATGTTCATTGGCGGCTACTTGTGCTGGTCGGTATAGGGCAAGAGAGCCAGGTACCGCGCGCGCTTGACGGCGGTCGCCAACTGACGCTGGTACTTGGCGCTGGTGCCGGTGATCCGGCTGGGCACGATCTTGCCGGTCTCGGTGACGTACTGCTTCAACAGGTCGAGATCCTTGTAGTCGATCTCCTTGATGCCTTCCGCCGTGAACCGGCAGTAGCGCTTGCGGCCGAATCTGCGGGCCATGATCTACTCCACCTTCTCGGTTTCGGCCGGTGCCGGTTCGACGACTTTCTCGACTTTGGCTTCGCTTTCCTCGGCTTCGCGCTGCCGACGCGCCACCCGCGCCCGCACCTCCTCGTCGCGGCGGCGGTCGCGTTCCCTCTCCTTCTCCTGCTCGCGCAGTTCCTCTTCGTAGATCTTGGAGGTGCTGGTGTCCGGCTCCTGCCTGCGGATGACCAGGTTGCGCAAGACCGCGTCGTTGAACCGGAACGCGCTCTCGAGCTCTGTCAGAGTTTCGCCTCCCACTTCGATGTTCATCAACACGTAGTGGGCCTTGTGAATCTTCGACACCGGGTAGGCGAGCTGGCGGCGTCCCCAGTCCTCGACCCGATGTACCTTGCCATTGCCGCGCGCGATCAACGCCCGGTAGCGATCGATCATGCCGGGCACCTGATCGGAGTGATCCCGGTGCACCATGATGACGACTTCGTAGTGTCGCATTGCCTGGTCTCCTTTCGGTGGTTGCCTCCGCTCCGCCGTGTCGGGCGCGCGTGAAGCAAGGAGTCGATGTGGGCGCTGGTTCAACCAGCGCAGGTTGCGGATTGTAGGAGCGTCGGGGGTCGAGAGCAACCCTGTTGGGGTTCCGTTGGGTCCCGTTAGGGTCCCGTTTGGTCCCGGTTGAGGTCCCGTTGGGACAGGCGCGCCAAGAGGGTTGCGGAAATCGCCGGGTCGGTGGCGCGGGCAAGGCGGGGTAGGCACCCTCCCCGCGCCCTTGGCTTACGCGGGTCTGTCCGAAGTCCTTGTAGCGCTTCCAGTTTCGGAAGGCGTGACATCCGCAGGCCTTCGAGAGTGTTCGGATGCCGGATGTGCACGCTGGCGAACCGCCTCGAACAGCAGGATTCCGAGGGCCACCGAGACGTTGAGGCTTTGTGCTGCGCCGGCCATCGGAATGCGCACCAGGTGGTCGCAACGCTGTCGCGTGAGCCTGCGCAACCCGCGGCCCTCGCCGCCGACGACAATGGCCACCGGGCCTCGGTAGTCGACCCGCGTATACGGGACCCCTTCCACGCCGTCGTCAACACCGCCGCTCAGCCAAACGCCCTGCTCGCGGAGCCACCCCAAGCGGCGAGCCAGATTCGCGACCTCAACGACGTAGAGGCGTTCCATTGCACCACTCGCCACCTTCGCGGCCACGCTCGACAGCGGCGCGGAACCGTGTCTCGGCACCAGCACCGCGTCGGCACCCGCCGCCTCGGCGGTGCGCAGACAGGCACCGAGATTGCGCGGGTCTTCGATGCCGTCGAGGACGACCAGCAACGGGTCGTTGAACGATGGCCAACGCGCTTCCAAATCCGACTCCGCCGCTGGCGCGACGGCATGTCGTTCGGCCGCAACCCCCTGGTGGCTTACACCGCGGTCGGTGGCCCCCGCCGCGGACCTCGCCCGATGAAGATAGCGGTCGAGCGCCTGCCGTGGCACGCGTTCCACCCGAATGCCCGCGTCCCTCGCCTCGGTGACCAACAACGACACGTCGCGGCTGCGGCGGCCTTCGAGGACGACCAACCGCCGCACATCCGCTGGCGATGTGGCCAGCAAGGCGCGAACGCCGTGCACGCCGAAGACCCAGTCGACATCGGTGTCTTCGGTGCCAGGCGCGACCATCCTAGGGCCCTGTTGCGACGCGGCACACTAGGCGCGCCGCATGTTGGCAGCGGCGCGCCCTGACGGGAGCGATCGAGAATGCCAACGCATTCTCCCGGCTTCGTTCGAAATGCAAGCCAAGTGTCAACATTCGGAGCGCTCAAGGAATCTAGCGCCGCCGCCGACCGGGCCGGGATGCCAGCGCCAGATCGATGCGGCCCTTGGCCACGGACACTTCCTCGATGACCACTTCCACCCGGTCGGCAAGGGTGAACCGTTCTCCGGAACGCTCCGCCACCAGGCTCATGGATGAAGGCGCGTAGTGGTAGTAGTCCCGACCGAGCTTGGAGATGTGCACAAGGCCCTGCACGAACAAGCCGTCGATCTCGACGAATAGACCGAATTCGACAACCGCGGCCACGGTGCCCTGGAACGTCCCGCCGAGGTGTTGTTCCACCAGCGCGCACTTGAGCCAGGCGTCGACCGCGCGTTCCACATCCT
Organism: Pseudomonadales bacterium; assembly: GCA_047518105.1. Classification (GTDB taxonomy): domain Bacteria; phylum Pseudomonadota; class Gammaproteobacteria; order Pseudomonadales; family Azotimanducaceae; genus VXYL01. The sequence goes on along the minus strand of JAKZRQ010000184.1, from coordinate 2,240 downwards.
CCGCCCGACGTTCGGTCATCGAAATGTGCGCCGCCGCGGCTTCCAGATCATCGAGGGATGTCCTTTCGCCCTTGATCATCCGGTGCACCAGCAAGTCCGCGTAGCGGCGGATGGGCGAAGTGAAGTGTACGTAGGTGGCCAGCGCCAGGCCGAAATGGCCGAGACGGCTCGGTTCGTAGCGGGCTTGGGCCAGCGCACGCAGCACGAGGGTCTCCCAGATCCAGCCGGGCCACGAGGACTTGGCCCGCGCCCGACCGAGTACGTCGGCCAACTGCGCCGGCGTCGGCGAGTCGTTGGGAAGACGCTCGCCAGCGAGCCGCAGCGCCAATTTGAGTGCTTCGAGCTTTTCATGGGAAGGCGGTTCGTGGACGCGGTAGACCGGCGGTATCCGTTGCCGCTCGCCCGAGTGCCTCGACTCCAGGTAGCGGGCCGCAGCCACGTTGGCCGCGATCATCGCTTCCTCGATGAGACGATGGGCATCGTGACGGACGACCCGCTCGATCGCCGTGGGTACGCCGTCGTCAAGCTTGATCGACGTCTCCCGCGTATCGAAATCCAGCGCGCCGCGTTCGTCGCGTTGCGCCCGGAACGCGCCATAGACCTCGTACAGGCTACCGATGGAGGCGGCGACTGCTCCACCCACCGCCAAGTCGCCCCCTTCCAGGAATTCGCCGACTTGTCCGTAGGTCAAGCGCGCGTGCGAACGGATCGCGGCCTCGTGGAACTTGACGCCGGAAACCCGGCCGTCGCGGGATACGTGCATGTCGCAAACCACCGCGAGCCGATCCTCGTCCGGGACCAGCGAACACAGACCGTTCGACAGGGCCTCGGGCAGCATGGGCACCACGCGATCCGGCAGATAGAGGCTGTTGCCGCGTTCCCGGGCGTCCCGGTCCAGCGCCGAGCCGGCCTTGACGTAGTGGGCGACATCGGCAATCGCCACCACCAGCCGCCAGCCGTCCCGTTGGGGTTGCGCGAACACGGCGTCGTCGAAATCGCGGGCGTCGGCGCCATCGATGGTCACCAGTGGCAGATCGCGAAGATCACGGCGAGCCTTCACCGTGCTCGCGTCCACTCTTGACGGGACATCGAGTGCATCCGGATCGAACGACCAGGCACGGGGTATTCGATGGGCAGCCAGCATCGCCTCGGCGGCGCGGGCAGCTTCGCCGCCGGCCTCGACCAGCCGCGTAACACGGCCTTTCACCTCGTGTGCCGGCCCACCGAGGATTTCCACCTCGACCACGGCACCGACCGGCGCCCCGGGCTTCGCCACCAGTTCGATTCGTGCCTTGTAGTTCGGATCCAGGGACTCGACGAACCACAACCGCGGCGTCCCCGCAAGCCGTCCGATCACGTTGGAAGGCGGTTTCGCCGCCTCCGCCGCCTGATCGCCGACCGCGAGTCGGTACCGGCCTCGGCGGGAGACGATCACATCACCGCTCGCAACCAAGCCGTCCACAACCCGCTGCAGGGCTTGTGAATCCGAGCCGCGGGGCAAGCCCAATTCACGAATCAGTTCCGACCAGCTCGACTCGCCGAGGGTCCCCAGGACGTCGCGCACCGTGCGCGGCGAGATGCGGACAGTTCGCCCTCGCCGATCATCGCCGCCGCCCCCGCGGTAACCGCGAAACGGCCGGTTCTTGGACGTGGTGGGATATCTTGGCAGGAACGGTTCCTTTGCCAGGCGATGTGTTCAACCGTCGCCGGCTGTAGTAAAGTCGCGCGCCCACGCCGAGGTGGTGAAATTGGTAGACACGCTAGCTTCAGGTGCTAGTGGGGGTAACCCCGTGGAGGTTCAAGTCCTCTCCTCGGCACCAAACACCGACCATAATATACCGACTCGGCTTACCAGTCCCCGCTAGTTCAAGCGAAGTGAGTGTCACGATCATCTCCCGATGATCCCCGACTCGCCGTTCTGAAGGCTCACCTCGCGTTGGAATCGCACTTCGCGTTGGGTCTCACTTTTCATTGGACAAGTGGAAGCGGTGTAGCGCCGATCAGCCGTCGTCGAGTTCATCGCGGCGGCACGTTCTTTGCAAACTGGACATTCTGGGCAATGATGCTTCCCTCAATGCACCGGTATCGGGACGATATGACTAGCCCGCATTTCTCACCAGGCCGCTTCTCGGCGTCAAAAGAGCTCATGGTTTCAAGAAGTTGACCGCGATGCCAACGATCGTGCCGGTTGCAGACTGCGCTGGCCGTGCCCTCGCGGGTCTTTTGGCCCCGTGTACACA
>JAKZRQ010000183.1:0-27758 GCA_047518105.1 Pseudomonadales bacterium | reverse complement strand
GGGCGCGGCCAGCGCAGTCCGCCATCGGCACGATCATCGACATCGCGGTCAAACTAGTGAAACCCAAGAGCTTTTTGACGCCGACAAGCGGCCTGGTGAGAAATGCGGGCTAGGGCATCGGCGTGCCCGGCGATGATCTCGCTCGTGGTTGGCCTGTTTGCCCACGGCGCCGGGTCTTCCGTGGAACTCGAACCCATGGAGCCGAACCTCGAGGATCTGCCTTCCCTGCAGCGGGGCATGACCCTGTACGTAAACTACTGCCTAGGTTGCCACTCGCTCAGGTTCCAGCGCTACGAACGCACTGCCGCCGACCTCGGCATTCCTCACGACGTGGCACTTAAGAATCTCGTATTTCCAGGACGTGCGCGGGCCGCAGGTACCGAAGGCCCCGCCATCGGCAACCTGATGCGGACGTCCATGCCGCCGGAGCGGGCCAAGGCATGGTTCGGCAAGGAGCCGCCGGACCTCACGATGGTGGACCGGGTGCGCGGTACGGCGTGGGTCTACAACATGCTGAAGAGCTTCTATGTCGATCCGCAACGGCCCTTCGGATTCAACAATCGGGTCTACGAGAACATCGGCATGCCGCATGTGCTCGTCGGGCTGCAGGGCGTCCAGCAATTGACCGAGAAGGGCGTCAAGGCCATCGACCTTTTGGACGGTAAAGATGCGCTGATCCGCAAGAAGGCCGATGGAGAATACGTGTCGAGGGTTACCGCGGTCGACGAACTGCCCGAAGGCGAATCCCCGTTGATCCGCGAGAAGCACGAGGTGCTCGAAGTGGAACCCGGCGCGGGAACGATGACTGCGGAGGAGTTCGACCAGGCCGCCTACGATATCGCCAATTTCCTGCACTACGTGGGCGATCCCGGCCGGCTGGAGCGCCATCGATTGGGCGTTTGGGTGCTGGCGTTCCTTGCAGGGCTGTTCGTGCTCGCCACTTTGCTTGACCGGGAATACTGGAAGGATGTGCATTAGAATCCTTGAGCATGCCGGATGCTGACACTCGGGTTGCATACGAACATCGGTGCGCAGCGTTCCTGGACGGCTCGTATTCCGAGACGCGTGTCGTGAATAGAGAGGGTGTAGCGTGGACTTGAATCCAGTCAGACGGTCGTCGATGACGCTTTATTCGGATCCGCGCGACCACTACAGCCACCGCGTGCGCATGGTGTTGGCCGAAAAGGGCGTCACGGTCGACATCGTGGACGTCAATGCCCGTCGGCCGCCGCAGGCACTGTCCGAGGTCAATCCCTACAACACCGTCCCGACCCTTGTGGATCGCGAACTCGTACTCTACGAGAGCACCGTGATCATCGAGTATCTCGACGAGCGTTTTCCGCACCCGCCATTGTTGCCGGTCTACCCGGTTGCCCGGGCTCAGAGTCGGCTATTGATGCATCGCATCGAACAGGACTGGAGCGGTCAGGTGGACGTGCTCATGCGCGGCAAGGGCGGCGAGCGAGTACTCTCCAAGGCGTACCGGGAGTTGCGCGAGAGCGTGGTCAGCGCGTCTCCGCTGTTCGCCGAGCGGCCGTTCTTCATGAACGACGAATTCACCTTGGTCGACTGCTGCGTGGCGCCGATCCTATGGCGCTTGAGCCACATCAATATCGATTTGCCAGAACGCCAGACCCGTCCCTTGGTCAAGTACATGCAAATGATGTTCGCCCGGCAGTCGTTCCGGGACAGCTTGACCGAGTTCGAAGTCGAAATGCGCGAATGACATCGAGCCGACCGTACCTCGTTCGGGCGCTGATCGATTGGATCGTCGACAACGGCTGCACGCCGTATATTGCGATTGACTGCGAAGTTCCCGGTGTCGAGGCACCGTTGGACGACGCCGTGGACGGCAAGCTGGTGTTGAACGTCTCGGCAGAGGCGATCCGCAATCTCGACGTGGGCAACGACGCGCTCTGCGTCGACTGCCGCTTCCACGGTCGTCCATTCCATATCCAGGCGCCCGTGGGCGCCATCGTCGCCATCTATGCGCGGGAGAGCGGCATGGGCATGGCGTTCGAAGCGGAGGCGGGCGATGAGGTCCCCACACAGCCACCGCCGAGAACGGGCCGCCCCAAGCTGACCCTCGTGAAGTAGGTTGCCCGGCCCAAGGGCAACCTTGGGGATCAGACCGGAGGGTTCCGGAACGGGTGGGTGTGCGCGCAACGCGGCACCCGTGGACTACCTGCCTGGCTTTTCCCCGAGATAGTCGAAGACCTTGACCACCTTCTGCACGCCGAACACCGATCTCGCGACGTCGACCGTCGCATCCGCCTGGGCACGCGTCACGATGCCGATCAGGTAGACGACCCCATCCTCCACCACCACCTTGATGCGCGCGGACGGTGCGTCGTGGTTGGCGATCAGGTGGGATCTCACCTTGGTTTCGAGCCAGTTGTCGTTGACGCGCGCCACGAGGCTGGTGGGACCGCCGATCGTGAGCTCGTTGTGGACCCGCCGAATCTTCTTGACGTCGGAAACTGACCGTTGTGCGAGGTCGCGAAGGGATTCGCTCTCAACCTGGCCGGTTAGCAGCACAATGCCGTCGTAGCTGTTCACCTTGATGTGACTGGCGGCGAGATTCTCGCTGGCGTCGCTGATGCGACGAGCCGCCATGCGCTCGACGACCTCGTCGTCGATGAGCCCGCCAGGGGTTCGAAGGGTGGGGTCTTCACCCGTCAGGCTCACACAGCCTGCCAGGCAGACGGTCAAGCCGGCAAGGGCCCGCCGGGTCCACGGAAGTCCCCGGACCGGGAAGGTGTTGGAGTCGGGAGGACGCGGGCCGACCTGCCCTTGGTGCACCTGCCCGGGTAATCTAGCAATCCATTGCTTCGAACGCATCGGGAATCCATTCAGACACGATGCCGTAGTTTCCCTTCGATGCGGACACCACGTCAAATCGGATTCCGCGGTAGCGGTGCTCCGGGTGTTCGGCGAGGTACAACTCCGCCGTACGGACCAGGCGCGCGCGCTTGGCCGCGTCGACGGAGCCGAGCCCCGTGGTCCAGGCGCCTTTGCCCCGGTACCTCACCTCGACGAATGCCACCACGTCGCCGTCCAGCATCACGAGGTCGATCTCGCCGGTGCGTCGGGCATAGTTGCGTTCGAGGGTACGCAGTCCGCGTCGCCTGAGTAGGCGCTCCGCGCGCCGCTCGGCACGCCGACCGATGGTGCAGAACCGGGACACCGCTCAGCCGCCCGGGTTGTACACGGATTGGCTTCGATCGCCGGCATTCGCTCGCATTGCGCCGTTCACGCTCGAGCGGACGCGGCCCGGGTTCCGGGGGGCTGGCACCAGCCGCCCACGGGTCACCCTCGCCCAGACGAGTTCGCGCTGTATGCGTCCGTGTTCGCCCAGCGTCAACATCCCCGTGCTGCCGGAAATGGGTGCTTCTCGGTCGGTGAGCCGGCGCAATTGGTTGGCGAGTCGAAATCCGTCGACACCCAGTGCGAACAATGCGGCATAGGTCCCGTGGCTGGCCGGGAATGCGGCACGCACGGACTCGGCCAGCCCGCTCGGGTGCAGTCGCCAGGGAATGGCGCATACGCGGACACCTTCGAGGCGGTCGAGGCCGGTGCCGTCGATGGCGGTGGAGGGGACGTAGACCGGGAGGTCGCGGGCGAAATGGAAGTCCAAGGCGGGTTTGAGCGACTTGAGTTCGTCGGCATCCACCAAGGCGACGATGGCATCCACATCATCGCGGCGTCGCGGCGCAAACTCGAAAGACGTGCCAAGAAGCTGTTCGATCGCCGCCGCGCGCGCATGGCTGGCGGCGATGTGCAGGGCATCGCCGACGATGGCCGTGACATCCTCGACGGTGCGGAACGTTCCGAAGCCAACAACCTCGATTCCTTCAAGCTCCGCCTCGAACCGTGCGCGTGCGCGAACGGACCAACGGGCGGGGTTGTCGAACAGCACGACCCGTTCGATCCCGTCGGCGGCCAATGCAAGAGCGATCGCCTCCGCCTGGTCTTCGACAGCGAGGGACAACTGGACGAGGTGTCCACCGCCACCTTCGGCGGGGCCTGGTTCTCTCGACCGCGGCGACTTGCCGTCGTCCGGGTTGGGTTCCGGAGACGCATTCGGGGGCTTGGGCTGGCCGGCTTCGGGATCCTCCTCTAGATGGTTGAGTGCGATGACCGGAACATCCGGTGCCAAATCGGCAAGTGTTGCCACGAGGGGCTTCTGCAGTGGGCCCACGATCACGTCGGCTCCTTGACCCAGCGCTTGTTCGTACGCAGCCTCGACCGATATCGCCCCCGTGTCGTAGATCCGGATGTGCTGCTGCCCGGTGCTCGCGTACAGGTACGCGGCCAGGAAACCGTCCCGTACGGCTTCGCCAGCGCTGCCGAACGGCCCGCTTAGCGGCACGAAAAGCGCGACTTTCATGGGATCGGGGGGGATTCTGACCAACGCTGGCGGCGGGAATCGGGCAGCGCCGTGCCGCGGGTGGTCGGCACGCCACTGGTGCCACAGACGCAACTGGTCGCGACCGGTCAAGGCGGCGTTGATATCCCGCGCCAGCAGCCACCAGGCCTTGGCGGCTGGCGAACGCGCCGTCAGCGCGTTGCGGTCGAGGTCGAATACCGGCAGCGAGGACAGGTTTCGCCAGATGGCGGCGGTGATGTCGGCCATTTCCGTGATGTCGCCGGAGCGATGCTCGGTCAACGGAATCAACGTCGCGGCAGCTGCGGCATGATGGCCCGCCTGGGCAAATGCCCGCGCCTTCAGACGAGCGGCGATCCGCCGTTGACGCTCGCCCACGGGGCGGAGGTTGGCGACCAGTCGGTCTATCTCGACGTCGTCGCCGCCGTCGAGGGCGATGTCGAGGGCGATGGCGTGGAATCGAAACCGGGGCGGGTCGGACAACGCGTCGGCGATGGGCTTTCCCCCGGTGCCGGGTGCGCGCAGATGGCGGATGATCTCGACAACGCCGGGGGTGTCGCCATCGTCGTGGAGATGCAAGAGGGCGTCGAGGTAGTGTCCCGCCTTGACGCGATCAACGGTCGCGCTGCCGGCCCGGCGCAGGGCACTGGCGACAGGTTCGACCGGCTTGTCCGCCGGAGCGGAAACGACCGGCTTGGCGGTTGAAGGAGCGCCCGTGCAGCCGTTGACGGCGAGTAATATGACCCATGCCACTACTACCCATGGCCCTGCCCATGGCCCTGCCCCTGCGCCACCGCGAAACGTCGTGGTTCGCCTTGGCGCCCAAGAACCGGGCATTGGGTCGAGTCCGCCCACAACAACGCCGTGGCCACGCCGAACGGGTTGAGCCCTGGCCCTGGGCTTGCCGACCACCCGGAATCTGCGCCAGACTCCTTCGCTGGCAGGCAAACAACGGGCGCGGGAGGATTCGAGCATGGTTAGTCGGGGTGTTCGGCAAACGCGACGAGCGCCGGAGGCCTCGAGCGATGAAGCACCGGCCCGCTCGCCCACCGGAGGATCTGGGCGGCTGTACGTGGTGGGGACGCCTATTGGAAACCTGTCGGACATCACACAGCGCGCAGTCGACGTGCTCAAGTCGGTGCCGATCGTCGCCTGCGAGGATACCAGACGCAGCCGGGCGCTGTTGTCCCATATCGATGCGGCGCCGGATCGGCTGGTGGCGCTCCACGACCACAACGAGACGTCGGCGACTGCGCGGGTTCTGGCCTGCCTCGGGAGTGGCGACGACGTGGCGCTGATCGCGGACGCGGGCACGCCGCTAGTCTCGGATCCGGGATTCGAGCTGGTTCGGCGCGCCTGGCAGGCCGGGGTGGTGGTCACGCCGGTGCCGGGGCCGAGCGCAGTCACCGCCGCGGTGGCGGTGTCGCCCGTGGCGATGAACCGGTTTTGCTTCGAAGGTTTCCTGCCGTCTCGGTCGGCGGCCCGAGGCAAGGTGTTGACGCGCATGCTGGCAAGCGATGTCGCCGTCGTGTTCTTCGAAACACCGCACCGGATGCGCGACACGCTAACGCAACTCGTGGGCTTGGGCGCGGGAACGCGCTCGCTGCTGGTCTGCCGCGAACTGACCAAGCTCCACGAGACGACCACCTTCGCAACGGTGGATGAGCTGCTCCACGAGACAGTTCTCGACCGGGGCGAATTCGTGTGCATATTGAGCCCCGGGGCGAAGCCGGTGGACCGAGACGCCAGCGATGCCGTGATCGATGTGCTGGCGGCAGAATTGCCGGCGGCTCAAGCAGCCAGGCTGGCCGCGAAGATCACCGGCCGACCACGCAGCGCGTTGTACGAAAGGGCGGTTTCCAAACGCGCTCCGGGGGAGTAGGCTCGCGGCGAGTCGGTCAAGCAATCGCGCGCCTTCGGGCGTGAGGAAAGTCCGGGCTCCACAGGACAGGGCGCCAGGTAACCCCTGGGGGACGTGAGTCCACGGCTAGTGCAACAGAAAGCAAACCGCCGCCGCGCGTCGCTGCTGGCGTCGCGCGACCGGCAAGGGTGAAAGGGTGTGGTAAGAGCGCACCGCGGGTCTGGCAACAGCCCCGGCTAGGTAAACCCCGCCCGGAGCAAGGCCAAATAGGGGTCCCATGGCGTGGTCCGCGCCGGACCCGGGTAGGCCGCTAGAGGCGATCGGCGACGATCGTCCAAGATGAATGGTTGCTCGCGACAGAACCCGGCTTATCGACCGGCTCGTTCCGGTCGGTGGAAGCACCGACCGGATTGGCGCGTACCCAACGCGGCGTCGTTGTGGGTGTGTGGGTGATTGTCCCGTGCGCGTGGCGGAATTCGGCCATTTCTCCTCCGAATGGCTAGCGAACACTCTTTGAAGCGCTCAAGCTATTGGTTTCCCGTCAAGCGCGCCAGGAGCGGCCCTTGTGTCTAGTTCGTCATACAAGTTCGTTCTCCGCTTGCCCGTTCCACTGCGCGAGCGGGTCACCGAAGCGGCCAGCTTGTATCGCCGCAGCCTCAACTCCGAGATCGTCGCCCGGCTCGAGCAATCCCTGACGGGCGTCCCCGAAGACGATGTGGAGAAGAGGATCGAACCGCCGTTTTTCCCTCACATCGAAACCACGTTCCGTCGAGACCTCTCGGACGACGAAGACCAGTTGATCCGTCTGTTTCGCCGCCTATCGACCAAGCAACGCCAGGCGCTTCTGGACCTCTTGTGCTGACTTGGCACGGCGGAGGTCCGCACGCGATCTGCAACGCCGATATGGACGCCGGGCAACTGACTTGCTAAAAAGACCCACTTGTAGCGGAGGAGTAAAGGCGCCCATGACAAGTTTGCTGCCTGAGAGTGTCACGATCACGGACGACACCATGCGGGAGGGGTTGCAAATCGAAAGCCCCGACATCCCCGTCACCGAGAAGCTCAGGCTTCTCGATGCCTTGGCCGAAACCGGTGCGAAGGTCATCTCCATCGGCTCGTTCGCACACCCGAAATGGACTCCGTCGATGGCTTGCATCGACGAGATCGCCGAGCGATTCGTGCCCAAGCCGGGCATCAAGTACACGGCGGCGGTGTTCAACAAGAAGGGCTTCGACCGTGCCGACGCCTACTTCCCGAAGATCGATGTCCGGCGCCGGCGTTTCGGCACCCACGTGGAGCTCTGCGACTCGTTTGCGCGACGCAACTACAATCGCACCCAGGCACAGCAGATCGCGGGCATGGAAGGCTCCATTGCCGGTGCCAGGGCGGCGGGGGCACAGGCCGCGTCCGTGGCCATCGGCAACCCCTTTGGCTCCAACTTCGAGGGTCCCTTCAGCCTCGGGCAGCGGATGGACCTCCTGGCATTGATGGTCGACAAGTGGCATGACGCCGGCATCCCGGTGACCAAGGTGTCGTTCCTCGATGCCATGGGCTGGAACATGCCTCACGAGGTGCGCGAGACCCTGATCGCCATCCGCGAACGCTGGCCGGAGGTGGAAACCTTCCACATGCACCTGCACAACACCCGCGGCGCCACCATGGCGAGCTTCTACGAGGCGCTGATGCTCGGGGCCACGGAGTTCGACACATCCATCGGGGGCATGGGCGGCTGCCCCTACTGCGGCAACGGTCGCGCCGCCGGGCATGTGCCCACCGAGGATTTCGTCCACCTTTGCCACGAGATGGGGATTGGCACCGGCTACGACCTCGACAAGCTGATCGAGGCGGCTGCCATCGCGGAGGAGGTCGTGGGCCACCCGCTGTGGGGTCACGTGTCCAAGGCCGGTCCGCGACCGCACAAGGGTGATGAGCTGTACCCGCTCGACATGCCGTTCGTCGAGACACTGGACGAGGCAGCGCATTTCCGCAAAGGGGCGAGCGTCTACGAGGGGCAGATATCGCCCTGGCAGCAGGGGAGCGCGCTGATCGGCGGCGCTCTGGCGTAGACGGGGAATTCAACGATCGGCGAGCCCGTTCGGCAAATTGTCCTTGCTTGACACTTCTGTTGACCGCTTGGCCGGTGCTGGGTCGAGCGGGAGTCGAACGGGAGTCGAACGGGATAGCGCGCTGGCCGAACCTATTTGAGATTATTGGGGAGTAGGAATGTCCGTCATTCAGTCGAAGCTCGACACGCGCTCGGAGCAGTACCGGATCAACCGCCGGGAGATGCTCGACAAGCTCGCCTACCTGGACGAACTCTATGCCGAGGCGGCAAGGGGCGGTGGCGAGGAGGCGATGGAACGCCTGCGCAGCCGCGACAAGCTGCCCATCCGCGAGCGCATCGCCCGGGTCCTGGATCCTGATTCGCCGTTCCTGGAGATCAGTCCGCTCGCGGCATGGCACTCGCACTACAACTTGGGTTCCGGCTTCATGGTCGGCATCGGCGTCATTTCCGGGGTGGAATGCGTGATCCTCGGCCACGATCCGTCGGTGCGCGCCGGCGCGATGAATCACTTCAACGGGAAGAAGCTGATGCGCGGTCTGGAGATCGCCCGCAAAAACCGCATGCCCTACGTTCAGTTCGTGGAATCCGCAGGTGCCGACTTGGGTGCCGGCGGTCGCGGCGGTGGGGGCGGCGGCGGGCAGCAGCTAGCGCCCGAAGAAGAGCGCGAAGCCTTCATCCGCAGCGTTCACGAAGGTCTGCGGGGTTCGACCGGCCACTTCGCCGAGTCTGGTCGGCTCTTCTACGAAATCACCGAGCTCTCGAAGATGCGCATCCCGACGATTTCCGTGGTGTTCGGGGTCTCCACCGCAGGGGGCGCCTACCAGCCTGGCATGAGCGACTACAACATCTTCATTCGCGGTCGTTCCCGCGTGTCCTTGGGGGGCCCGCCACTGGTCAAGATGGCCACTGGCGAGGATGCCGATGGCGAGACCCTGTCCGGGGCGTTGATGCACACCACGACGTCCGGGCTCGGCGACTACCTGGCGGAAACCGAGCTCGACGGCATCCGCCTGTGCCGGGAGGTCGTAGCGCACCTGAACTGGCGCAAGCTCGGCCCGGGTCCGACCCTGCCGGCGGACGACCCGATCTACGACAAGGACGAGATGATCGGCATCCTGGGCGAGGACCTCACCATCTCCTTCGACATGCGCGAAGTCATCGCCCGAACGGTCGACGGCTCCCGTTTCGAGGAATTCAAGCCACTCTACGGGCCCACCTTGGTGTGCGGCTGGACCTCCGTCCACGGCTATCCCATCGGCATTCTCGGCAACAACGGCGTGCTGATGTCCGAGTCGTCCGAAAAGGCGTCGCAGTTCATCCAGCTCTGCAACCAGGTGGACGTACCGCTGCTCTTCCTGCACAACATCACCGGCTACATCGTCGGCACCGACTTCGAGCAGCGCGGGATCACCAAGGACGGATCGAAGATGATCAACGCGGTGTCGAACTCGACGGTGCCGCACATCACAGTGATCGTCGGTGCCTCCTACGGCGCGGGCAACTACGGCATGAGCGGTCGCGCGTACGGGACTCGGTTCAGCTACACCTGGCCCACGGCGAAGATCGCCGTGATGGGTCCGAAGCAGCAGGCCGGGGTGATGACCATCGTGCAACGCCAGGCGGCCGAACGGCGTGGCCTGGTGTTCGACGAAGAGGCCAACGACAAGCGCGTGGAACGGGCGGAGTACCAGTTGGAGGAGGCCTCCAAGGGACTGTTCGCGACCTCTCGGGTCGCCGACGACGGCATGATCGATCCCCGCGACACCCGCGACTTCATCGGCATCTCGCTCTCGGCCTGCCATAACAACGTCGTCCAAGGCACCAAGGAGTTCGGCACATGGCGGATGTAACCATCGAACCGATCCGCCGCCTGCTCATCGCCAACCGGGGCGAGATCGCGCGGCGCGTCATACGCACAGCGCACGAGATGGGGATTGCAACGGTGGCGATCTATGCCGACGGCGACGTGGGAGCGCCGTTCGTGCGCGAGGCGGATGCTGCGATCGCGCTCAACGGCAAGACCTCGGCCCAGACCTATCTCGACATCGGCAAGGTGCTCGACGCCTGCCGCCGTTCCGGGGCGGACGCGGTTCATCCGGGCTACGGTTTCCTGTCCGAGAACGCGGCGTTCGCCAAGGCGGTGATCGACGCCGGCATGCGCTGGGTCGGCCCGTCGCCCGAGGCGATTGGCCAGATGGGAGACAAGCTTGCGGCAAAACGACTCATTGACGAAGCCAAGGTGCCGACGCTGCCGGCCATCGAGTTGACTGCCGGCGAAGACCTGGAGGCCACCGCCCAAACGATCGGCTATCCGGTTCTGGTCAAAGCCTCGGCCGGTGGCGGCGGGCGCGGCATGCGCGTCGTGGAGAGTCCCGGCGAACTCGCGGCGGCCGTCGAAGGGGCGCGCCGGGAAGCGGGCGCCGCTTTCGGCGACGACACCCTGTTCCTGGAACGCTGGCTGACTGCCGCGCGCCATGTCGAAATCCAGATTCTCGGGGACCAGTACGGCGAGATCGTCCATCTGTTCGAACGCGAGTGTTCGATTCAACGGCGCCACCAGAAAATCATCGAGGAAGCGCCATCGCCTGCCGTCGACGAGGAACTACGCTCGCGCATGGGCGAGGCTGCGGTATCGGCGGCGCGTCGCATCGGCTACTACTCCGCCGGTACGGTGGAGTTCCTGTTGGCGGGACGGGACTACTTCTTCCTGGAGGTGAACACTCGATTGCAGGTCGAGCATCCGGTGACCGAGGAGATCACCGGTCTCGACCTGGTGCGCGAGCAATTGCGGATCGCCGAAGGCGAACCGCTCGGCTACGGCCAGGACGACCTCGCCATCGACGGACACGCCATCGAGGCGCGCATCTACGCGGAGGATCCGAACCGGAACTTCCTGCCGTCGCCCGGCACCGTGGAACTCTGGCGTCCCGCTTCCCACGGCTTGGCGCGCTTCGACTCCGGGGTCGAGTCGGGCAGCGAAGTCAGTGTCGAATTCGACCCCATGATCGCCAAGGTCATCGTCCATGCGCCCAGTAGGCGGGAGGCGGCCGGGCGGCTTGCCCGCGCCTTGGAACAAACGTCGTTGCACGGTGTGCGCCACAACCGCGATTTCCTGGTCGCCACCCTGCGGACGCCGGCGTTCATCGCCGGCGATACGACCACGGACTTCATCGAGCGCGTTGGCCCCGCACGCCAACGGGAACTTACCGACGAGAATCTCGCCGATGCCGTGTCTGCGGCGGCGATGTGCGCCCAAGCGATCCGCCGGACCAACGCGAAGGTGCTGCGTGGATTTCAAAGCGGCTGGCGCAACTCCATGATGCCGCCGGAGCGCACCACCTTCAAAGTCGACCATGGGGCGCGCGGCGAGGCCGCGCGTGAGATTCCCATCAGCTACCGATCACGTCGGGACGGAATGTTCTCGGTGGTGGTCGCCGAGCAGGAACGTACCGTCGCCGTATTCAGCGCGGGCGCGGGCGGGGTAGACCTCGAGATCGACGGCCGCCGCATGCAGTTCTCGGTGACTGGAAGCGGTAGCCGCTGGTTCGTCCACGGCCCGGCCTACGACGTGGAACTGCTTGAACTGCCGCGCCTGCCATTGCCGGAACAGCTCGAAATCAAGGGTAGCCTGACGGCCCCGATGCCCGGCAACGTCCTCGCCACGCACATCGCGGAGGGGGATGCGGTGGAGCAAGGTCAACTGCTCCTGGTGCTGGAGGCGATGAAGATGCAGCACCGGATCACCGCGCCCTTCGACGGCACGGTCAAGGAGTTGCACGTCACCGAAGGGGAGCAGGTGGACAACGGCGCCTTGCTCGTGCTGCTAGACGAACGGGTAAGTGAACAACATTGAGGGAGAGATAGGGTGCCTGAACTAGAAGCCACCATTTACGAGGTGAAGAATGGAGCGGCGTGGATCACCTTGAACCGGCCGCAGAACCGCAACGCGCTGTCCGCCGTACTGGTTAGCGAACTCTACGAACATCTGCTGGCCGCCAATGAAGACCCGGCAGCGCGTTCCATCGTCGTTACCGGTACCGACCCTGCGTTTTGCGCCGGGGCGGATCTCAAGAGCCCGCCCGGGGCCGCCATCGAAGGCCGACGCGCTGTCCCGTACCCGCAGGTGCTGACCACCATCCAGGACAGCCCGAAGCCGGTGATCGCCGCGGTCAACGGCGCCGCCTTCGCCGGTGGTCTCGGCCTGGTCGGCGCTTCCGATATCGTCATCACCGCTGCCGAAGTTCAATTCAGCTTCAGCGAAGTTCGCATCGGCGTGATCCCGGCGGTGATCTCGGTGGTCTGCATCCCCAAGCTCGGCACCCACCACGCCATGCGCCTATTCGTTACCGGTGCTCGTTTCACCGGCGCGGAGGCGGTGGAGATGGGTTTCGCCCATCGGGCCGTACCGAGGGCCGACCTCGAAGCCGCCGTGAACGAGGAAGTCGATATGATCAACCGCGGCGGCCCGAACGCCGTGGTCGAGTGCAAGAAGCTGGTGCGCCGGGTACCGCTGCTCGACCGGGAACAGGGGTTCGCGGAAACCGCGGAGTGGAGCAGGCGAATGTTCCGCAGCGAGGAAGGTACCGAGGGCATGGCGGCGTTTCGCGAGAAACGCGACGCGAAGTGGGTGAACGAGAGCAAGGCATGAGGGATGCCTCCGCCGCGCGAGGCCAGCCCGCATTTCTCGCCAGGGGCCGTGATGATCGCGGAGGATTTTGGCCCCGTGTACACGGGGCCAAAAGACCCGCGAGGGCCTCCCGCGCGAAGCGCGGGCGGGCGCGGCCAGCGCAGTCCGCCATCGGCACATCGGCACGATCATCGACATCGCGGTCAAACTAGTGAAACCCAAGAGCTTTTTGACACCGACAAGCGGCCTGGCGAGAAATGCGGGCTAGCTGCGGGGATAGTTTCCGACGGCGAACCGGTCCGCCAGCACCAAGTAGGCCGCCGCGGACATCCCGGTGACGCCGAACAGCATGCACATCACCATGATCTGGTAGCGGACGGCGATCAGCGGTTCCACGCCGGCAAGTATCTGTCCGGTCATCATGCCGGGGAGTGCCACCAGGCCGACGGCGAACAGGGTGTTGACCTGCGGAATCAGCGCCGCGTTCAACGCGGTACGGAGCGGGACCGCCGTGCCGGCGTTCAGTTCGGCATCGTAGCGTTCGGCGGCAAGGCTCACGGCGTTCATGGCGGCGGAGAAGATCATGCCGCCCAAGGGAATCGCGAACCGCGGCTCGTACCACGGATCGAGTGCCAGCACCCCCTGGGTGACCAGGACCAAGGTGAGCAATCCGCTTCCGGCGACTGCGGCAAGCGCGATGGCGTAGCGGACCGGTGTCCTCGGGGCCAGTGGGCGCAGGGCGATCCAGGCAGCGGCGCCCATCATCACCAGCAGCACGGCGAGGACGACATGGGGCGCCTCGGAATCGAAGATGTAGGTGAGCACATAGCCGATGACCAAGAGCTGAATGAGCATCCGCGCGGTGGCGTACACCCCGTTCCACGCGCCAAGCGAATAGCGCACGAAGATGACGAGGGCCACGGCGACCGGCACGAACGCGATCAGAAGCCTCGCGAAGGTAATTTCGGGGATCGTCGATTCCATGGGGGTCTCCTTCGTCCGCCGCTCCAGGCTGCAAACGGTTGGCGGTGGTGGGACGCGTGGGCAGTGACGCCCCGGTCACCTTGACGTTGTCAAGAACCCACCAGTTGCATGGCGTTGCGGATCAGTCTCGGTAGCGAATCCGCCACAATCTCCATGCGCGGATCCGCCGAGTCGCCCATTTTCCACCGGTGGTGGAGTTGCTGGATCACGGTCCCCGATTTCCACAGCGCGAACGCCTCGTACCAACCAATGTTGGTGAGATCGAGGGCGCTTCGGGACGCGTAGCGTTCGCCGACCGCAGTTCGCGACGGCAAGCCCATGCCGACCATGCCGTCGTAGCTGAAGCGCTGTTCGTCTTCGCCGTCGGCGGGGTCCGGCCAATAGTTGAGCAGCGTGCCGAGGTCGACCAGAGGATCGCCGAGGGTCGTCATGTCCCAGTCGAAAAATGCGGTGACGCGGTCGGGATCGCGCGGGTCGAACAGGCAGTTGTCGAGTTTGAGGTCGTTGTGGACGAGCGATACGCGTTGCGGTTCCGGGCGCGAGGCTTCGAGGCGGGCGTGGATGGCGGACATCTGCGCACCGTAGCGATCGTCGGCAACCAGGTCCCAACGTTGCTTCCAGCCCTGAAGCTGACGAGCGACGAATCCATCGGGACGGCCCAGCCCGCCCAAATCGACCGTTTCCGGGTCCACGGCGTGGAACTCGGCGATGCGATCCACCAACGCCATGCCGATTCGGTAACCGACGTCGGGGTGGTGGCGCATGGCGGGCGGGATGACCCGCCGGACGACCTCGCCGCGACGGCGCTCCATGACGAAGAAGTCCGCGCCGCCGATGCCGTGGTCGTCGCAGAAGAGGTAGGCCCGGGGCGCGGCGTCGAATATCCGCCACAGGCGGGACAGCACCCGGTACTCGCGTCTCATGTCGTGGGCACCGGGCGCGAGCGCCCCGAACGGCGGCCGCCGCAGCACCAGTTCGGATTCGCCGAAGCGGATCAGGTAGGTGAGGTTGGCGGACCCGTTGGGGAACTGCAGGACCTCGAACTCGCCTTTGGCGTCGAATGCGTCATGGGGCAGATTTGCGCGCAGGTAGTCGACGATCCGCAGCCAGTCGAGATCCTCTCCCGGGCGTACCGGGGCGGTCTCTGGTTGCGCTTCGTCGGCAAACGGGTCGACGGCGGTCTGTTCTGACATTGGCTCCTCCTGCCAGGCGAGGATGACGTACTGCGCTGCCGTTGTCATCGGGGACAGTTCGGTACCGCGCAAACAAGACTTCCTGCGCTTGCTGTGAATTGGTGGTTGACGGCGAAAAAAGACTGGATATAATTCCAGTATCCAGCAGACATATGGCCACCGGGTCGGCCTTCTTTGGCCGACCGTCCCGGACCAGTAGTCGAGTAGTCGAGTGGTCGAGTGGTCGAGTGGTCGAGTAGTCGAGTAGCCGAGTAGCCGAGTAGCCGAGTAGTCCAGTAGTCCAGTAGTCCGAAGTAAGGAAGTTAAGGAGCAAGGAACCCAACCATGAACGCCCTAGCAACGTCCCTCCACCCCATCGAGTCCCTGGCCGACGATCTTGTCGAGAGTTGCCGTGCCCTCTCTCGGCACGCCTGCCGTTTCCTCGTTCTGTTACGCGAATTCGATATGCGCCGAGGCTACCAGGAGACGCGCGGCAAGGGCCCATCCGGCATCGACAGCGCCGAATGGCTCGATGCGCGATCCGGAATGGGGCCCGACGCCGTCCGCCAAAGCCTGCGCTTGGCTTACGCCCTGCTCAACCTGCCGGAGACCGAATCGGCCTTCGAAGCGGGGGAGCTGTCGTTTGCCAAGGTATGCGCCTTGGTCGGAGTTGCGACGGTTGCGAACGAGTCGGAGCTTCTCGATTTCGCACGCGTGATGACCGATGCGCAAGTTGTGGACTATTGCCGGCGACTCGGTCGTCGAGACGATCCTCGAACTGCGCGGCCCGCGCCGGGATGAAGTGCCAACGGCAGGGTAGGAATCGCGCCCACGCCTGGGTGTCGATATACTCACCGCCAACGCCGGCGAGACCGACCTCAAGGAGCGTCCTTAGATGGAGCGCGTCGTTCTGTATCACAATCCGGCTTGCAGCAAGTCCCGTGGCGCGAAGGCGATTCTCGAGGCGCTAGACGTCGACTTCGACATCGTCGAATACTTGAAGACGCCTTTGGGCGAGGCGGAACTCCGGCGGATTCTCGATTTGGTCAATGACCTGCCGACCGAACTCGTCCGCAGGGACGCCAACTTCCGTATGCTCGGATTGAATGCGGGCGACTACACCACGGAGGACGCCGTGGTGGACTTGCTTCTCAGACATCCGGGTCTCATGCAGCGTCCGGTCGCCGTGCGCGGAGAACGGGCGGTCATTGCTTGCCCCTCGGAGAGGGTGGAAGAACTGCTCTAAGCCGGCTTGCCGGCAATGCTCCTCGTCCTGACCGAGCAGCGTTGGCTGCGGTTCAGCGCGTTCAGCGCCTTCTATTTCGCCCAAGGCGTGCCCATTGGGCTCTTGACGGTCGCCATCCCAGCGTGGCTTGCCGAACACGACGCGAGCCGCGGCGACATCGCGCTGTTCGCCTCGGTGGTCTCCATTCCGTGGGCGTTCAAGCTGGTAGCGGGTCCGTTCATGGACCGATTCACGTTCCTGCCCATGGGATTTCGGAGGCCCTGGGTCCTGGTCGCGCAGGGCGGATTGACCCTCTCCCTTCTGGTCGTTGCGTTCGCCCCGTTGGATGTCGCCTCCATGGCCCCGTTGATGGCCGTGGGATTCTTGGCCAACGCCTTTGCCGCGACCCAGGACGTCGCGGTCGACGGCATGGCCATCGATGTCCTGCCCGTCGGCGAACGAGGCCGGGCGAACGCTTTCATGGCATTCGGACAGGTCGCTGGATCCTCGTCCTTCGGTGCCCTATGCGGCACGTTGCTGCCGATGGTTGGCCTGACAGTGACCGCCTCGATCTGCGCAGTCGCCGTGGCCATCATTTTCGTCTTCGTGGCGGTCGTTCGGGAACGCCCCGGCGAGCGGCTAATGCCGTGGACGATGGGGGACGCAACGGCGCGAATGGAAGTGACGGCCCTTAAGATCAGCGACAATCTTCTCGACCTGTTCCGAGTGCTTGTTCTGCCCATGAGCGTGCTGCTGCTGGTGGTGTCGTTTGCCTACTTTCTTCGGGGCGGGATCGTCACACCGGTGTTCACCACCTTTGCGGTTCAGGAACTGGGCTTGACCGGGGCGCAATACAGTCAATTCAGCAGTGCCATGAGCTTGATCGCGGCGTTGATGGGCGTGGCTCTGGGACCGTTCATCGACCGATTGGGCGCGAAGCGGTTCCTGATGGGCGCGCTGATCGCCGGTACGGCGTGCCATCTCGCCGCCGCCCTATTGGCCGACCGTTGGGCAGATCTCATGGTCTTCGGTTGCTTGGCAGCGGCGTCCTACGTCGTTGGCCAACTGGTCTTCGTGACCATCATCGCCTTGTTCATGAACCTTTGCTGGACCAAGGTGGCGGCCACGCAGTTCGCCGTCTACATGGCACTCGCCAACGTCGCCATCGCTTCCGGCGGCTTCCTGTTCTTTCCGGTTGCCGACAAGCTGAGCTTCGGTCAGGATTTTCTCATCATGGCGGTTCTGTTCGGGATAGCGGCGTCGGCGTTGATGTTCTTCAAGGAGGGTTCGCACGCCCGCCGGCTGGAAGAGCTGATGGCCGAAGGGATTCGGCGGCGCGGATCAACCTAGCGGCTATCGCTGCTCGCCCAAGGGAGGCCGAGGCCGAGAGAAGGCGATCAACGAAACTCGGGCATCACCTCTTCGGCGAACAACCGCGCGGGTTCAAGCGTGTCCTTGCCGAAGAACTCGATGACGAACATCGTGCAGCCCAAGTCGAGGTGTTTCTGAACCTGCTCGGCGCAGCGCTGCGCCGTTCCGGTGATGGCGAGCGGTCCCTTGGGATCGCCCATGTGGCCGCCGAAGATGCGTTCGGCCTGGTCCGCCATGGGGCCGACGCGCTCGGCGTCGGAAGCGATGGTCACCAGGCATTGCTGGCTGACGACGATCTCGCCCGGATCTCGACCGATGGCGTCGCAGTGCCGGTTCAACACGTCGATCTTGTGACCGAGCGCGGCCTGATGGCGAGCAACGTTGTTCCAGATGTCGGCCTCGCGGGCGGCGATCTTGAGCGTCACTTTCTCCCCGGCACCGCCGATGAGTACGGGCACCTTGCGCGGCGGCCTGGGTTGGCAGACGACGCCGCTCGCCTGGACATGCTTGCCCTCGTAGGTCACCTCGTCTTCGTCGCCCCACATCCGCTTGAGAATTTGGACGGTCTCCTCAAGTTGCTTCAAGCGTTCGCCGGTGTCGAGGAACGGCATGCCGAAGTCGGTGAACTCCCGTGGCATCCAGCCGGCGCCAAGGCCCACGATGACCCGGCCACCGGCGATGTTGTCGATGCTGGCGACCACCTTGCCGAGCTGCGCCGGATTCCGCATGCCCGCAGGCGTCACTAGAGTCCTTGAGCGCTCCGAATGGTGACACTTGGGTTGCATTTCGAACGAGGCCGGGAGAATGCGCAAGCATTCTCGATCGCGCCGCACATGCGGCGCGCCTAGTGCTCCAGGGTGCCGAGTTCGACCCGTTCGGTGATCGCGGCACAGGCGGCGATCATCGACCAGGCTTCGAGGATGGGTAGTTGCGGCGACTGCGGGCCGTAGAGGTGGTCGCACACCCAGAGCGAATCGAAGCCCATCGTCTCGAAGGCGCGGGCGGCGTCGGCGGCGGCCACCCAAGGGCGCTTGATTTGCGGCAGGGTGACGCCGAAATGAATCTTCGCGTTGGCGGTCATTGGGGCCTCGGTAGGTTCTGAACGATCCGAAGCAGCGTATCATCAGCGCGGCAGGAGGCAGGGATCAACCATGGCACGGCGAATCGAATTCGAGGTCATCGTCGCCGTTCGCATGATCCACTGGCCCTGGCGCTTGTTCGCCCGCCTACCCAGAAAGCTGGCGGTCGCGGGGTTCCTGGTCGTCGCCTGTGCGGGTTGGCCGTGCCCTGCGGTGGAGTCGCTCACGGTGCACGTGCACCGTACGATTCCCCACGATCCCGAGGCGTTCACGCAGGGACTCGTCTGGTGGCAAGGCAAGCTCTACGAGAGTACCGGGCGGACCGGGCGATCCGACCTGCGAAGGCTCGACCCGACCACCGGCGAGGTGGAGAAGCGCGTTCCCATTTCGAAGCTGTTCTTCGGCGAAGGGCTGGCTCGACAGGGCGAACGCCTCGTCTTGCTGACCTTGCACGCCGAACAGGCTTTCGTGTTCGGCGCTCCCGACCTCGACCCACGCGGCGCGCTCGCCTACAGGGGCGAGGGATGGGGCTTGTGCCACGATGGCGGCCGGTTCGTCATGAGCGATGGTTCCGACCGCTTGACCTTTCGCGACCCACGCTCGTTCGCCAACCTGGGGGCGGTCCGCGTTGAACTGGACGGGGCACCGCTTCGGTTTCTGAACGAACTCGAATGCGTTGAAGGCGGGGTCTATGCGAACGTCTTTCGACAGGATTTCATCGTCCGCATCGATCCGGCGAGCGGGCGGGTCACCCAACGCATCGACGCCTCGGCCTTGCTCGATCCGGGTCAGGCGCGGCACGCGGATGTCTTGAACGGCATCGCCTACGCACCCGGCAAAGAGCGGTTCTACATCACCGGCAAGCTGTGGCCGACGATGTTCGAGGTCACCTTCGTCGAGGATCGGGATCAGGCCGAAGGGAGTCGAGCCCGCGAAGATGGACGATGAGGAAGCACGCCTGGATCGCGCCATGACCGCCATCGCGCCGGTGGCGAACCGCTACGATGAAGTCGTCGGTCGGGGCGTGCCGGAAGACCTTTGGCGCTGTGCGGTCGCCGATGTGCAGGCGGGCAACTACGACGACCGCCCGCTGTACTGGGCGCGCCTCAAGCTTCGCCGGATTGTTCGCGAGCGCGCTGAAGACATCCGGCGGGCGGAGGACTCTTCGCGCGGGTTCGTCCGTTCCGCCGTTGGAACGACTGCGGTCGGCGACCCCGGCGCTCAGCGGAAGCGGAGCGCCGCGCCGGCTTCGGGACACGCTCAACGCCGTGAACCGACGGTTCTGGTGATCGGGTTCGACCCCTTCTCCCTGGACCGGGACATTGGGCAAAGCAATCCCTCCGGTCTTGCGGCGCTGGCCCTCGATGGCTCGCTTGTCGCTGGAGCGCGGGTGCGCAGTGCCATCCTGCCGGTACGGTTCGCCGACTTCGATCAAGGGATCGTCGAGCGATTGATGACGCCGTACTTCGAGCGCGGACTGACGTTGGCCATCACGGTCAGCATGGGGCGCGACGCCTTCGACCTGGAACGCTTTCCGGGCCGACGGCGCTCGGCGGACAAGCCGGACAATCGCAATGTGCGCAGTGGAGGATCGGCACAGGATCCCCGGATTCCACCGGGGCTGGAAGGACCGGAATTCCTCGAATTCGCCCTGCCTGCGAACGCGATGGCGGCCGTTGGCGGGCGTTGGGGCGTACGCGACAACCGCAGGGTGCGAACCTTGCGGCGAAAGGCGTTCGATGCCTGTTCCCTCGCCGACCTGGCTGGCGAGATCGCGGTGGAGGGTTCGGGAGGCGGCTATCTATCCAACGAGGTCAGCTACCGCAGCCTGTTGCTTCGGCGGCGGCTAGAGGCCCCCTTTCCCACAGGGCACGTCCATACGCCGGCGGTGAGCGGCTACGATGCTGAGATCGAGCGCGAAATCGTCGACCAGGTGCGTGTGCTCATCGAAGCGGCGCTCGGCTCCTAGCCTCGAGGCCAGCGCCGGGCCTCAAGAGGCTCTTCGTCTACCCACGGCGTCCGCCAACTCCTCCAGGCACGACACCGTATCCTCCCAGCCGATGCAGCCGTCGGTGATGCTCTGGCCGTAGGTCAGATCCGCGCCGAGGTCTTGCCGACCGGCAACGAGATTGCTCTCGATCATGACCCCCATGATCTTGTCCTCGCCCTCGGCTACCTGCTTGGCGACATCTTGGCAGACGGCCAGTTGGCGGTTGTGGTCCTTCTGGCTGTTGGCATGGCTCAAGTCGATCATCAGAGCGCCGTTGAGGCCGCCTTGGTCGAGGATGCGGCTCGCGTAGTGCACGGATGGATTGTCGTAGTTCGTCTTGCCGCCGCCGCCACGCAGGATGATGTGGCAGTCTTCGTTGCCGGCGGTCGAAAAGATGGCCGAGTGACCCGCCTTGGTCACCGACAGGAAGATGTGTGGATGAAGCGCGGATTTGACGGCGTCGGCAGCCACCTGAATGTCGCCGTCGGTGCTGTTCTTGAAGCCCGTGGGACAAGAGAGGCCGGAGGCGAGTTGACGGTGAATCTGGCTCTCGGTGGTGCGGGCGCCGATCGCCGCCCAGCACACCAGGTCGCCGAGGTACTGCGGCGTGATCGGGTCCAGGTATTCCGTGCCGGTGCCGAGTCCGAGCTGCACGACGTCGCGCAACAGGGAGCGGGCCGTCCTGAGCCCGAGATTGATGTCGAAGGAATCATCGAGCTTGGGGTCGTTGATCAACCCCTTCCAACCCACGGTGGTGCGCGGTTTCTCGAAGTAGACCCGCATGACGATGAGCAGCCCGTCGGCATGAGCGTTCGCCCGCTCCGCTAGCCGGGCGGCGTATTCCCGGGCGGCGTCGGGGTCGTGGATGGAGCACGGACCGACGATAGCGAGCAGGCGCCGGTCCCGCCCTGCGACGATCTCGCTAACTTGGCGCCGGACGTTGAACACCAGGGTCGAGTGCTCGGACGCGAGCGGCAACTCTTGGATCAACTCGACCGGCGCATGCACTTCCGCCATGCCCGTGATACGTACATCGTCGGTTAGGTATTGCATTTCCTTGGGTTGGCCCCCGCGAAACCGTGCAACTTAGCGCGAGAGGGGCGTCATGTACAATCGCAACATGACCACGATTACGCACTTCCGGTCCTTGGGCATCGACGTGTGGTTGCGACGCGGCCCCCGCCAAGGTGCCGTGCAGGACGCGGTGGATCCGGTGGAGAAGCCGCATCTCGAACCCTCGGGCGAACCGTCCGACCGAACACCGAGCGCCGTGGCACCGGTGCAAACCCCCGCCGCCCGAGATTCCCGAAGCGATGCCGAAGCTGCCCCGGCGCACGTGTCGTTGTCCGACGAGGCGTTCCGGGTCCATTGCTTCCGCTACGGAAGGGTGTTCGCCGCGCTGTCCGAGGACGCCCGTCCGCTCCGTCGTTTGCTGCTCGATGTAGCCTGGGCGCTGAACGGTTTCCAGATTGCCCAGCGCGAGGACGTGGTGTTCGACTGGCCGCAACCCGGCGCCGTCCCCGACGGTGGTGGGCGGGCGTTCCGTGCGTTCTTCCGGCACCAGACTCTGGCGCGCGAGGGCGTGCGCGTTCTGATTTCGGGGGCGCGCGTATCGACATTGCTCGACGAGACGGTCCCGGATCGATCATGCGTTCGCAACGGCATGGTCTACGTGGTCCCCCGACCACCCGATGCGGTCGCCAAGAACGCGCTCTGGAAACTGATTTCCGATTTGGGTTAGGTTTGGGTTAGGGATGCGGGACGGAGGTAGGCTCAAAAGCTCGGATTGCGCGGCGACCGGCAGTCCCTGCGGCTATAATCCGCCGCCTTGCCATGCCCGGAACTTTCTTGAACACTCGATCATCCGGTGGCACGGGGCTCAACGCCCCGGCCCCTAGCCTGTCCGCGAACGCCCGGTCCGCGAACGCCCGGTCCGCGAACGCGCGGTCCGCGAACGCGCGGGAGGTGGCGCGTCGGCGGACGTTCGCCATCATCTCCCATCCCGATGCCGGCAAGACCACGGTGACGGAGAAGCTCCTGTTGTTCGGCAACGCCATTGCGCTGGCGGGCACCATCAAGGCGCGCAAGTCCAACCGCCATGCGGCGTCGGATTGGATGGCCATGGAACGCGAACGCGGGATCTCGGTTACCACTTCGGTCATGCAGTTCAACTACCGCGACCACGTGGTCAACCTGCTCGACACACCCGGCCACGAAGACTTTTCGGAGGATACCTACCGCACCCTGACTGCCGTTGATTCGGCGCTCATGGTCATCGACGGATCGAAGGGCGTGGAGCCCAGGACGGTCAAGCTTCTGGAAGTCTGCCGGCTTCGGGATACGCCGATCACGACGTTCATCAACAAGCTCGACCGCGACGTTCGCGAGCCCATCGACCTCTTGGACGAGATCGAGGACATCCTCCAGATCGAGTGCGCGCCGGTGACCTGGCCCATTGGCATGGGCCGGTTGTTCCGGGGGATCTACCATCTGGGCTTGGATCGGCTGATCTGCTACCGGGGCGGCGTCGGCGACCATGTGCACGAATTTGGGACCATCGACGGCCTCGACAGCCAGGCCGCGCGCGAGTGGCTTGGCCGTGACTACGCGGACGTGGTGGAGGAATTGGAACTCGTTCGGGGGGCAAGCCATGCGTTTGAGCCTCAAGCGTTCCTGGACGGAACCCGTTCACCGGTCTTCTTCGGCACCGCGCTCGGAAACTTCGGCGTCAGGGAATGTCTCGACCACCTGGTCGAGCATGCACCATCGCCTCGTCAACGGGAAACGGCGAGCCGCGCAGTCCAACCGCAGGAGGCGCCGTTCTCGGGGTTCGTGTTCAAGATCCAGGCGAATATGGACCGGAGGCATCGCGACCGGATCGCGTTCCTGCGGGTCTGTTCGGGTCGGTACCATCCCGGCATTCGCCTGCGCCACGTTCGTCTCGAGCGGGCCATGAAGGTGACCGACGCGGTGACGTTCATGGCCGGCGACCGCGTCCGCGCGGAGGAAGCCTACGCAGGTGACGTCATCGGTCTGCCCAACCACGGTGCGATCGGTATCGCCGACACCTTCAGCGAAGGTGAGATCCTGAGCTTTCGCGGCATTCCGAATTTCGCTCCGGAGTTGTTTCGGCGGGTACGGCCGCGCAATCCGTTGAAATCCAAGCAACTCGACCGGGGTCTGCGCCACCTTTCCGAAGAAGGCGCGAGCCAAGTATTCTTCCCGCTCATGACTAACGACATCGTCATCGGCGCCGTCGGGCCGCTGCAGTTTGACTTGGTGGCGTTTCGCTTGGACGACGAATACCGGGCGGACTGCGTGTTCGAACCGGCGAATGTGTTCGCGGTGCGCTGGGTGACCGGCGATGCCGCCGACATCGCCGAACTCAAGCGCCGCAGCGTCGACCGTCTGGCGTTGGACGGGGGCGGGTGCTTGGCCTATCTGGCACCGAGCCGCACCAACCTGGCTCTTGCCGAAGAGCGGTTTGCGAAGCTCACTTTCGCGGCAACGCGCGAACACAGCCTGTGAGCGCCGCCCCTTGAACCCGCGACTGGCACAAGATCTGGAGCGCTTTCTCGAGGGATCGAGCGAAGCCGGATCGAACGATCCGGTCGAGGGCGCGTTGATCGTCGCCAGGATTGTGGAAGCCGATGCGGATGTTGACTGGGCGAGGGATGAAATTGGTCGTCTGGCTGCCGCCATCGGCGAGCCCGGCGAGGTGTCGCCGAGCACGCTGGTGGCCGATGTGGCGGAGTACGGTTTCCAGGGCGCGGGCAAGACCTACTACGAGATCGAGAACAGCGTCCTGGACCGCGTCCTGCGCAACCGCCGCGGCATCCCCATTTCGTTGGGTGTCGTGCTGATCGGCATCGCCCATCGACTGGGCCTCGACGCTCTCGGCGTGAACTTTCCGCGACACTTCCTGGTGATGGTGGGCAACTTGTTGGTGGATCCCTACGCGGTCGCGCCCACATCCATCGAGAACTGCCGGGCTTGGCTCAAGGCGAATCGGGTAGACGAGGAGGGCGCCTTTGGCGTCGCCGACGCGTGCGATATCGTGCTGCGCATGCTGAACAACGTGCGCATGCTGGTCCAGCGCCAAGGAGATCATGTTCGGACGCTCGAAATCTCGGACTACGAGTTGATGATCGTGCCCGATTCCTATGCGCTGCACGTGGAGCGAGCCGACGCCTGGCTCGGACTGCGTTCACCGGAGATGGTCGTGGAGGAACTCGAGCAGGCGGTGAAGCATGCGCCCGATGAGTCCATCGCCGCCCGGCTACGGGCGCGGATCAGTCAAGCCCGAAGGTTGAAGTCGGTGGTGAACTGAACCGCTGGCGTTGCCTCGTTGGCCGCCGTCAATCCGGTGCAAAAGGATTGTCCATGGGCAGCAGAATCGCCTTGTCGTAGCCCGGAATCCTGATCTGCGTGGGCGATAGACCGAGATCGTTCCCTTCGAGCACGCCTTCGCCGTATCGATAGATCGTCTCCGCCTCGCCGCGTGTCGCCGCGGCGTCGTAGTCCAATGCAGCATATCGGACAGCCTCGTTGCGTTTGGCATGGCGTTGCATCGCCGCCTTGCCGTGGCGCTTGGTCATCAAGTCTCGGGCCACGCGTGGGCTCAGGACGAATCCCGTGGCGTTGTTGCCGCCGAACCCCTTGGAGTTGATGAAGGCCATGTCCATATCGTCCGGACCGATCTCGATGTGTTCCGGCGCGATGCACAGATGGCTGTGGTGGACATCGTCCGCAGGAGCGTCGATGGTGGCGATGCCAGGAATCCAGCCATATTGCCAGGCGCCTAGAGCGAACGCGGTCTGTTCGCCCGAGGCGGGTGCCAGACTGTGGCCGAGATACGCCTTGATCGCGGCGACATTCCACCGTTCGATGCCGAAAATCCGGGCCATCTCGTTCAGGATACGGGACTCGCTAACCCGGTTCTGCGGTGTTCCGGTGCCGTGGGCGTGGACGTACGATCGTTCGCTGACGGACTCGTCGCCGAGAATGGCGCGTCCCTTGGCCATTGCCTTGGCGACGGTGACGTAGTTGCCGATCCCGGGGCTCGGGATCGACTTCTTGAAGCCGTCGGCGTTGACGAAGACGTCGCCGACGGCGGCGTGGATGTCGGCGCCGAGTTCCAGCGCGAGGGCATCGTCGGTGACGACGACATAGACGGCGGCTTCAGCGAGCGTGAAACCGCAATTCGCCGCAAACGGTCGGCAGGCGCGACGGTTGTCCACCGTGTCGCTGCCATCCAAGGCCATCAGCGCTTCGTCTTCGGCGAGTGCCCCCATGGTCCGGTACGCCTCGACCACCTCCGGTAAGATGGGTGCCTCCGCACCCCCAACGACCGCGACCCGGCAACGACCCGCGCGAATGTCTTCCACGGCGGCCTTGAGGTTGTAGAGGAACGTCGCGCAAGCTCCGATCACGCCGGCGGTGGAACCGACGTTGCCGATGACGTAGGCGTTGACGAAATCCACCGGCATTTCCGGCAGCCCTAGCGCCGCCTGCTTCGCCGTTGGCCGCTTGCCCATCATGGGCGCCTGCATCATGCCGCCGTTGCTGTAGCTATCGAGTTGCCCCATGGCGCTGCCGGCATAGGCCGCGAACTGATCGGGGCGGACGTGCTTCGCGAAGGTCTGCCACGGAATGCCAACGGATTGCACTGCGTCCGATGCCGCGTACACGTTGAGCTGCAGGCCGCGCGGATGGTTGCGCGACGGATACAGCTTGGCGGGCTCGAAGCCAGTCGGCGCCTGGCCCGCAGAACTCACCTTGGAAACCCGTTTGTCGGGGATCAGAACCTCCAGGCGTTCGGTGGTGATTTCGACCTTGCCGTCCTCGCGACGGTGCAGCGACCACTCCGGCGGGATCTCGGCGGGCAAGTCGCGCGCGGCCAGCGCAAAGGTCAGCGGTCCGGTTGCCGCAGGCACCAACCGCGCGCTGCGCTGCCACGGCACCCGCTCGGGATCGAAACAGTCGATTCGTCGAATCAGCGTATTGTCGAGCACATGGCGGCGATTGCGCTCGTCCGCAGGATCGCCTTCCACGTTCATGAGGCCGGCAAGGCTGGCGTAGGTATCGTCGGCGGCCGCGCGGTCGATCACGTCGATCACCGTTCGCCGGTAGGCGTGGTGGAAAGATACCCGACCAGCGGGATTGACGCCGCCGAAGCCGACGATGACGGGCAACGGGGAACTCACGGTAGCGGCGCGCCTGACGGCGCGTTTGAGAATGCTGGCGCATTCTCGGCGCGGAGTGAAACTTGGTTCATTGGTTCAGTTCAGCGTTGTTCAGGAACGGCAGTGCGCGCCTGGCGGCGCGTTTGAGAATGCTGGCGCATTCTCGGCGCGGAGTGAAACTTGGCTCATTGGTTCAGTTCAGTCGTGTTCAAAAGACGGCGCGCCTGACGGCGTGTGTGAGAGTGCTGCGCATTCTCTGCCTACACGCGTTCGATGGCAATGGCGGTGGCTTCTCCACCGCCGATGCACAGCGAAGCCACGCCGCGTTTCCCGCCCCGTGCGGCAAGGGCATGGACGAGGGTGACGATCAACCGGCTTCCGGTGGAACCGATGGGATGGCCCTGCGCGCAAGCGCCGCCGTAGACATTGACCTTTGCCCCGTTCAACCCCAATTCGTCCATCGTCATCATCGGTACGCAAGCGAAGGCTTCGTTGATCTCGAACAGGTCGACGTCGTCCTTGGTCCAGCCCACCTGGTCGAGCAGC
This sequence comes from Pseudomonadales bacterium, assembly GCA_047518105.1. Lineage (GTDB taxonomy): Bacteria > Pseudomonadota > Gammaproteobacteria > Pseudomonadales > Azotimanducaceae > VXYL01. The sequence continues at coordinate 266 of JAKZRQ010000183.1, read as the reverse complement.
TTGGTGATGGCGCCGGCGGGGGCGAGGGTGAACTCGGCGGGATGGATCGAATGGGTGGCGTGGCCGGCGATCCGGGCCAGCGGTCGACTCGCTAGCCCGCATTTCTCACCAGGGGCCGTGATGACCGCGGAGGATTTTGGCCCCGTGTACACACGGGCACAAAAGACCCGCGAGGGCGCGGCCAGCGCAGTCCGCCATCGGCACGATCATCGACATCGCGGTCAAACTAGTGAAACCCAAGAGCTTTTTGACGCCGACAAGCGGCC
>JAKZRQ010000182.1:0-20508 GCA_047518105.1 Pseudomonadales bacterium | reverse complement strand
GCGTGCTCAAGGAATCTAGTGCGCGCCCTGTGGGCGCGTTTGAGAATGCTTACGCATTCTCCGGGCTTCGTTCGAAATGCAACTCAAGTGTCAACATTCGGCGTGCTCAAGGAATCTAGTGCGCGCCCTGTGGGCGCGTTTGAGAATGCTTACGCATTCTCCGGGCTTCGTTCGAAATGCAACTCAAGTGTCAACATTCGGCGTGCTCAAGGAATCTAGTGCGCGCCCGTGGGCGCGTTTGAGACCGACTTCCGCGGGTGCTTGAAGGCGGCGCATCTTCGCTTTGCGTTGCTGTCGTGCAAGCCGAAAGGTCGTACGGTGTGCCACGGTAGTTCGGAATCGGAACACTAGCTGGCGGATGCCTCAGCGATACTCGAGATGGCGGCGTCCAGCATGGCGGTGAACGCCGCATCGTCGAGATCGACGTGCAGTCCCTCGGTCAGGGCGCGCGAAAAACTCGCGATGACGCCCCGATTGGCAGCGAGTTTCTCGTTTGCCACATCGCGCGAATAGCCGCCGGACAGGGCGACCACGCGAAGCACCTTGGGATGCGAGCAGAACTCGCGGTAGTAGTCGGCTTGCTCCGGCAGCGTCAGCTTGAACATCACCGGCAGCTCGCCCGCCATCCGGTGGAGCCCCTCGCGCAGTCGATCCCGCAGGATCGCCTCGCAGGCACCCTTGTCCGGCGCGTGGATATCCACTTCCGGTTCGATGATGGGCACGAGGCCGTGGGCCCGGATCTCGTCGGCCAGGGCGAACTGCTGCGCCACCACGGCAGCGATGCCGTCCGCATTCAAGGACTTGACCACGGAACGCATCTTGGTGCCGAAGACGCTCTTCTGCCGCGCCAGCGGCAGCCGTTCACCGAGGTCGGGCACCGGCTTCATCAACTGCACCCCCTCGTGCTCGTCCGCGAGACCGTAGTCGACCTTCAAGAACGGCAGGATGCGCTTCTCGCGCCAGAGGTACTCGCTGGTCGGAACGCCGGCCACCTCCCCGTCCAGGGTGTTCTGGAACAGGATCGCGCCGAGCACGCGGCCGCCGTCGAAACGCGGGTTGGTCATGATCCGGGTGCGCATGACGTGTACCAGCGCGAACATTTCCTCGTCGTTCGCATAGGCCGACTCGTCGATGCCGTAGAGCTTGAGCGCCTTCGGCGTGCTGCCGCCGCTCTGGTCCAGGGCCGCGATGAACCCCGCATCCGTCCGCATCCGTTGAATTTGGTCCGCCATCGCGCGACGCTCCTATCCCGAACAACCAAGAGTATCCCAAGCGACATGACCAATCCCAATATTCTGTTCGTAATGACCGACCAGCAACGCTGGGACGCCATGGGCTCAAGCGGCAACTGGGTGAAGACCCCGGCACTCGACCGGATCGCTGCCGAAGGCGTGCGCTTCACCGAGTGCGTCACCACCACGCCGATCTGCATTCCGGCGCGGGTGACCCTCGCGACCGGACGCTACCCGCACAACAACGCGGTGTGGAACAACCTTGACTACACCCTGGCGCCCGACGCGCCGACCTGGATGCGCGCCATCCAGGATCTCGGCTACCGCACCAGCCTGTTCGGCAAGACCCATCTGCATCCGCACCGCGGCGATCTGCGCGAGCGCGAGCACCTGCTACACGCCTACGGCCTGGACGACGTCGACGAGATCGGCGGCCCCCGCGCCAGCGCCAAGGTGATGAGCCACATGACCGCCCGCTGGCAGGACAAAGGGCTTCTTGAAGCGTATCGCGCGGATGTCGCCGACCGCCTGGCAAACAAGCCGCACGTCGCCCGACCTTCGGTCCTGCCGCTTGACGAGTACGCGGATGTCTATGTCGGCCAGCAAGCGAAACACTACCTTGAAGGCTACGACCGAGACGAACCCTGGTTCTGCTGGGTCAGCTTCGGCGGGCCGCACGAGCCCTGGGACGCGCCGGAGCCCTACGCCAGCATGTACGCACCGGAAGCGATGCCGGTTCCCGTGCCCCGCCCCGCCAACGACCATCCCCGACCCCGGGGCTGGCTCGACTACCACATGGAACGGTCATCGCCCACCTTCGATCCTGGCGACGAGGCCGCCATGCGCGCCAACTACGCGGGCAACGTCACCCTGATCGATGACCAGATCGGCGAAATCCTCGAGGTGATCGAGCAACGGGGCGAACTCGCCAACACGGTGATCGCGTTCACGTCCGACCACGGCGAGATGAACGGCGACTGGGGCCTCATCTACAAGATCAACTTCCTCGACGGCGCGTTGCGGGTGCCGATGCTCGTGCGTACCCCCGCAACCGCCGCCAACGGCGGCCTGGTGAGCGACGTTCTCGTCGAAAACTGCGACTTGGGACCGACCCTGGTGGAACTCGCTGGCGGCGCGTTGGAGCACCGCCAGTTCGCGCGCTCGCTATGTCCCGCGCTTGAGGCCGGCGGCGGCCACCGCAAGGAGGTCGGCTCGGAATTCCGCGGCGAATTCATGTTGATGACCGCAGACTGGAAGATGGCGCTCAACCGCGAGGGCGAGTGCTATCTGTTGTTCGACCGTGGCGACGATCCCCGTGAGACGCGAAACCTCGCCGGATTGCCGGAGTCGAAGGCGGTGGAGGACGAATTGCGCCTACAGACCTTGGTGCGGATCGCCAGGACCCAGCTCAAGGCACCGTGACGGCGCCGTCGCCGGCTCGGACGGGGTCCGCGTGCGGCGCGGAGCCCGCTTGGGACACCGAGTCCGCGTGCGGGGCGGGGTCCGCAGCCGGGGCGGGGTCTGCGGCTGGGACCGAGTCCGCGGCTGGGACCGAGTCCGCGGCTGGGACCGAGTCCGCGGCTGGGACCGAGTCCGCGGCTGGGACCGAGTCCGCGGCTGGGACCGAGTCCGCGGCTGGGACCGAGTCCGTGGCTGGGACGGCGTCCGTGGCTGGCGCAGAGCCCGAACCCGACGCAGAATCCGCGTTTGACTCGGGGGCCGCGTTCCAGGCATGGGCCAGCTTGTCAGCGATCTCCCCGCCCACCCAGATCTGCGGCTCCGAGGGCTTGAATCCCTCGTTCTCCTCGCGTTCCCGGACGATCGACGCGGCGCGTTCGAACGCATCGCGGAAGTCGTCGTGGGTGCCGTCGTTCAACGTGTCGCGGTAGAGGGCCTCGCCGAAATAGGTGTACTCGCGCCCGTTGGCGCACCCAAACGACGTACGCTTGGCGCTCGCGGCAGTGATCACCAAGGCGCGGGGCGACTTGAGGGACTCGATGTAGCCGCCGGAGAAACACGCGGAGACCACCACCACCCGCCACGGCAACCCCGCTTCGTTGACGATCTTGCCGATATCCTTGGCGAACAGGTTGTTCAAGCGGAGGTTCTCGAAACGCACCGCGAACCTGTGCTTGCTGGAGCCATGGGAAGTCATGTGCAGGAAAAGCAAGTCCTCCGATCCCATCTTGGACGCCATACCCTCGAGTACGGTGCGCAGGTTCGGGCCGTTCGCAAGCGGCAGTTCGTCGAGCGTCTTGCGGCTGTTGATTAGCATCGCACTACGGCCCTCGGCACCGAACCGTTCCCGGAACAGGGCCTCCACATGTTTGACCTCGTTCTCGAACACATCCTCCGCAGCATAGGAGCCGAAGCCCACGAAGTAGGTTTCCGCCACGTCCGGCTCGGACGGTCGAACACCGTCCAGAGCGGCTTGGACCAAGCGCGGTTGATCGTAGTAGATGCTCTCCACGTCGAGCGGCCTTCTCTTCTTCGGCTTCGGGGTCTCCGCTTCGGGCGGCGGGCTCTGACACGCCACAACGCCGAACACGGTGACCGCGAGCAGGCAAGAGCCGAGTCGGCGCGCCAGTGTCACTTCGATCCCCGAAAGACGAACCGCAACCCGATGGCAGCGTGGTTGCGCAACCTTCTTGTGGACCTTATCGACCTTGTCGACGATTTCCGGGTCGAATCCATACTGCGAGCCTATAACACTGCGCCGAGAATCTCGACCACGGCGTTGGTGCCCCGCAACCGTCGATCGAAGCGGTGCGGATGTCCGCGGGCTGGCCCGACCGTGGTCCCCAAAATCAACGTTTGGGAGGTGGTGGGCAACGCGCGTCTGCGATCCCGGGCGGTCTCCTGTCTCGGACGACGTGGGACCAGCAGTGTGCGACAACTTCTTGGTGAGTGTCCGCCAACATCGGACTGTCGGTTGCGGTGCGGTGTTGGGAACCCATCGGGGACGCCCGCCGCTCGGGGGACGCCCGCCATGCCCGTCGCCCGTCAAATCTCGTCGGATCCTCGCGGCCGGGAGTTTCGGTTCGCGGCGCGCCGGCGCGCATCGGCGGCGCATTCGAGAAGGCCGGCCGGCGTGGTGCCGTTGACGATGGCCGCGCTCGTCGAACGCAGCCTGGTCGGAGACGCCGTCGAGCAGGGCGCCCAGACGACTGCCCGTGTCCGCGTCGAACTTCAGGGTGGCCTGTCGCCGCAGCATCGCCAACTGCGTGTCGGCGCGGCCTGCCGCCGCAGCCTCTTGCAGGCAACGCCTTCGTAGCTCGGGACGGGCGACGGCGTCGCCCCTACGACGTCCCGTGCCGAATTCGCCGCCAAGCCCGGCGCGGGCGATGTATTCGCGCAGGGTCGACACCTCGAGCAGGTCCGCCACCGGGCCGGCGAAGCCGCGCAGCAGGTGCTCCATCATGACCGGCAGGCCAAGTAGATGTCTCCAGCCCGCGTCGTAGTTCACGTTCTTCATGCGCGTAGACGATATTCGACGTCGCCGCCGCCGAATATCGGAGATCCGCCCGACCCGCTGTAGGAATCGCCCCTTCGTGGGGGACTTCCCCGCGTCTCCCGGCGTCTCGAGGAACGGTCCCCGAACGCGGCGCGGCGACCGGATGCGCGGCGACGAGCATCTCGCGCGGGACCGCCCGTCGGCTCGGGATGCGCCGGGGCGTCGTCGTCGACCGGCGCCAACCGCGTGCTCTGGATCCGCTGCGCCCGCGCGGCCGGTTCGAAGACTACCGGGACGACCGCTTGCGGTTGGCCGCATGAGAAGGTCAGTGTTCACTCACCAACTTTTGTCGCACACCCCCGTCCGCGTAGTGTATCAGTTTGACTTTTGCGCTGTACGTTTATCGACTTCCACAGTGGTTATCAACAGGCTTATGCTCGCCCTAGAGGGGAGGAACCTATATGCCGACAGGACCGAACGGAGAGAAGCGACCGGCGGACGTGATCACCAACGCAGTGCACATGATGCGCGTCGCCACCGGCGAAGCCGAGGAAACCTACGTCAACGAAGGCCAGCGCAAGGGCGGGCAGAAAGGCGGCGAAGCACGCGCGGAAGCAATAAGTGCGGAACGCCGGAGCGAAATCGCAAAGAAAGCCGCCGTTGCGCGGTGGGCCGAATCTTGAAGGCAGGCAAGCCTGCTGTAACCACATTCCGCTTAGATCAACGCCAGAGAATCGTGTCGCAAGTTGGCATAGCCACCCCGATCAGTCGCGACGATGTGACTGGCAAGGTCAACGTTACGGCTTTTGGTGGCACCAGATTCACTGCCGTGTGGGACACGGGCGCGGAGCGTACTACTGTCGTTCCGCGAGTGATAGAGAACACGCAGCTGAAATCGCACGGTTTCTGCAAGAACCGAGGCGTCGATGGTATTGTCCAAACAAGACCGGTTTACCTAGCGAGCATCAGTATGCAGACCACTGGTGGGGTTACGTTCCACTCCACCGAAATAGTAAGACTTGAAAGGGACGATCAACTAGGAGATGTCGATGTGCTTATCGGCATGGACATCATTTGCCGCGGTGATGCGGCGATCACTGCTGACGAACAAGGAGGGCTTTGGTTCTCCTATCGTCACCCCCATGGTGGCAAGGCGATTCGCTTCGAGTCGCCCGGCACAAACCCTACACGAAGGCATTGACAGGAGTTCACATAAGACAAAGAGGACGTCTGGCCGAAGGAGGAAATGATGGCAGCATATAACCAGAAGCTTGACTACGATGCGTTCTTGGACGAGCTACCGTCCTTGACGAAAGCCCACGCCGGCATGATCGTGATTTTCCATGATCGCAAGCCCGTGGAGTTCTTTGACGACATAGAGGTAGCTGTTCGCTACGGGACCGAAAAGTATGGCGAGCAACAGTTCATCGCTCAGGAGGTCAAGGATGAGGAGCCAACCGTATTGTCATATTCGCTGGCGATCTAGGAGCTAGAAGCACAATAACAAACTGACGTTTATGCTTGACTTGTAGCTGTTCATGCGGGACAATTACCCGCATGAACAGATTGTCTACAGCGCAACGCGCACAGGTCATTTCGATGCTGGTAGAGCGCGTGTCCATGCGCGCGATAACGCGCATCACCGGCGTCAGCATCAACACGGTCGCCAAGCTCCTGACGGACGCTGGCAACGCAGCCGCCGCCTACCACCACTCCCACGTTCACGGCATCGAGGGCAACCGCCGCATCGAGTGCGACGAGATATGGGCCTTCGTCTACGCCAAGCAACGGGCCGTGTCCCGCGCCAAGTCCGCACCGGACGGCGCAGGGGATGCCTGGACGTTCACGGCCATCGACGCGCAGTCCAAGCTCATCGTCTCCTACCTGGTCAGCGGCGACCGTGACGGCCAGTCCGCCATCGCCTTCATGGACGATCTGCGCGGACGGCTGGCGGATCGCCCGCAAATCTCGACGGACGGCCTGAGTTCCTATGTCGGGGCCGTTGAGGGTGCGTTCGGCGGCGACGTGGACTTCGCCCAAGTGATCAAGGAATACGGCAAGCTACCCGGCGAGGACAACGAGCGCCGCTACAGCCCGCCGGTCTGCACGAAGGTCGAGAAGCGCCGCGTCGAAGGCAACCCGGATATGCGGAAGGCGAACACGTCATACGTCGAACGCCACAACCTCACGATGCGAATGGGTATGCGCCGCTTCACTCGGCTGACCAACGGATTCAGCAAGAAGGTCGAGAAGCACGTCGCGATGGTCAACCTCTACACGCTGCACTACAACTTCTGCCGCATCCACAAGACGCTGCGCGTCACGCCCGCGATGGAAGCCGGGTTGAGCGCCACGCTACACGACTGCGAATGGATCGTCGGCCTGATGGACGCCTACGCACCCCCGCCCAAGAAACCCGGACCCGCCAAAGGCACGAAGTATGCCAAGCGGCAAGAAAAGTCAAACTGATACACTACCCCCGTCCGAGCACGTCGTGTTAGTTTGGTGATAGAGTGACACCTACAAAAGATGGTGTCGCCGGGACCAGATCGGCCGGGCCGGATAGGACGGATGAAGATGCACCGATATTGGGCTTTGGTTGTGCTCGTCTCAGTCGTCACTTCAGTGGTCGGCGCGGCGGAGCCGGGCGACTCTTCGGATACGAGTAACTCTTCGGCTACTAGCAGATGGTTCGTTACGCTTTCCCAAACGGTATTCGAAGGCTTCGAGGGAGTCCGAGTCCGTAATGTTCCTCGTGGGGCCAACGGCTACCAGTTGTCGGACGCGCTGTTGTCGCCGGATGTGGGCGTGGGCTACTCGCTGAACCAGAACTGGTCTGTCGAGTCATTTGTGCAGCTTGGACCCAAGAGCACTTTTGTTCCGACAACGGACGGCGCGCAGACGTACCCAAAAGCCGATTTCAAGAGCAACTTCGCTTCGGTGGTCATAGCAAGGCAGTTCAGGCTGGGCGAGAAGCTTTCGGCGTCGACGAAGGTGGGTGTCGCGGTTTCGTCTCTTTCGAGCCGGGTCGAGCTCGACGCTGACAACTCGGTGTCGGTAACGGAGACCAGCGTCGGCCCCGTCGCGTCGTTTGAAGTAAAACAGGCCCTGACAAGAAGACTCTTCGTCCTCGGCAACTACACGAGGTACTTCACCGACGAGGATGATCTCAACAACGCGTTCAAGCTGGGCATTCAATTTCGATTCTGACTCGGTCGGGATGTCCACGATGTCCCCGAATGATGCGCTGGACACCCGTTTCACCCTCACTTCGCGTTGGACAGTGCGCCTCAAGTACGGTCCAAACGGGGATTTGGTCCCCATGACGCGAACCGGGGTTTTGCGATCCTCGTTCGCCTCCCCAAGAGCCGCCGCACCCCGAATAACGCGTTACCGTGGTTGGCTGGTCGAAGGACCGTGCGCCGGCAAGAGACGACTGGTCGACATCGAATTGATGCGTCAGCGAGGCCAGCAGGAAGTCTCCGTTGACCTGCCGCTACCGCTGGGGGAATCCACGAATGGAGTGACGTTCCATCGCTTGGGCCACCAGCGTGCGATAGTGTCAGACTGGGATGGAGGTCCGTTGGTGGTGGATCTCATCCCCTGCGACTTGGATAGGGACTGTAGCCGAATGTACGGACTACCCTCACAGGGCATGGACTAGCCCGCATTTCTCACCAGGCCGCTTGTCGGCGTCAAAAAGCTCTTGGGTTTCACTAGTTTGACCGCGATGTCGATGATCGTGCCGATGGCGGACTGCGCTGGCCGCGCCCTCGCGGGTCTTTTGGCCCCGTGTACTCACGGGCCGTGTGTACACGGGGCCAAAATCCTCCGCGATCATCACGGCCCCTGGTGAGAAATGCGGGCTAGCCACACCGACGTTGCAGTGGGAGAGCAAGTCAAGCAATCTTCACCGTTCCAGGACGGCGATTCGCGCACGCGGCGCCGGAATGCCAACACCGGGAATTTCAGGAGACCGCATTGCCCCAACTGGTGATGGAGACGAATCTAAGTCTCCCCAACAAACGCAGCGGCAAGGTCCGCGACCTCTACGACGTGGAAATGCCGGACGGCAGCAGCGCGTTGCTCATCATCGCGACCGACCGCATCAGCGCCTTCGACGTGGTGCTCGCCAACGGACCCGCCGGCAAGGGCGTGGTGCTGACGCAGATTTCGAGGTTCTGGTTCGACCACTTCGTCGGGGTAGTCGACCATCACCTGATCTCCACGGATGCCGCCGACGTGCCGGGGCTCAGCGACGACGAACGGGAGCGGCTCGACGGGCGCATCATGCTCTGTCGAAAGACGACGGTGCTCCCGGTGGAGTGCATTGCCCGCGGCTACCTCGCCGGCAGCGGCTGGAAGGACTACCAGCGAACCGGTCGGGTCTGCGGCATCGACCTGCCCGAAGGACTCCGGAACGGCGACCGACTGCAAACACCGCTGTTCACCCCGTCGACCAAGGCGGAGACCGGCCACGACGAAAACATCAGCTTCGCCGAGGGGGCCGAGATCGTCGGCGAAGAAACCATGTTCTGGCTGCAGGACAAGACCCTCGTCCTGTACCGGCTCGCGCGCGACTACGCGGGTGCCCGAGGGATCGTGGTGGCCGACACCAAGTTCGAGTTCGGCGTGGTCGAGGGGCTCGACGAGCCGCTCTTGATCGACGAGATATTCACCCCCGACAGCTCCCGGTTCTGGCCCGCAGACCAGTGGCAGCCCGGCGGCGAGCAGCCGAGCTTCGACAAGCAGTACGTGCGCAACTACCTGGAGACCCTGGTCGCCGATGGCCAATGGGACAAGACGCCGCCGGGCCCCGCGTTGCCGCGCGACGTGGTGGACAACACGATGTCCCGATACCTGGAAGCCTACCGGCACCTGACCGGAAGCGATCTGTTCAGCCGCCGTTCTTGAGGAGCCGTTTCCCCGCGTTCAGGAAGACTCGTGCCGAACCCGCTCAGATACGGGTGCAATCCGCACCAAGGGAATGCGACCTTCGACACGGGCGCATTCTTCCTCAGCGGGTCGGCGCAATCGGGCGCGGTACGCGTCCTGGCCAGCAAGCCCTCGATGGTCAACATGCTGGACGCATTGAACGCCTGGCAGCTCGTCGACGAGCTCGCCGGAGCCCTGCAACTGCCGGCCGCGACTTCGTTCAAGCACGTCTCGCCCGCAGGCGCTGCGGTCGGCGTGCCGTTGTCCGAGGACTTGCGCCAGGTCTACGAGGTGACGGGCCGTGATCTCTCGCCACTCGCTACGGCCTACGTGCGCGCCCGCGGCGCCGATCCGAAGTCCTCGTTCGGCGACTTCGTGGCATTGTCCCACCCGGTGGATGCCGCAACGGCCGACTACCTGAAGGGCGTTGTCAGCGACGGCGTCATTGCACCGGGATTCGAAGACGGCACGCTGGCGCTGCTGGCGGCAAAGAAGGGCGGCACTTTCGTCGTCATCGAGGCCAATCCCGCCTACCGGCCTCCGGATCTCGAATCTCGCGAGGTCTTCGGCGTCACCCTCGTCCAGGAGCGCAACCAATATCGCCTGGGGACGGCCGATCTCGACCACGCCGTTTGCGGTGAACTCACCAGCGATGCCAGGCGCGACCTGCTGCTCGGCCTCGTTACGCTGAAATACACCCAGTCGAATTCGGTCGGCTACGCCTTGGACGGCCAGATGATCGGCATCGGCGCCGGCCAGCAATCCCGTGTCGATTGCACCAAGCTCGCGGGCACCAAGGCGGACGTCTGGCATCTCACCCGCCACCCCAAGGTGCTCGGTCTCGAATTCGCCCCCGGCGTGAAGCGCCAGGAACGGATCAACTGGCGGGTGCGCTATGTCGAGGGCGACATGGCGGCGGAAGAACGCGACGCCTTCGCCGACGCGCTGACCGGCAAGCCTCCGGCGCCACTCACCGGGGACGAGCGCGCCGATTGGATCGCGAAGCTCGCAGGCGTTTCCCTGGTCAGCGACGGTTTCGTTCCATTTCGCGACAACGTGGACCAGGCGCACAAGCACGGCGTGGCTTTCATCGCCCAGCCGGGCGGCTCGACACGGGATGCCGAGGTCACCGCGGCATGCGGCGAGCATGGCATCGCCATGGTCCATACCGGGCTGCGGCTCTTCCATCACTGAAGCCGGCCCCACCCATCGACTGGCAACGCTACAAGGCGCTGTGCGACCGACCGGATGTGTTGTCGCGCTGGATGCTAACGGAGACCTCGGCCCTGCTGTGCGGCACGCTGCGTGCCGCTTTAATCGCTGCAACGACCGGCTCGCCGTTGCCGAAGCCGCCGGGCCATAAGGGCGGCCCCGATACGGACATGTTCGAGATCCAGTTGCCGCGCACGGACATCGCCGCGGTTCTCGCAGTCGTGGAAGATGCCGCCCGCCATGGGCGGAGGACGCCGCGCGGCGGCAAGCTCGGCGGCTTTGTCGTCGCTTGGCGGGAACTCGACGACTACCGGGCGGCACCCGGTGTTTGACCGCGTCTTCGTGGCGAACCGCGCCGCCGTGGCGCGTCGGGTGGTGCGGGCGTGTACGGAAATCGGCATCGACAGCGTCGCCGCCTACGCCGACATAGACAGCGCCGCGCCCCATCTCGCGGAAGCCACCGCAACCGCCCGCCTGCCCGGCTATCGCGCCCAGGACACCTACCTGAACGCGGCCGGTCTGATCGACGCGGCCCGGCAGTCCGGCTGCGACGCCCTGCATCCGGGCTACGGATTCCTCGCCGAGAACGCCGACTTCGCCCGGGCCGTGAACGACGCCGGCATCCGCTTCATCGGCCCGGACGCGCATTGGATCGAGACCTTGGGCGATAAGACCCAGGCCCGCCGGGCGATGGCCCGGGCGGGGTTCCCGATGCATGGCGGCACGGAGGTGCACAAGGATGCGGATGCACTTCTCGAGGCGGCGCGCGACCTAGGCTTTCCGGTATTGCTGAAGGCCGCAGCAGGCGGCGGGGGCATCGGCATGGTCGAGGTGACCAGCGAATCCCAACTCGCCAGCGCGTTTGCGACCGCACGCGCGCAAGCAGCGAACGCATTCGGCAACGACGCCATCTACCTGGAGGCCTTGCTTCGAGAACCAAGACACGTCGAGTTCCAGGTCATCGGCGATGGGGAGGCCGTGGCCGGGGTCCTGGAGCGCGAATGCTCCGTGCAGCGACGCCACCAGAAGGTGATCGAGGAAGCACCGGCACCCGGGCTTGATCGCACCGAGCTGGCCCGGATCGAAGCGGCGGCAGTGGACGCGCTCGCCGGCTACGACAGCTTGGGTACCGTGGAAACACTCCACGCCAACGACGCTTTCGGTTTTCTCGAAGTGAATACCCGACTGCAGGTCGAGCATGGCGTCACCGAGGAGATCACCGGCATCGATCTCGTTGCCGCCCAGATCCGCATTGCCGCGGGGGCGAAGCTCGCGCACGTTCTGCCCGCCTCGATCCGGGCGGAGGGACACGCGGTCGAGGCGCGGATCTACGCGGAAGATTCGCGCCGGATGCTGCCATCGACCGGTCGCTTGACCGCCTATCGGCCGCCGGCGATGACCGGCGTGCGGATCGAATCCGGGTACGCCGAAGGCCAATGGGTGACGCCCTACTTCGACCCGTTGCTGGCCAAGGTGATCGGTACCGGCGCGACCCGCGAGCAGGCCATCGGCCGCACGCTCGTCGGCGTCAAAGCGTTCGAGATCCGGGGCATCGCGACCAACCGCGAACTGCTGCAGCGCGTCCTCGGCAGCGAGCCATTCATCGCGGGACGGCTGCACACCGGCTTGCTGGAGAGTCTCTTGTGACCGGGCTTGCCGTCGCGATGTTCGGCCCGCCCCACCTGTCGCCAATCCAGGGGCGCCCCGGGCCGGCATACCCATCTTGTTCGACGATCTGCTATAAACGCCCGCTCGCAAAGGGCATGGAGGGAACATGGCGCGGCTCGAAATCGAAAGCGAAGTCACCGGCAACGTCTGGAAGGTCGAAGTCGAGGCCGGCGCCAGCGTCGGCGCGGGCGAGGTGTTGATGATCCTGGAGTCCATGAAGATGGAGATCCCGGTGGAGGCGCCCGAGGCTGGCACCGTCGCGGAACTCCGGGTGGCGGTAGAGGATTCCGTCCAGGAGGATCAGGTCATCGCCGTCATGGAGACCTGAGCCGGCAAGGACCGCTTGACCATGAGTTGGGAAGAGGAAGTCCGGGAGATCCACCGCCGTCGTCGATTGGCCAAACTTCAAGGCGGCAAGGACGGCATCGCCAAGCAGCACGCCCGCGGCCGGCTGACCATCCGCGAACGGATCGACGCCCTGCTCGATGCGGGCACGTTCCAGGAGCAAGGCCAGGCCACGGCCATCCCCGACTACGACGACGACGACAAACTGACGGGCTTCGTCCCGGCCAACTACGTCGTCGGTTTCGGTCGCATCGAGGGCCGTCGGGTGGTGGTCGGCGGCGAGGACTTCACCTTGAAGGGCGGCTCGCCGAACGCGGCCGGACTGCGCAAGAGCATCTACGCCGAACACCTCGCCGTGCAATACAAGATGCCGCTGGTGCGTTCCCTGGAAGGGGGAGGCGGCAGCGTCAAGGGCGGTGGCCGGCGCGGCGGGACCGCCGGCGAACCGGTCTACGCGACGCCGCGCTTCCGGATCATCGCCGATGCCATGGGCGAGGTTCCCGTGGTGTCCATGGCCGCCGGCGCGGTCGCCGGTTTTCCTGCCGGGCGTTTGGTCGCGTCGCACTTCTCGGTCATGACGCGCCACACGGCCCAGGTGATGATCGGCGGTCCGGCGCTGGTGGAGCGCGCTCTTGGCATCCGCCTCACCAAGGACGAACTCGGCGGCGCCCACATTCACGCCAAGAGCGGCATCGTCGACAATGTCGCCGAGGACGAGTACGACCTCTTCCGCCAAGTGCGGCGGTTCTTGAGCTACCTGCCCTCGAACATCCACCAGCGCGCCCCGCGGGTGGCATCCGAAGACGACCCGCAACGCATGGAGGAGGAACTCCTGACGGCCGTCCCTCGGGACTCCAACGAGCCATTCGACATGCGCGAGATCCTAACCATGATCATGGACCAGGACTCGTTCTTCGAACTTGCGCCGGGCTACGGCACCAGCCAGATCGCCGGCCTTGCGCGCCTGGACGGCCAACCCGTCGGCGTGCTCGCCAACGACAACCGCGTCTACGCCGGCGCGATGACCGCCGAGGCGGGCCAGAAATACCGCCGCTTCGTGGAGTTGTGCGATACCTTCCACCTGCCCATCGTCAACTTCATCGACCAGCCCGGCTTCATGATCGGCCCCGAGGCCGAGCGCAACGGGACCATCCGCTACGGCATGGCGGCGGTTTGCGCCGCCGCCCAGGCCAGCGTCCCGTGGGCGGCGATCCAGATCCACAAGGGCTTCGGGGTGGCCACAGCCGCCCACTACGCGCCGGACAACTACGTCCTTGCCTGGCCGTCCGTCGAAACTGGCGCGCTACCCCTTGAAGGTGGCGTCGCCGTCGCCTTCCACCGCGAGATCGACGCCGCCGACGATCCCGAAGCCAAGCGCCGGGAACTGGAGGACCGGCTGCGCAACGCCCGCTCGCCCTATCCCCGCGCGGAATCGTTCGCCGTACACGAACTCATCGACCCGCGCGAGACCCGCCCGGTGCTATGCCGCTGGATCGACTGGATCCAGCCGCGGCTGGACGAATTGAAGGGGCCGATCCGGTTTTCGATGCGGCCCTGACGGAGCGGCACTTGGATCGACCGGCAAAACGGTCAATACCAGGGCGTCTGGCTCGACTCGGCCTTGAAGAGAATGTAGTTGCACAGCCGCCTCGCTGTCTCGTGCTCGATAAAGGGCACCGAGACCTGGCCGGAGGCGAGATCCACCCGCAGCCCGGCAAGTCCGTTGCGCCGCTCAAGCGGTGACTGCGTCACCGTCACCCGCTGCACCTTGCGGAACAGGAACGCGTCCACACGGTAGCCGAGCAAGCCCGATCGGCTGACCAGTCCCTCGTCGTCGTGGAGGTAACCGCGATGCCGCCAACGCTGCCAGGCGATCAACGTCGCGACCACGGCCCATGCGAGGCACCAAAGCCCGACGGCCCCGACCGTTGCCGAGAGGACCAGCGCACCGGCTAGCGCCGGCACGATGCCGAACCAAAGGGCGCCCGGCCAGATGGAGACCGGAGAAACGGAGGCGAAGCCCTCGCTCGCTGGAAGCAGCCGCAACCCCTGGCCCTCGGACGCAAACACGCGTTCCCGGAGTTCCTCCACCGCGCTCTCGCCGAGCAACGGGACGGTCAGCTTCTCGGCGCCGTCGGCGCGCTCGGCAGAGCCATGACCGGCGGTCGCCGACCGGGCGTCCAGTCGAAAACGACGCATGGCGCGCATGCGCACGCCCTGCACGAGGCAAAGCTGTTGGATCTTCGTGGCCTCCACAACCACTTCCTTGCGCGTGAAAAGTCCGGCCCGCGACCTGAACGCGCGGTGCTCCAAACTGAGTTCGTAGCCGTGATAGCGAAGCAGCGCGAAAACGATGGACCCCAGGGCGATTGCCGCAACGACGACGAAGAGAGCGCCCAAGGCGATCGCCACGCCGACGAGGGGGCCGAATCCCTCGAATCGGGCCAGCGTCTCCCGCAGCACCTCGCCTGCGGCGTCGAACACATCACCGAAAGCCCGGCCAAGCGCTGGCATGAACGCCGTGCCGAGCAACGCGAATTGGAGGACGCGCGGATCCGTCAAGCCGACGCAGATCAGATCCCGGGTCCGGAGGCGAACGAGGACACTCCTGTCGTGGGACTCGGCCGGTGCTTCGACCAGCGACCGCCGGCTGCCGATCCGCTCGCGCAAGGCCGCGGCAAACGCCGGCTTCACCGCCGGAAGATGGCCCTCGCCGCCCGCCGCGCCGGCAGTGGTGAAGCGGACCGTCACGAGATCGAGAAGCCGATAGATCGGGCCTTGCTCTATGCCGACGCCCTGGATTCGTTCGAAACGCATGTCGAGTTGGGTCTTCTTCAACACGCCCTGGCGAATGCGGATGCGTTCTTCCTCGACCTTGAACCGGAAGAACCAGTACTTCAGCACCGCTGCGGTGATCAGCACCGCCAAGCCGAGACCGACCACGAATACGGCCAGCAGGACATGCTGCTTCACCAATATGATCAAGCCTGCGGCGGAGGCGGCCAAGTTGGCCAGATTGCTGACCAGACGCTTGGCGGTGCGCCCCAGGAAGAAGAGCACGGCAACCGGCGCCGTCCGCTGCCAGTCGTCCTGAACCCCGGGGACTGGGGCTGGTCCCGGCTCAGCCCGAGCCGGAGCTGTCTTGTGCACGCCGCTCGGGGGCCGGTACCGCCGAAAGCGTCTTCGCCTCCATCTCTTCGGCGGTTCGCATGTCGTCGAGGTCGAGGCTGAAGTCCGGTCGCGTCGGCGATTCGATCTTGGCGAGCAGTTCCCGGACTTCCCGCCCGGCAAGTCCGAGTTCGCCGAGTTCCGCACGGTTGAGGCCGGATGCGCCTGCGCGCACCGCGATGCCGTCTTGGTCTGGGCGCAGCAGCTTGGCGAGCGCCGAACGCTCCGCGAAGCTCAGCCGCGTGCCGAGCACGTTGTAGTCGAGCCACGCTTCGTAGGCCAGGGGCGCGACCCGTTGCAGCATGCCCGCCATGACACGACCGTACTCCTGGATCTCCCACTGGGCGTGGTCGTCCACCCGCAACGTCAGGAAGTGCAGCAGGTTGTGCAAGTCGATCTTCCAATACCACTGCGTATAGGTGGACAACGGCAGATCGATGCGGGCGAGTTCCCGCGCCACGTCTTCTTCCAACAACCAGCCGTAGGTGTCCGCCGCGTGACGGCGCAGGGCTTGCCATCGGTCAACGGCGCGGGAGTGGAGTTCGGCTGGCGCGGGTGCCGCTTCCCGACCCTGGTTGTTGACGCTGCTCTGGTAGGCGAAGTGGGCATGGCCGGGCTCGTAGAACAACAGCGGCAGCAGGCTGTAGCGCGCGCTGTACTCGTTGACCGACGCCGTTCGGTGCCGCACCCACTGGCGGGCGACGAACATCGGCATCGAGCAGTGGAACTTGAACTCGACCATCTCGCTCGGGGTGGTGTGGGCATGGCGCTGCAGGTATCGGATGAGGCCGCGGGTCTGGCTCACCCGGCGCGTCCCGGCGCCATAGCTGACCCGGGCGGCGCTCTCGATATCCTGGTCCGTGCCCATGTAGTCGACCAGCGCGACGAAACCGTGATCGAGCACCGGGAAGTAGCCGCCGAGAATCTCTTCGGCCGCTAGGGCGGTGGGCCGCTTCGTCTCCATGGGACAGTTCAGGTCTTCCGCGTTGTCGCCACAGTAGCACGGTCGCGCCAATGGGAGCCTTGTCCAATGCCAAGTGAGTATCCATGTTGTCAAGGATGTGTTTCGCTGTGGATGTTCACCCAGTCTTGGATAGCGGGCTTTGCGTGGGGGTCGGTTGGGGCCGAGGGGTTCGCCACCGGCATTGCGAAGCCATCACGGCGTGCAATCGCCGGTGGCGGCGATGGACGGCGGTTGGCGTGCGGGGCACGGATGCGCTACCTGGGCCGCGAGGCGGCGCCGGTGGAGACGGCGCTGGGCCGGGTGTCGGTGTCGATGGGACGGCATGCGTGCGACGCGTGCGGGACGAGCCTGCGGTCGCGCGAAGGGCTGCTGGACGTCGAGGGATCGATGACGCCGTCGCACGGTGGATGGCGAGCGCGGCGGCTGCTGCGCGAACTGGCGGCGCTCGGCTACGCGCCCGAGGACGTCGGCGCGTACCTCGGCGACGGCACCGAATGGCTGCGGCGGCTGTACCGGGATTGGTTCCCGAACGCGTTGCGGATCGTGGACTTCTTCCATCGATGGCTGCGGACAGCTCGTCGAACGCGGCCTGGTCGGAGACGCCGTCGAGCAGGGCGCCCAGGCGACCGCCCGTGTCCGCGTCGAACTTCAGGGTGGCGTGTCGCCGCAGCATCTCCAACTGGGCGTCGGCGCGGCCCTCCTGCCAGTCCTCCTGCCAGCCTGTCAGCCTTCCTGCCAGTCCTCCTGCCAGCCTTCCTTCCAGCGATCCTTCCAGCCCTCCTTCCAGCCCTCCTTCGCCGGCCCTCCTTCGCCGGCCCGGTGGCGGACCTGCTCGAGGTGTCGACCCTGCGCGAATACATCGCCCGCGCCCGGCTTGGCGGCGAATTCGGCACGGAGCGTTGGAAATGGTACAGGGGCGACGCTATCGCGCCCGGAGGGCGCGCGGTCGCCCGTCCCAAGGTTCCGCATTCCATCAAGCAGCTCATGCGGTCGGTCGCCCGGTACGCCGAGACCGGCGGCAGTGGATCTGCGCGCGCGCAGCCCGTCCACCGCCGCCGGCGGCGGCACCCGCTGCTCGGGGTGCGACGCCTCCGCCACGCGTGCGCCGTCAAACGACCGTGAATCCCCGACGCATCAGTTTCGCTGCAACGACCAACCGGCGCGCCGCGTCGGCGCCGCGCACGGCGATGGGCGTCGCGGGTTCCAGGCTGGCGAGCAGTTCGTCCTCCGAAGCGTCGGACAACGCGTCCAGATCCAAGCGCTGGGGCTCGCCGACCGGTGGCGCGTCGTACTCCGCGAGCAGTTCGAGAACGTCCGCGCGGGCGAACGACACCAGCGCGCCGTCGGTCTCCATGATCGCGTCGGACCCGGCCGGGCGTTGCAGCAGCGCGGACTCCTCCGCGAAGAAGCCGCCGGGACCGAAGCGTTCCCCCGCGTAGGCGGCAACGCCGGCGGCGACCACGAACACCCGGTCCGCAACTTCGCCTTCGGCCACGATCAGTTCGCCCTGTCTCGCCACTCGGAACTCGCCCGCTCGCAGCACCCGCACCCAGACGTTTGGCGGAAACCAGCGCATCACCGGCCCCTGCAGGAGCGCGTGCATCCAGCCATCGATCTCGGCAACCGTCGGCGTCGCGCTTGTACCGCCACCGTCGAGCAGATGCCGGATCGGCGCAAGATCCACCGCCAGCACCTCCACCGCGGTGACGGTGGAGATCTCCGCGCCCGTCTCGGCGCAGGCGTTGAGGGAGTCGCCCTGGGCGGAACGGGCGGTGATGCGTTGCGCGCCCTTCTCGCCTCGCACCGACACGACGCCGTCGACGAGAAACAGTTCTCTCGAAAGCGGCTGGCCTCGCCGTCGAAGCCATCGCTCTCCCGGCAGGCGCAGGCGGTCCGTGTGTTCCGCCACGGCAGCAAGCGCTGCGCGGTCGAGGGAACGGAAGGGATTGAATTTTTTGAGTTCGTTGAGCACAGGGCACCTCGGGTAGCAAATTGCCCAAGAGTGCCTGGGAGGAACGTCTGCGTCTGTCAGTCAATCGCCCTTTGGAGCGCGCGATATCCGATATCCCGCCGGTAGGCCATTTCCCGCCAATGAATGCGCGAAGCCCGCTGGTAGGCACGCCGCTGCGCCTCGGCGATGTCGTTCCCCAGGCCAACGGTGCAAAGCACCCGGCCACCCGAAGTGACGATCCTGCCGTCCGCCAACGCCGTTCCGGCGTGCAGGACCTTGGTATCGGGGATGTCGTCGTCGAGTCCGCTGATGGGATCGCCCCGGTCGTAGGCAAGAGGATAGCCGCCTGCGGCGAGAACGACGCCGAGCGCCGGGCGCGGATCCCAGTCCAGGCCGACGCCCCCAAGACCCTCGCCGTTCACCGCCCGAAGGCAAACTTCGGCCAGGTCCGAGCGCAGTCGCGCCAGCACCGGCTGGGCTTCCGGGTCGCCGAAGCGGCAGTTGAACTCGACCACCTTGACCGAGCCGTCCGCGCCCACCATCAGGCCTACGTAGAGAAAGCCCTGGTACGGTGCGCCCTCGGCCGCTGCGCCTCGGATGGTGGGTTCGATGACCTCGGCCATGATGCGCTCGTGCACCGCCCGGGTAACCACCGGGGCCGGCGAATAGGCCCCCATTCCACCCGTATTCGGGCCCTTGTCTCCGTCGTCACGGCGCTTGTGGTCCTGGGAAGAGGCGAACGGCAGCACGCACTTGCCGTCCGAGATGCAGGTGAAGCTCGCCTCTTCCCCTTCCATGAATTCCTCGATCACGACCTGGCGTCCGGCATCGCCGAAACCCTCGCCGGACAGCATACGGCGCGCGGCGTCCACGGCCTCGTCCACATCGTCGGCGACCACGACCCCCTTGCCCGCTGCCAGGCCGTCCGCCTTGACCACGATGGGTGCGCCGCGTTGGCGCAAATACCGCTCGGCAGCGTCGGCATCGGTGAAGACCTCGTATCGGGCGGTGGGAATTCCGTGACGCGCCATGAACTCCTTGGCGAACGACTTCGACCCTTCGAGCCTCGCGGCGGCCTTCGACGGTCCGAAGCAGCGCAGACCGCAGGCGTCGAAGTGGTCCCGGATCCCGGCCACCAAGGGCGCCTCCGGGCCGACGATGGTCAGGTCGATGGCGCGGCGCTCGGCAAAGGAGACCAACGCATCGAAATCGTCCCCATCCAGATCCACGTTGGCGACCTTGGCTTCAGCCGCGGTGCCCGGGTTTCCCGGCGCGACGAATACCGCCTCCACCGCCGCCGACCGCGCAATCGTCCAGGCCAGCGCGTGTTCGCGCCCGCCCGAGCCGATGACCATCACGCGCATTCCCGAACTCCTCTCTCCAGCCAGCGGCGTCTCGACTCCCGAGTCGCCGAGCGGTCGCGTTTCATGCCTGGGTCGCTAGCCCGCATTTCTCACCAGGCCGCTTCTCGGCGTCAAAAGAGCTCATGGTTTCAAGAAGTTGACCGCGATGCCAACGATCATGCCGGTTGCAGACTGCGCTGGCCGTGCCCTCGCGGGTCTTTTGGCCCCGTGTACAC
>JAKZRQ010000181.1:0-11026 GCA_047518105.1 Pseudomonadales bacterium | reverse complement strand
GCCGCGAGCGCCTTGCTGGCGCCGTACAGGGGAAAGAAGAGCCTCTCGACAAAGACGTTGTTGCCGTCATTGAGGTAAATCCGGATACCGTGATGGTTCTTCGGAAAAGCGTTCATATAGTCGCCGTTGTCCCCGTTGGTGGCCAGAATGTCGGCATGCCCGTCACCATTGAAGTCATGGAGCGCGAAGAAGTTGCTGCCGTAGGTGGGTGGCAGAGGCAGCGCATGGGAGTGACGGAACGAGCCGTTGCCGAGATTGAAGAAGATGTGTATGCCTTCGCGGCTCTGCCCGAACACGACGGCGATGTCTTTCCGCCCGTCGCCATCCAGATCGCGCAGATAGGACGTTATGGCGCCGGGTTCGTTCAGCAGGACGTGCGGTGTATAGCCGCCTTCCTTTCGGCCCTCGTACCACATGAACCGGCCAACGCGATGACCAAACTCGGACACGACGAGATCCTCGATACCGTCCTGATTGACGTCCCCGTAGGTGGTGTGGGTCGGTCGCTGCAGCTTGGTGAGCCGGATCTCAGAGGAACCGTAGTCGGTGTGCCCTTGGCGAAATACAAGCAGGTTGCCGTTGGGCATATCGGACGGAAAGACGCTGCCGATATCGGTAACCCACAGTTCTCGGTCGCGGCGGCGCAGGGCAATCGGTGCATGGGGTGTGTTTAGTTCCTGAATGACGCGACCTGCGCCATCGAACACCGTCAGACTGGAACGCTCGAAGTCGCCCACGAACAGCCGACCGTCGTCGATGTGTACCAGCGTGGTCATCGGAGCTTTCCTGGATGTCCCGAACTCGACGACCCGGAATTGGTCGAGACCGATCTCGACTTCGGGATCGTATTCGCGGGGAGCCGGTGACGCGGGTGCGCGGTCCAGAAAGTACGTCACCATCGCCTCCCAGTGCGCCTTCGGGACTAGCGCCTCATCCGGATAGACGTTGGCACCGGCGATGATTTGCTGTTCCGTTGCGGATTTGCCAGGGAACACGTCGTAGTCGTACCCGGCGTTGTGCATGCCGAGAAAGGCGCCCATGTTGGGAATGACGTAGTCCTTCCAGATCTGTTTGGGCAGCATCCCGGGTTCCACGAAGAGATGGCACGACTGGCAATACTCCAGCGCATAAGCACGCCCCGGGTGGTCATCGGCCACGGGCCCGGCGGTGGACGGCAAACCGTCTGCAACGCCTACACAAACAGGCGAGTTGGCGATGGCACTCTTGTGGTGCTGCAACGCCTGCACAACCTGGGCTTGCTGGACCGGCCCCGGCACCCAGGGGTGTTGCCACTCCGCCTCTGCCAACGCAATCGCCCTCTGCATCCAGTCGAGTGCGTTTTGGCAGTGCCCGGCCTCGGCATGCGATACGGCCACCAGCCGCGCGGTCACGTAGGCCGTTTCAATCTCGAATAAACGTTCCGCCACTTCGACCGCCCGTTCGCCGTTGCGGATGGCTTCATCCGGCGACGCCGATAGGCTGAAGACCAGCCTCGCCAGGATCTTGGGTTCGTTGGGCAGTTGCCGCGCCGCGCGTTCGCTCGTCTCCAAGGCCCGTTGATGCTGCGATACCTCTGCCAGCAGCAAGACAAGCTCCAACCAGGCATCGACCAGGGTGGGTTCGAGGTTGAGTGATCGTTCGTATTCGGCAATGGCGTCGTCGATCTTCGCGGCATCTCGAAAAGTCCGGGCAAGATCCAAAGCGGCGACGGCGCCATCCGCGTCGATACTGGCGGACGAGGTGCCGGTCGCCGGCACGGAATCAGACGCTCCAATGCCGGGGATCGTGGCAAACGACACCAGCAGAACCGCAAACAGCCGTTTGGCAAACGCGAGTCCCATTCGCCAGTCAGTTCGTCAGGGGGGAGGGGCGAGGGGAGGGGGAGGGGGAGCGGCGAGGGGAGGGGATTGTCGGGACCGATTCCGTGTTCGTTGCCGGCCGGCCGCAGGTGCTGCGGGGCCGCCGCCTGGACCCACGAATTTGAAATAGATGAAGAGCAGTGCGTGATAGAACGCCGCCTTGAACGGACGCGCCATTAGCCCAAGGAGTCGCTGTCTCTCCGAGAACTTGAATGGCAACGGGGTGGCAAGGCCGATGAAAGCGGGCGTCTCATCAACCACCGGAGCCGGCCGGCCACTGGCGCCACGGGCAACGGTCGTCACGGAGACTGCCGCCCCGTCCTCGATGGTGACGGTGCCGGCACCGCCGTCGATCGTGATCGACTGCCCGCTGGACACGCGCTGGGTGATATCACCAAGGCCCAATACCGCCGGGATGCCATATTCACGGGCGACGATGGAGCCATGGGCGGTAATACCGCCGACATCCGTCACCAGACCCACGGCGTAAGGGAACAACTGCGTCCAGGCGGGTGTTGTTAACGGGCACACCAGAATGCTGCCCGGTCGCATCTGATCGAAATCCGCCAGCGAAAGGACTACGCAGACCGGCGCCGTGACCTTGCCGGGGCTGACGGCGACGCCCTTGAGTATGTTGGGCGAGTCTTCTTCTTCCCCGGACGAAGATGCTCGTTGTGGGATAGTCACCGGCGGCGAGAGGCGCTTGCGGGCTTCCCGGAGTTCACGGCGTTCGATGGCCTTGCGTTTGAGTTCCGGCGCGGCCCTGTCGTCCCGATGGGCTTCGATTGCCTGCGCTAGTTCACTCGCATCCAGGTAGTACACATCATCGGGCCGGGTAAACGTGCCAGCCGTCATCAGGCGTCGGCCAAGCTCCAGCGCGAGGCGCTGCAATACCGGCCACGCCGCGCCTAGATAGAACTGGCTTTCATCCCGATTGGGATAGAAGTGCTGTGCCCAAAACAGCCGCCAGCGAAACCGCCACCAGAGCCTGCCGTGGAAGTACCGCGACACCTCGCGCAACGCTGCCCGTCGCTTGGCCCTGGTTTCCGCCTGCTGCGTGACGGGATCGTACTCGCGGTCGAAATGGTCGCGGTCGGAAACGTGGGTCTTCAACATCGACAACACCTGGGTCGGATGCTGGGATGGCGTTGCTTCGGCGTAGTCGAGGGAGTAGATCTGATGACCGTACCTGGCCAGGTATCGGGCGATCTCCTGGACGACCGGTTGGCCCTCGGCGCTCCCGTCCAGAGCGTCGAGCAGCCGATATGCCGGCGTCGAGACGACCAGGTCCTCAAGCATGGAATCCGACCGGATCCGTTCGACGATGCGCCACAGGTCAATTGGCGCCTGCATGGTCGGCGAACCCGATCCGTCGAGCAGCATGCCGCTGGTGAAACGGGCGTCCGGTGCGTGTTCGGCCAGGAATTCCTGCAATGCCTCATCGGCACGTCGGGGGAATGCAAGCACCTCGCCCACGAAGCGCCAGTAGTGCGCATCCGCCCAACTTAGCGTACGTATCCCCGCCAGCAGTCGCTCATCTTCCGCCGCTGTCGCATCGAGCTGGCGCCATTGCTCGATGGTCCCCAGGTATTTCGGCAATTCCTCGTGGCGCCACTGTCGCGGGCCCTCATGGTATCCGTGGCTCACGCTGCGGACGTTGAAGCGACCCCGCCGCGCTCGGGCCCCCTGGGGTCGTAGCACGAATGGATTGCCCGGTGGCGGGAAGTGCCGGTAGGCGTAGCCATTCACGACCGACTGACCTGCGTGCTGACCCCCCAGCACTTTTGCGAGCTGCCGATACGTTGCTCCGCCGCCACCAACCTCCCTCCCAGGTCCTGACACCCTCATAAGGAAATAGGCCACATCGAGGGCCGGGAGATACAAGTCTTGAAATAGCGGCGACAACGGGCCCGGCATGAACTCCACCACCTGGTCGCGCTCCAGCCTGGAGCCGGGTTCCGTCACCTCCCATTTGACGTCCTTGAGCGGCGCCGGCGGCAGGTTGGTAATGGGGCGTGACTGCAACAATGACAGTTTTGCTTCCGATAGCGCCCACTCGATGTCCTGTGGGACGCCGCCGAAATGCTGCTCGACGTCCGTCGCGAGTTGTGCCAGTTCCTTCAAGACCGGCTCCGCCAACGACGACTGTTGCCGCTCGGCGCTGGTCAATTCCCGGGTGCTGGTGCCCTGATCATCGGCAGAGACGATCATGAGTTCCTTGGTGCCGATTACGGTTTCCTTCGTCGTCAGGGTATCCCTGTCGACCATGAACGTGTCCGGGGTCACTTGGCCGCCGACAATCGCCTCCCCTAAGCCGAAGCTGGCATTGATGATCATCTCGGACCGATCCCCGGTCGTCGGATTGGCGGTAAACAGAACACCCGATACGTCGGCGGCCACCATGGGCTGGATCACCACCGCCATGGCGACCGCTTGCTGGGCGATTCCATTCTCATGCCGGTAGGACATGGCCCGCACGGCCCACAAAGACGCCCAACAGTTGCGCACCGCCGCGATTACGGCATCGACTCCGCGAACGTTGAGATAGGTGTCGTGTTGGCCGGCGAAAGACAGATCCGGCAGGTCTTCGGCGTTAGCCGACGATCGTACCGCCACCGGCGGCTCGCCCTGGCCGAAGGCCGCGTAGGCCGCACCGATTTCAGCCTTCAGTTCATCGGTAGGATCGGTTTCGGTAAATAGCGCGTGAATGCGTTCCGAGGCCGCATCGAAGGGCGTGGTGCGACCAACGATTGCCGGTTTGGCCAGTTCGATGATGGTCTGTTGCAGACCGTTGTCCGCGACGAACTGCCGATAGGCCGACGTCGTGAGCACAAATCCAGGCGGCACTGGAAAGCCGGCGGCCGTCATCCTCACGAGCGACAGGCCTTTGCCGCCGACGACATCGAGGTGAACAGGCGTTTCGTCGCCGGATGCGTCGAATGGTAGTACGTGCATGGGGGTCGAGGTGCCGCTAATCATCACTTGTCACGCTGACCCCCACTATTCGCGAAGCCTTCTCCGGGTCATACCACCAGCCGTCCGCAAATGCGGGTTGATACTTCGGCTCGAAATCCGGCCTGCCGAATTTGGTCCAGTGTACCGTGGTCCGCTGATCGACCGCATAGAGCGGAATCTGGTAGTACTGCCAGAGCAGGACCCGGTCAAGTGCGCGGCAGGCGGCAACCATCTCCGACAGGCCGGTCGCCGAGATGGCCTCGCCTACCAGGAAATCCACCACGGGATTGCTGATGCCCGAACGGTTGGCGGACGTCGGTACCATCGCCGAGTCGGAATGGAACCTGTCCTGCAATCCGATGATAGGCGGCATCTGGATACGCATGCTCACCAATGCCGCATCGTAGCCGAACGTGCGGAGTCGACTAATCCATTCGCTATCTCCCGATGCCAGGGCCATGGTGGCGCGAATACCGAGCTGTTTCAGCCGCTGAAAGTAGGGAAGCAGAGTGCGTGCCTCACTGGGACTGCGGGTCAAGAACTCAATGTCGAAGATTTCTCCTGCGGCGTTTCTGAGCACACCATCCAAGATTTTCCAGCCGGCCTCACGCAGAAGTTCCCGCGCACGCACCATGTTGGCCCGATAATCCTCCTCCGTTGTCACCTCTGGGAAGCGAAACGGCTGCTCGAATAGTTCCGAGGGCAATTGGTCGCGGTAAGGGGACAGCAGGGTGAGCTCATCGGCACTCGGCAGGCCGGTCGCGGCCAAAATCGTGTCGGGCCAATAGCTATGTGCCCGTTTGTGGTAACCGTAGTGCAGCGTCCTGTTCTGCCACTCGAAATCCACCGCCAGCGTCAGCGCCTGCCGAACTCTTCGATCCTTGAATTTCGCGCGCCTGTTGTTGAGCACGATACCTTCCCGAATACCCACTTCGAGACCGAGGTTGCGCCGGATTTTCGTGACCCAACCCTTTGTGAACGCCGGTGTGTCGAAGCCACTATGCCAATAGCGTGCATCCGATTCATTCCAGATATCGATTAAGCCTTTGCGGAAGGCTTCGCGGGTCACATTGGCGTCGCGATAGACTTCGAAGCGAATGGTGTCGAAATTGTAACGACCTCTATTGATTGGGAGGTCCTTCCCCCAGTAGTCGGGATTGCGCCGGTATACGACAAACCGGCCCTGTTTGAACGCGGAAACCCTATAAGGACCGCTGGAGATCGGCGGAGTAAGGGTCGGGGCGGATGGGTCCTTATCGCGCCAGTAGTGTTCAGCCAAAATCGGCATGAAGACGAAGGACATGAGCGTGGGTAGTTGCAGCGGCACGTTGAGGTGAATGGCCACGTGACGGCCGTCGATTTTCTCGACAGAATCCAACGTCCCATAGTACAGACGGCCTGAGAGCCGCTGCTGTAGACTCTCGACTGAAAAGGCGACATCATTCGATGTAATCGGGATCCCATCTCGCCATTTCGCCCGTGGATGAATTCTGAATACGACCCTCAACCGATCATCGGTGATGGCGATGCCGTCTGCTATCCTCCCGTAGAAGGCGCTGAGCTCGTCACCTGATCGAATCAACAACGATTCATTCTGAAGGAACCTGCCGGGCGCTCCGGTGCCCCTCTCGGCTATCGGTGCAAACGTATCAAAGTTGGTCCCCGTTGGGAGTACCAACGTCCCGCCTTTGGGAGCATCGGGGTTGAGGTATTCCATATCCGAATAGTACGGGGGATACTTGAGATCGTGATACAACGCGACGCCGTGTTTGAATTCCAAGCCTTCAAGGCTGGTGACGGGTAGAGGCTCGACAATGCGCCTGGCGGCTTTTTCTTGCGGCCCCGGTCGGTCTCGCCGGCCCTGGTCTGACAACGCAGTTGTGGACAACAGCGCTGCGAGAAATGCCACCAGTATGCGAATACTTGTCACCTTTCGCCAAGAAAGCGACAGTAAGTTAGGGAAGGAATCCCCTTAGCAGCACTCACGGGCGTTCTTTGCCCCCTTCCTTTACGGTAGGTGCCTTTCCTGCGTGCCCCGAGCGAAGCTGAACTCCCTTCGCTTCGCTCGGAACGCCCGGCGACTTGATCAGGATGGTCGCGTTGGCGGCCTACATGAACTCGTAGATCAGTTCAACACCAACGGTCCGCGGCGGTGCCCACATTGAGAATGAACCACTGTCTTTGCGCAAGTTGATGTCCTTGTTCATCAGGTTTCTGGCAAACAGCGAAACGCGCCAGCGGTTGTCGACGGGGTCACGCAGGGTGAACCGCGCGTTACCCAGTTCGTAATCGTCATTCAAGTGGATGTTCCGATAGAACGCGCGCGACCAACTCTGTGCAGAGGCGGACCAATCTAGGCGGACCTCGCCTTCGAACGGGCCAACTGGCAACGTATAGGCTGCTGCGGCGTTCCAGGTCCACTCCGGCGAATTCGGAATCGGGATACACTGGCAGGCGATCTGCGCTTCCGTGGCATTCGCATGTTGCCTGGCGTAGCGACGATTCTCCGGACCGTTGTCATCGATCAGCGAATCAGAGTAGGAACCGCCCACCTTCAGGTAGAGGCTGTCGATCGGCGTCCACGCGATATCCAGCGTCGCACCATCGCTGTAGGCGTGACCGGCGTTTACCCGGATACCTGATCCCGAAGCGCATGGTCTGGTAATGATGATGTCGTCGGGCAGGCATCCGGCGACAATGATATTCTCCCAGTCCATCTGGTAGATGGTAGCGATGACCCTCACCCGCCTATCGAACAGACTGACCTTGGCGCCGATCTCGATATTCTCGATGGTGTCCCCGCCAAAATACAAGTTGTTGAAGAGTCCACTACGGACGTCGTCGTAGTCTCGGGTTTCCTGTAGTCCTATAGGGCATGTTCTGAACTGGCCACCTGCAGACAAACTTCCCACAACGAGGTTGGGCGTGAAGTCTTCACAGGTGTAGACCTCGGGTGTCGGATCGTTGTCTTGGATATAGTCGAGGACACCTATCTCCGTATACATATTGCTGTTGACGCCGCCGGGTCGAAAGCCCGTGCTGTAGACGGCATAGACCATGATGTCGTCTTTCGGTCGCCAGGTCAGGCCAACCCTAGGCGTCATCTCTTCTACCGACGTGTTGCCCGTCTGGTTGGAACCAAATGAATTGACTACCTCGCGGTTGTTCAGATCCCAAGAGACCTCTACGTTGTTCCAGCGGACTCCGAGGTTCACTTCCAAGGCATCGGTCAAGGCGTAGTCGGCCGTGGCATAAATCGCCTTTTCCTCGCTTCGGTTAAGGGTATTGTCACCATCGACTGCGCGGGTCTGGGTCAGGTAATCGTTCCGCAAGTGGGCGAATTCCGGGAACAACGAGAACTGAACTTCCCGCTGCATGACACTCTGTTCTTTCTTGTAGAATGCGCCAGCCACCCAATTGAGCCGGCTGTCCTTGTTGGAGGTGAGCCGGAATTCCTGCACGTCGGCGTCGAAGAAGATTCTTGACCCCTGGGCGATTCCGTTGAAATGCTGATCGGCAACGACGACAGCCCCCGGTTCCGTACAATTCCGACCGTCGAGTATTCTCCAGCATATATCGCCGGTCTTGGCGTAGTTGAGATCCGCAGAAATCTGGTTGTCCCGATTGACGTAAGACCAGAGCCTGTCCGAGAATACCGCGACTCCCTCGCGCTTCGTCTTCGACGTGCTCGACAGGAAATCCGCGAACGGCAACTCATACTCGACGGTCACGTTGTACTGGTCGGTGTCGTCGAAGGAGCCTGGAGGCGTGTCGGCGTCCTGGGGTTCCGGGGCGAAGTCACAACGCTCGCTGGGCGCTGCCGCCTTGCATTCTTCGTTCGAAAGGTAGGTGTGTGGGACGGCGGTACTTGCGCGGGCATCCCCGACCACGTGGCTATCCGTATGCGCCCAGGATGCTCGTATTTCCAAGTTGTCGGTGGCAGCCCATTTCCCCGTTATCCGACCGCCGCGGATGTCCTTGGTGTTTCGATCATAATCGTCGAATTCGGGGCGGTCGATCCATCCTGGAGTGTCGGTGGTGAATCCGAGCACTCGCAGCACGAGTGTGTCCTCGATAACGGGGATGTTGGCCAAGGCATCGATGCGATAACCGTGGCCACCGCTATTGATGGATTGGAAATTGGTCTGGATTTTTGCCCGCCAGGTATTCATTTCAGGCTTGTTGGTGACGAAGCGGACCAGACCGGCAATATTCCCGGCACCTCCCAGCACACCCTGGGGCCCCATCAAGACCTCAACTCGTTCTATATCGAATGCCGTACCTCCGCCGTGCCGGCCCGGGGACGTGACGCCGCTGACCGGCACATCATCGTAGTACACGCTGGTGACCGAGTAGGTTTCACCCCGGACGCTCCCGTCGGAGACGCCACGTATGCTGATGGCACCTTCGGATTCGTTCTGCCCGGAATACGACAACCCGGACACGAGGTGCATGATGTCGTTGAAATCCAATGAGCCGGTCTCTTCGATCAAGTCTCCGCTGACCGTACCCATGGAAACGGGTGTGTCCATCTCAGCAGTTTCGCGATAAGTCGCGGTGACCACGATCTCCTCGATGAAGTCTTCTTCATCGGCGACCGTCTCGGATTCCTCGGCCGCGCCGGTTGTCGGCGCGCTGATGACTGTTGCAGCCAGACCCGCCGCAATACGACGGAACCATAGCTCTTTCCCACTCAACTGCTGGGTCTTCATGATTGCACCCCCCCTATAGGTTGCCCTCGTTGCTTCTACAGACAGATTAATCGTACTCCCGTTACTTATGCCTGTCATACTGAATACGGCCCAGGGTCCAGTTGGAAGAAATTACGCCTAGAAACAATGCATTAAGGGCGGCACAAGCGGGGTCGAAGAGGACACCCCGCTTTGTAGAACGCGGCCCGGATCGGGTGGGCGACATCGTTGGAACAGTTGTGATGGTTGACCGGATACCACTCAGACGGCAGCAGTGAGGCTAGCCCGCACCCCATTCGACAAACGTGATTCGGCCATGAGGCGGTGGATGTTGAGGGGTTGTGGCAAGTGGGGTATAGACTGACCTCACCGTAGTGCCTGAGACGGGCTGCGACCGTGCTCACCCTGAGATGACGTGCGTGAAGGACCAGGCGGAGATCGTCGAAGGCGAGATCTCGCGCCGCGGTCGCAGCCGCTTGCGGGTGTGGTTGGAAGAGATCGATATATTGGTGAGGAACGAATGAATGTCAAACGAACAGTTGAGGCAGGATGGACTGACCGGCCCGTTTGATCTGGCGGACAAGTCAGCCATTGGTGCATTGTCTGAGGCGGTTCTGCACCTGAACGCATCAAAGAAAGGTAACCGGCAGGTCAACCCGGAACTGGTGGATAGACACCGGGACATCACGGTAGTCGGGGAAATACTCGCTGACGCCAATTTGCGATCTGCAGTCACCATGTATTTCGGTACCGATCTGTTGCTGTGGCGATCCAATTTTATTGTTAGAGACTCGGGTTCACGAGAAGCCTCCTGGCAGCATTCGCGGCTCTTCGAAAGCGCTGACGCACCCATCGACATCTACAACACGGACAATCACTTCACCGTTCTGCTCGCGGTCACCGATATGGGATTTGCGCACATCAGGGGATCCCATTTACCAATCGAGGGGTTCGACCGGGCTAGCTTGGGACGCCACGTCGGTGAACTACCACGTAACGTCCAGCACAGAATACGGCAAATTCCCCTTGAGCCCGGGCAGTTCGCCCTGTTTTGTTCTTCGTTGCTGCACCGCAATCAGCCTATCCTCAGGGGCGACCCCCCTGGCATCCTGATGGTTGGAAGACTTGTGCGAGCAGGTACTGAAATCCCCGAACGTCTTGTATCGCCGGGAACAGTAATATCTCTTGGGTCGTTCGCCCAATGCAAACGACCTGACCCAACGAACAAACCGGGTTGTCGCGAGACGGCGTCGGCGACGAAAGCCTCGTAGGGGCGACCCTGGGGCGACCCTAATCGCGCCCGCAAGGGCGCGCGGTCTCCCATCTCGAAATCCAGCACAGCTTCGGTTGCTTCGTACGAGAATGCGTGAGCATTCTCGATCGCGGCCGTAGGGCGCGCCGGGACGCCACAAGGGCGTGCCCTACATCCTCCCGAACGGCGCCCAACCGCACATCCGCGTTGTTCGATAGACGGTCGTCGCGTCTTCTGGAGACCTACGAATCGAGGCGGCTCCAGTCGAA
>JAKZRQ010000180.1:0-5734 GCA_047518105.1 Pseudomonadales bacterium | reverse complement strand
AACCCAAGAGCTTTTTAACGCCGACAAGCGGCCTGGTGAGAAATGCGGGTTAGCCTCACTGCTCTCAAACGCAGAGTGTCGCTCGAAGAAGAGACCGTGGGAGGCCCAATCGACGTTGCTGTGGTGGTCTCCAAAGGCGACGGGCTCATCTGGATTCGGCGAAAACATTACTTTGATCCCGCGCTCAATCAGAGTTGCATTGCCAACCATCACTGAGAGAGGAGCCTGCCCATGCCATTCGTTCGCCAGCCCGTCTGGTCCAGTCAGTACAACCATCTCGATCCCGAACGCGTGCGCGTTCGAGAAGAGATGAGACAACGGGCGGTACGGGATGCCACGAATGCTACCGATGCGGTGCGCGCCAAGCTCAGGCGAAACCTGACCGTGGCTGCTTGCGAGCGCGGGCATGGACGTAACTCTGCACAGGTTCAGCGCCCTACGGACTCGAGCTAGCTGGGCTTTAGCCGCTTGGGGTGCTAGCGGATAGCACCAAGTAGAGGTAGTTCGTGCCTCTGCCGCCGTCGAAGTACCTGCGGTGCTTTCCAAAGCCGACCCGCGCCGACCGAAGGACTGCTACGGGACGTCAAAGATAATCTGGGTGTGCAGCTAGTGCCTAGTCACAGCTAATTCCCGGCGGTCGGTCGCGCGCTCGCGCCGCACCAAGGCGGATTGGGCTCGGGAGATGGCAGGCCTGCTGGAAGGCCGGTACCGTCGCTGCGCGGATCACGCTGGTGTGCGACAACCTCAACACGCACACCAAGGGCGCGTTCTACGAGGTGTTCGAACCGTGTCGGGCGCGGGCGCTGGTGCGTCGGATCGAGTTCTGCCATACCCCCAAGCACGGCAGTTGGCTGAACGTCGCGGAAAACGAGTTGAGCGCGATGACCCGGCAGTGCCTGGCCGGTCGCCGGATCGGCGATCTGGCAACGTCGAACACGGAAATCGCCGCCTGGGGTGCCGAGGTCAACGGCAACCAACGCGGCGTCGACTGGCAGATGAAGATCGACGACGCGCGCTGCAAGCTGAAATCCGTTTATCCGAAGATTAAGGTTTGACAAACCACTAGTCGGCGGTGGTGCAGTTCCCCGTAGCGGTGTCCACCGTGCACCACGCGACTCGGAACTTGACCTGAACCCCGGCCAGCGACACGGGCGACTGCGGGATCACCACCACGGAGCTCAGCGCGACGGGACCGTCCGCGAATCGCTGGGCAAGCCAGTTTGCCGTGTCGGGACGGGCCCACTCGACATCCCGAAGTTCCACCTCCAGCGGGTACTCGCGGTAGACCGAGGTGGTCCTGGCCGGTTTGAGGCGGACAATGCCGACGACCCGGGTCAACATCTCGAGATGCTGAACCAGGCTTGATCGATGCCAAGGGTCGCCGCGCGCCGGCTCCGGACGCCGATTGGCCGCGATCTGGTCCGACGTGCGGTCGACGCCGGTCAGCGTTGGCCACATGGCTTCGAACTTTAGCCGTGGGTTGCTGGCGTTCCGCGACGACAGGTCGATGTTCCAGCCCAGCGCCTTGGCGCGGCCATCGATCCACTCGGCGGTCTCGACCACTTCGTCGTCCGACAGTTGGACGATTTCCTCCGTCGTCGGATGGAGGGGCAAGGCGGCGGCGATCTTCAGACCGGTCTTGGACGTCCAGCGCAGCCACAGGATGTCCCAGTTCGGGAACTCGTCCAGGAACTGGCGGTAGGTGGCGTGGATGTCCATGAGCACTCTGCCGGGATCGGGTGCCTCTAGCAGGAGGTCGTATTCGTCCATCAACCGCGATTCCGAGGATCTGAATGTCGGCGGCTTGAAGTCCTCGTCCTGCGATATGTACGAGTACACGGCGGCACCGATGCCGGCCAAGACCAGGACGTAGATCGTGCGCCGGATGATGCGCAAGACCCGCTGCCGCCGCCGGACCTCCGGGAGTTTCTCGACTTCCACCAGGGTAGGCATGGTGGCGGGATCCAGTTGTTCCAGGCTTCCCGGTGTTGCCCGGAACTCGATGTCGTCCGCGACGGCGAGTTGGCGGATGCTCTCCCCCAGGATATCGTCGTCGCAATAGACGATGTGTCGGTCGGACGTCTTGGGTAGGCGCGCCAAGGCCAGTTCGAGTTCGCGCTCGATGCCATCGAGGACGATGGCATCCTTGGCGATGCGACCGTTGAGCGCCAAGACCAGCGCGACGCTGTGGTCGCTCAGCCGTTCGCACCAGAGGTAGTCGGGAACGTCCGGTCGCAGCCAATCGCGCACCGTTTCGCCGAGCAAGTGCAGATTGTCGGCATTCTCGCCCCGGCGGGTGGCGAAGAAGGCGCACTCCAACCGCCCGCCCCGGCGTTGGAAGTGGCAATAGACGTCGTTTCGCCTATCGTCCATGGCCAAGGCCGAACGGACGAGCCTCTCGCGTCGTCTCTCCGCGGCGGCGAGACTCGAAGTCCGCCGTAGCTTGACGACCTCCCGCGCAACCGGTAAGGCGAACGCGGTCACAGCAGCAGGTCTTCGTCCGGCGCGGGCGCGTCCAAGAGGGTGGGGGTGATCAGCAGCACGGTTTCCGTGCGTTCCGATTCCAGCCGGCGCGTGCCGAGCCAGCCCAATCGGGGCAGCGCCTGCTTGTTGGATGCAGCCACGTCGGCAAGCAGTCCGCCCAAGGCCAAGGTTTCGCCGCTGCGCAAGCGGGCGCTTTGGAAGAATTGGCTCCGGTGCACTGTCGGCAACTGGATGGATTGCTCGCTGGTTCCGGCCGTTTCTAGGCCAACGAGTTCGCTGACCAGGATGTTGGCGTAGAGGAACACGCGCTCGCCGACGATCTTCGGCAGAATGGTCAGCGAAATGCCGGTGGAGATGACGCTCGGTTCCAACTGGACTTGGGTCACCAGCGCATTGGTCTCGCGGGTGATTACGTCCACGCCCGCCAAGATCGCCTTGTCGTTGAGCACCTGAAGCTGGGTCGCTTGGCCGTTCAGGGCAACGACCCGGGGATTCTTGCGTATGCTGGTCTGCCCTTGGGCACTGAGCGCGCGCAGGATCAAGGACGTGCCGTCGAGGTCTTCCGGCGGTTCGCTCGGCGGGCTCGGTCCGAATTGGAAGCCGAAGACCCCCGGGGCAACGCCGAGCGCCTTGGCGCTTGCCTCTGCGAAAGAACTCGCGCCGACGGGATTGGCGCCGGCGACCTTGCGCACGAGTTGCCAGTCGATGCCGCTGGTGTACTGGTCCGACAGGGTCACCGAAACCAGTTGGATCTCGAGCAGCACCTGGCGTTCAAGCCACTCATTGAGCCCATCGATGTATCGGGCCGCTTGGCGGACCAGGCGCGCCGGGCCGCGGACAACCACGGTTCCGGTGGTCTGGTCGATGATCGTCTCCGCACCGTTGCCGAGAAGGCGACTCAGAGTGGACTGGAGATCGGTCCAGAATCTCGCCGTGGAGGCCAGGTCGATGTTGCCGCCCGACGCCGGCGTCGCCTCAACGCTGCCGGCGCCGGCCTGGCCGCCGCCGCCGCCACCACCTGATTGAATGGCGGCGGCCTGGGTGGCGCGAACCGTGTTCATGGAGAACGTGATGTCGCCGGGCGCGCGGTGGATATCGAACGTGCGGGTGATTTCCGCCATCCAGTACAGCGCGCCCGACCGTTCCTCCCAGCCGTAGCCGCTGGCTTCCGCGAGCAGGTTCAGGAATTCCCGGAACGGTCCGTCGTGATCCAGGGTCACCGACACGATGCGGTCCTCGAGGTCGGGGGAGAAAGCCACGGACGGCCCCCGGGTCAACTGTTCCACGGCCTTGGCGAGGCAAAGGTCGAAGGGCAGTTCGGCGGCCTTGATCGTCACGATCTCGTTGAGCCAGCTAGCGCTTGAATGGGCGACGCGGGCGTCGGCCAGGTAGGGGGCGTCGTGGACCTCCACCAGGGCGCGCCGTTGGATCGTGCGCTGGTCTTCGACCAACTCGTCCATCGCGGCATGCGACTCGGTGACATCCGTCTTCAACTGCAATCCGGCGCAGGCGGCGAGCAGGCCAAGGGCCAATATCGAACCACCCGCGGCAACGGCTCTTGCGCCGTGGCCGACACGGCTGGCGGCGTGAGGACTCCGTGATGATAATGACTGGCGGTAGTGGCGCATGTGATTCCTTGCCGGTGCCGTACGACTTGGTTCGTGCTCGTTTGCCGCGTCGCGCATAGGTTGATCAATCAAGTGGCCGATTCCTGGGCGTGAATCACTGCAACACGCGCATCACGGCGGCATATTCTCGTTTTTGCAAAGATGACGGCTCCTCCAGAACGCTAGGGGTGGTTGTGGGTCTGCAGGGTTTGCCTGAGGTTTTGGAGTTGCGTGTCGACGGCGTCGAGTTTCTTGCCAAGTCCGTCGGCCAACGGGTCTGTGCCGATGACGATGTCGCCGCCTTCCAGTTGGATGTCGCCGCCTTCCAGTTGAATGCCCTGATCGCCCTTGACCTGAATTCCGGTATCGGAAATAACCAGCTTTGGGCTGTCGGCGTCCAGGATGCCTACTTGGACTTCTATGGCAACCGCGTCGTCGGTGAGCCGGATCCCGGGCCCGGTCGCTCCGCCAGGATCGCCTTCGTCGTCGTGCATGGACGATGCAGTGATACCGGTCTCGGAAATAACCAGCCTTGGGCTGTTGGCGTCCAGGATGCCTACTTGGACTTCTTTGGCATCCGCGTCGTCGGTGAGCCGGATCCCGGGCCCGGTCGCTTCGTCAAGGTCGCCGTCGTTGTGCATGGACGACACAGTAATGGCCGCGACGCCCTGCAGGTCGCCTGCGGCGTCGCCGAATACCACCGGCCGGCCCTCGTTGCGCAAGCGCACGAACTGGCCGCTCGCGCGTTCTTTGAGCAGCCGCGCCTCCACCGTGCGCTCGTCGGTATCTTGCTGGGCGGCGGTCGGCGGCAGCACCTCCGCCTGGGGCAGTTGCGAGGCGATCAGGCGCGCATCGCCCGGCCCCCAGACGTTGAAGCGGATCACCAGGTCGTTGGCGTCCATGGGATCTCTCTCGTAGTCCCCCCTGAGGGGCGGCCCGGGATGGGCGTCCCGGTCCCAGCCGGTCATATAGTAGTCGCCGCAACCGCCGGAACACAGGCGGTAGCGGTTCGGCGGAATGGCCCGGAGGTAGCCGGACTCGACCAGCGCCTCGATGTCGATTTTGATGGTGTCCTCGTTCGGCCACAGGCCCATGTTTTCTTCCTGCCAGTACACGGATGCGTCCAGGATCGACTGCACGTCGCGAACGACGCCCTCGACCCGTCGGTTCGCCCGGTCCAGGCTGAGCTGGCTCAAGTAGAAATCGGTGACTGCGAGCACCACGATGCCGAGTATGCCGATGACCAGGGCGAGTTCGATCAGGGTGTAGCCGCGAGCCCCGCGCGCTCTGGCAAGTCCGCGCTTGTTCGGTTTGCGGTTAGGCCTCCTTGGATCCACCTAGCACCCCAGCGCCCGCCAATCCCCGGCGTCCACGGCGAAGTCTCCGTTGAGATCGAAGTCCAAATGTCTGTCGCCGTCGCTGTCGAAGAACCGCCTCTCGTCGACGAAGGGGCCGAACAGCATGCATCCCGAATTGCTGCAGTAGGGGTCGAGACAGCCGTTGTCGTCGGCGTCGCATTCGATCCCGAAGGCGTCCAGCCAGGATTCCACGCGGTGTCTGCGCAACGGATCTCTGAGCGTCCCATCCGACAACAACACCGGCAGCACGATCCGTTCCTCCGCCGGTTCGCCATCGCAGGGTTC
>JAKZRQ010000179.1:0-21142 GCA_047518105.1 Pseudomonadales bacterium | reverse complement strand
CTCTTGGGTTTCACTAGTTTGACCGCGATGTCGATGATCGTGCCGATGGCGGACTGCGCTGGCCGCGCCCGCCCGCGCTTCGCGCGGGAGGCTCTCGCGGGTCTTTTGGCCCCGTGTACACACGGGCCGTGTGTACACGGGGCCAAAATCCTCCGCGATCATCACGGCCCCTGGTGAGAAATGCGGGCTAACCGCCCGATGTTGGAAGCAAACGAATGGGCGTAGTTGCCGGGACCTGGAAGTTCGTTGTTGAGTTGCTCGATCAGCGGCCCGCCCGTCGCCATCGAAAGACAACCGAGACGCTATTGCTCGTTCGTGCACCAGTCATCGGAGAGGTCCGGGGATGTGGTACTTCTTCGTTGTCCGATGGCGGTTCAGATCTCCGGAGCGGGCTCGGTCGTGGACTCGACCTGCAGTTTTGCCGGTTGCTGCATCGCGGATGGCTTGGCTGTATCGGCGAAGCGTGGGGAAACCGCGTTGTAGGTTCCAAGTGCACCGAGCAAGGTGAACCCCAGCGTCATCATGCCCACCAGGATGTTGAATTTGCCGGATAACTCCCGGTGCACGGCCTCGATCTTGACGCCTATGGCGTCGAACTTGACGTCCATGGCGTCGAACTTGACGTCGAACTTGGCGTCGATGGCGTCGAACCTGGCGTCGATGGCGTCGAATCGGGGCTCGAGCGCGTCGAATCTGGTGTCGATGGTCTGCAGCGCCTCGTCGAGGTCTCTCCGGGTGAGCATGCGATCCGCGAGTTCGTCGCCGAGGGCGCGCGCCAGACCCTCGGCGCGGGGTGCTTCGAATCCTGCCGCCTTGAGGCGGTCGGCGAATCTCAGCGTGTCGATCACGGTCGCCTTCATGGTCAGTTCGTCTCACGGCAAGTCTAGCAGTCCGATCATGCCGTTTCCCGGGACGGGGCACCGTGCGACATTGGCCAATCCCGGTGTGCGAGTTGGCTGAAAATTTGCGGCCCCGGTCAGAAGGCGGAGCGGGTGTTCGGCCCCCGCTATGAACTATCGCCTTGTCGCCATCGATTCGGCGGGTGGCGATGTGGCGACGGTTCCAATTCTGCGACCCGCTATGATGGCCGTTTTAGCGCGGGCGGTCACGGTACGCGGCAACGCGTGCTTCAGGATGACGAACCCATCACGTTGAGATCGCGTTTCTGGTCGTCCGAGAGGTGCCCGGGATGCAGTGAAGTCATATCGTCTGTTGGACCATGTACCGCAGACCCGTAAGCATGGCAGCCGTCATCGTCCGCGCCTCGGCCCGGCGGCCAGCCGCCGCAGGGGTCGCTGTAGTATGGCGCACTGTCGATCGATTCGAAGGAACCCCAATGGCCATCACGCGGGCGGACCTCGAGGCGGCGTTGCCCGACCTGACTTCGACGATCCGCGCACCGGGACTGGCGAAACCCGTGGAAGTGGTTCGCGACGAGTGGGGCATACCCCACATCCTGGCGACGACCGAGCCGGACGCGTTCTTCGCCCAGGGCTTCGTCACGGCCCAGGACAGGCTGTGGCATATGGACTACGACCGTCACCGGGCGCTGGGCCGCTGGTCCGAGTTCGCGGGCGAGTCCGGCCTGGCAGAGGATCGCCTGATGCGGACATTCGGCGTCGAGCGCGCCGCGAAGGCGGATCTGGCCGTGTCCAGCGATGCCGCCAAGTCGATGCTTGCGGCCTATGCCCAGGGCGTGAACGCCTTCATCGAGACCACGGCATCGCTGCCGGTGGAGTACGGTCTATTGGGGGCGAGCCCCGAGCGTTGGAAGCCGTGGCACTGCCTTGCCGTCTACAAGGTTCGCAACATGCTGATGGGGACTTTCGAGATGAAATTGTGGCGAGCGCGGCTTGTGCTTGCCTTGGGTGCCGAGCGGGCCGCGCCCTTGTTTCGAGGCTACCCGGACGACGGCCTCGTCGCGGTACCGCCCGGGGCGGCGTACGGGGGTCTCGAAGCGGATGGCCTCGACCACCTCGCGGCCGCAGCGGCAGCGCTCGGTTGGCTGCGCGAAGCCGACGGCGGCAGCAACGCCTGGGTTGTCTCCGGGGCACGCACGGCATCCGGTCTGCCCTTGGTCGCCGGGGATTCGCATCGCGCCCTGGACACCCCCAACGTCTACTACCAGGTGCACATCAACTGTCCAACGTTTCGCTGCAACGGCTACGCGCTGCCCGGCGTACCGGGAGTGCCTCACTTCAGCCACACCGAGCACGTGGCCTGGGGCATGACGCACGGCATGGCCGACTACCAGGACCTTTTCATTGAACGATTCCGCACCGACAACGGCCGGCTCGAATACGCGCACCGGGATGCCTGGCTGCCTGCCGAGGTGACGAGCGAGGAACTTGCCGTACGCGGCGGCGACTCGCAAACCCTCACCGTCGTGGGCACCTGCCACGGTCCCATCGTGGCAGGCGATCCCCATGCCGGTCATGGCCTCGCCTTCAGTCATCCCGGCACCAACAGCGGAACGGCCTGGGCCGACAGCCTGTACGAACTCCTCTTGGCGAAGTCTGCGGACGATGCGGAAGAGGCGCTCCGGGAGTGGACGGAGCCCGTCAACAATTTCGTCTACGCCGATATCCACGGCGAGTTCGGGTACCGGTACCGGGGTCGCATACCGCTTCGGTCCATGGCCAACGCCTGGGTGCCCGTGCCGGGTTGGGCCGGCGGACACGAGTGGCACGGCCGGATCCCGTTCGAGGAGTTGCCGAGTGCCCGCAACCCGGAAGCGGGTTTCGTGGTGACCTGCAACAACGCGCCGACGACCGCGGACTATCCCCACTACATCAACACCTATTTCGCTCCCGATTGGCGAGCCCGTCGGATTACCGCGCGGCTCGGGGAGATTCCTGCGGGCGCCGCGACGCCGGCGGACATGGCCTCGATCCACGCCGATCGCGAATCGATTCCGGCTCGGACGCTCGTCCAACGGCTGATGCGGATGAACCCGGCGGATGCCGACGTACGCAAGGCACGCGCCATCCTGTTGGACTGGGACTGCCGGATGGACCGGTCGTCCGCGGCGGCGGCGATCTACGGCGCCGCGCGCACCTACCTGTTCCGCGCGGTCGTCGAGGCCGCGCTCGGCCCCATGGCGGCCGAGGCGTTCGGTGCGGCCGGTGGCTTCGGCAGAGGCACCGGGACACACGCGGCGATGCTCTATGCAAGCGCCGTCTCGGCCATGGCGGAGGATGACGACACCTGCCTCGGACCCGGTCGAACCTGGGACGAGACGATCGAATCCGCGCTCGCACAGGCGGTTGCCGAACTTCGCTCCCGATTGGGCGAAGACCTGTCGAACTGGACCTGGGGTGCGGTTCATCCAACCCGCCCCCGGCATCCGCTCTCCCCGGTGTTCCCGGATTGCGCGGATTGGCTCGACCCGCCCGCGATCGCAATCCACGGCGATGGCGACACGCCGCTCGCCGGCGCCTACTCCATGGCAGACCGATTCACGGCCACGGTGATGTCGGTCAACCGGTACATCCACGATCCGTCCGACTGGCGAAATTCGCGTTGGATCGTGCCGCTCGGCGCATCGGGGCATCCCGGTAGTCCGCACTACGCCGACCAAGCCGCTCTTTGGGCCGATGTGGAGACCATCCCGCAGCGTTGGGATTGGGACGACATCCTGGGTGCCGCCGAGACGCGGCAGACGCTGATCGGCTGACGTCTGGAGGCAGCGAACTCCTTGCAGCGCGTGCCTGTTTGCCGATCAACCTTGAACTCCTGGCGCGCGTCGCCATCAAAGACCCACCGGGACGGCATTGCCCGCTCGTGCATCACTTGGGAATTGGAGATGGAACACATGGGGTACCGGATGAAGACAGTCGCAATCAGCCTGGGCGCGGCTGCGATGGTCGCTGTTGCGCTTTCGGCAACAGCCCACGAAGGCAAGCTCACCTTCGCACCTGTCCTGGCGAAGGCGACACCGGCGGTGGTTAGCATCGACGTGGATGTCCCTCGGCAGCGAGGTCGGTGGTCCAACGGGAAATCGAGCGGTTCCGGGGTCATTGTCGACGCCGGCAAGGGCCACGTCGTGACCAATCACCATGTCATCCGCGGCGCCGAGAAGGTCACCGTCACCTTGCAGGATCGGCGAACGTTCGAAGCCGAGTTGATCGGCAGCGATCCCGACACGGATATCGCACTGTTGAAGATCGACGCCGAAGACCTGGAGGCGCTGCCTCTCGGCGACTCCGACCAACTGGCGGTGGGCGACCTCGTCGTTGCCATCGGCAATCCGTTCGGCCTGGGACAAACGGCGACCTCGGGCATCGTCAGCGCCCTGGGGCGGGGCGGTTTCACCCGCGACGGCTACGAGGACTTCATCCAGACCGATGCGGCGATCAACCGAGGCAACTCGGGCGGTGCCTTGGTGGATCTGGACGGTCGCCTCGTGGGTATCAACAGCCTCATCGTATCGCCGTCCGGCGTGAGCGCCGGTCTCGGTTTCGCCGTGCCGGCCAATATCGTCCGGGTGGTTGCCGAACAGCTTGTCGAGCATGGCGAGGTGCGCCGGGGCCAGCTCGGCGTCTTGATCCAGGACGTTTCGCCCGACGCCGCCGAGGTGCTCGGTTTGGAGTCGGCCAAGGGAGTCATCGTCGGGGAAGTCGTCGAGGGTTCCGCAGCACAAGCCGCTGGCATCGAGCAGGGTGATGTCATCGTCGGTCTCGACGACGAGGACGTCATCGACGGCAGGGATCTCCGGGCGCGCATCGGCCTTGCGACCGTAGGCGACGAAGTCGAACTCGTGGTGATGCGCAACGGCAAGGCCAAGACCATCGAGGCCACCATCGGCGGCGTGGAACGCGCCACGGTTCCCCGCGCGGCATCGACACCGAGCCTCGCGGGGGTGCGTTTGCGCGACTTGTCGTCCGAGCACGAACTGCACGGCTGGGTGGAGGGCGTGGAAGTCACCGAGGTAGAACCCGACAGTCGGGCATGGCGGGCCGGTTTTCGCGCCGGCGACGTCATCTTGGGAGTGAATCGCCAACCGGTTGCCAGCGTCCTCGAACTCGATGCCGTGGCAAAGGATCAGGCGCGGTTGGCCGTGCTGATCCAGCGTGGCGATCGGAGGCTTTTTCTGTTCGTCCGGTGACGTAGAATTCGCGGTCGTTTCGACAATCGGACAAAGGATGGCAACGATGACTGAAGCGGTCGGGGACACCGCCGTGATCAAGGAACAGTTCGATGCGGTGAGAGCCGAGGTCGGCAAGGTGCTGGTTGGCCAGGACGAGCTCGTCCACCGGCTGCTGCTGGCGCTGATCGCCGACGGGCATGTGCTTCTCGAAGGGGTGCCGGGGCTCGCCAAGACCCTCGCCATCAGCACCCTGGCGACGACGGTGGACTGCCGCTTCTCGCGCATCCAATTCACCCCGGACATGCTGCCCGGCGACATCACCGGGACGCAGATCTTCAACCCCCGGGAGGGCACCTATTCGGTGCGCAAGGGGCCGGTATTCGGCAACCTCGTGCTGGCGGACGAGATCAACCGCGCGCCGGCGAAGGTGCAGGCGGCGTTGCTCGAAGCGATGCAGGAGCGTCAGGTCACCTTGGGCGAGGAGACCTTCCCCTTGGAGGAGCCGTTCCTGGTCATGGCTACCCAGAACCCCATCGAGCAGGAAGGCACGTATCCACTGCCGGAAGCCCAGCTCGACCGGTTCATGATGAAGCTCCGGGTCGGGTACCTGAGCAACGACGACGAAGTTCGGGTCATTGACCGCATGACGGGGGCAGGTGCCGCTCCCCGGGCGCAACCGGTTCTGTCGGGTGCCACTATCTTTGCCGCGCGGCAGGCGATGCGGGAGGTCTTCGTGGACGACAAGGTGAAGCGCTATGCCGTCGAACTGGTGGCCGCGACCCGGGACCCCGCCGCCGCCGGCTTGGCGGACCTCG
Organism: Pseudomonadales bacterium; assembly: GCA_047518105.1. Taxonomy (GTDB): domain Bacteria; phylum Pseudomonadota; class Gammaproteobacteria; order Pseudomonadales; family Azotimanducaceae; genus VXYL01. The sequence goes on along the minus strand of JAKZRQ010000179.1, from coordinate 15,238 downwards.
CCAACCTGATCGAATACGGCGCCTCGGTGCGCGGCTCGTTGAGCCTGGTGCAGCTGGCGAAGTCCCACGCCCTCTTGGCCGGGCGCAACTACGCGAGTCCCCACGACGTGAAGAGCATTGCCCCGGATGTGTTGCGCCACCGCATCGTGGCCACCTACGAGGCGGAAGCCGAGGGACGCGACGCCGACGACTTGGCGGCGGCCATCCTTGCCCACGTCGAGGTGCCCTGAGACCCCGGTCCGCTAGCCGACCCCCTCTATGCTTCCTGCCGAGATCGTCAGCCAAGTTCGTCGTATTCAGCTCACGACGGGCCGGCAGGTCGCCGACGTGCTGGCCGGCGCCTACGTGTCGGTCTTCAAGGGCCGGGGCGTGGAATTCGACGAAGTCCGCCCCTACGTACCCGGCGACGACGTGCGCACCATCGACTGGAACGTCACCGCCCGGGTCGGCGCCCCCTTCGTCAAACGCTACGTCGAGGAGCGCCAGCTGACCGTGATGCTGCTGGTGGACATTAGCGCGTCGCTGGATTTCGGCTCCGCGCACCGCTCCAAGCGGGAAGCCGCGGTGGAGCTTTCGGCGCTATTGGCATTCTCGGCGATCCACAACGACGACAAGGTTGGACTCCTCCTCTTCCACCGGGGCGTCGACGAATACATTCCGCCGCGCAAGGGGCAAAGGCATGCGCTTCGCGTGGTGCGCGAAGTCCTCGCCCGGGGGCGCGAGGAGACCGACGAGTCCCGCCGTCAGCGCCATCGGCGAACGCTGGCGCGCATGTCGCGCCAGGTCGCGGCCGGGTTCGGCCGGATGCTCCGCCGCAGCCGCGCCGGTACCCGCCGTGCCACGGACATCGCCGCCGCGTTGGAGTTCTGCCGCCGCGTGCTGCCGCGCCGGGCGATCCTGTTCCTGATCTCGGACTTCATCGACGACGACTATCTGGACGTGCTGTCGAACGCAAATCGCAAGCACGACGTGGTGGCGGTGCATGTGGCCGATCCGCGTGAGTCCCTTGTCGAAAGCGGAGCGCTGGTGACCTTGGAAGATGCGGAGACCGGTGCTCGACGCTTGGTGGACACGAGCTCTTCGGCGTTCCGCGAGGCCTTGCGGCGCGACGCGGAGAACCGCGCGCAGGCCTTGGCCCGCAGTTTGCGCGGCATCGGCATCGATCTCGTGACCATCGACGCCGCGCAATCGGTGGTCGAGCCCCTGCTGCGGTTCTTCCGGATGCGGCAAAAGCGGAACCGGCGATGAAACGGCGGATTGTGCATTTGACGGCGAGACATGCCCGACTTCCGGGTGCCGCCGCATGGGTGTCGTGGCCCTCCCGGTCGATGGCGTTCCTCTTGGCCATCGCCTTCGGCATTGCGCTGGCGTCCTGCTCCCCATCGGAGGTGGAATCCGGGTCGGACGAGCCGGCCGTCCCGGACGAAAACGCGCTCGGCGAGGAAGCGCTTTCGGTGGAATCCAGCGAAGGTCCGGTCACCGCGGTGGTCACGCTGACTCCCGCCGAACCGCGCCTTGGCGATCCGCTGGTCCTTACGCTGGCGGTCACGGCCAAGGCCGGGGTGACGGTGGACATGCCTGCTTTCGGGGATGCCTTGGGACGCTTCGCCATCGTGGACTTCACGCCCAGCCAAGAGGTCGCCGACGACGGCGGCGTGCGCTTGTCCCAGCGCTATACGCTACAGGCGCCGACGAGCGGGCGGCAGCGGATTCCCCGATTGCGCCTGGAATTCCTGGACGAACGCGATCCGGGCGTTGCCGCCAAGCCTCGCGAACTCCTGACCGACGAGATCGGCTTCGCAGTGGCTTCCGTGCTGCCTGCGGACCAACCCCTCGACGAGCTGCGTCCCGCGCGCGCGGGCCTGGAGGAACTTCGGGGCCCGTGGCTGCGCCGCAACTGGCCCTGGCTGGTGGTTGGACTTGGGGTCCTTGCAGCCTTGGCGGCGGGTGTGGTGTGGTGGCTGCGCCGCGCCGAAGAACGCGCCCGTTCGACCGCGTTCGACCGTGCGATGGCGCGCCTCGACCGGCTACGAAGGCGCGGTCTGCCCGAAGGCAACGCGGTGGACGCCTGGTACGTGGAGTTGTCCGATATCGTCCGCCGCTACGTGGAGGAGCGGTTTGCGCTGCGCGCACCGGAGCTCACCACAGAGGAGTTCCTGGTGGAAGCCGGTCGCTCTCGGGAACTGACCGTCGAGCACCGGGACTTGGTGTCCGCGTTCCTCGCCACCTGCGACCGGGTGAAGTTCGCGCGCTACAGCCCCGGCGACAAGGAGTCTCGGGAAGCTCTGGAAAACGCCCGGCGATTCCTCACGGAGAGCGGGAGTTCCTCCGTTGAGGATGTCGCGCAAACACAAGCCGGCGGGCGTCGAGCCGCATGAACCTGGCGGCGCTGGAATTCCGCGAGCCGGCGTTGCTGCTGCTGGCCTTGCTTGCGATTCCCCTGTTCCTGCTTGCCCGCCGCGCGCCGGGGCGGGTGCTGTTCTCGTCGTTCGCGCTGTTGCCGGTGGGCGGACGGGGTTGGCGCGCGCGCCTGGCCTGGGTGCCGGACGCGTTTCTGGCTCTTTCGCTGGTGGCACTGGTGCTGGCACTGGCCGGCCCCCGCGTCGGCGAGCGATTCAGCCGCGTGCAGCGCGAGGGCATCGCCATCGTGATGATCCTGGACACGTCGAGTTCCATGGCGGCATTGGACCTGTCCACGGCCGAACGCGAGCGGACGAGGCTGCAAGCGGTGCAGGATGTCTTCGAACAGTTCGTACTCGGCGGTGGCGCGCTAGCCGGCCGGCCCGACGACGCCATCGGCGTGGTGAGCTTCGCGCGCTATGCGGATACCTCCGCGCCGCTTACCCTGGACCACGAGAACCTCGCTGCCGTCGCCCGCAACCTGGAACTCACGCGCGTGCGCGCCGAGGACGGCACCGCCATCGGCGACGCATTGGGCCTCGCGGTCGAGCGCCTTCGGGAGTCGCCGGCCCGGTCGCGCATCGCTGTGCTGCTGACCGACGGCGTCAACAACGCCGGCGTGGAAACGCCGCGCTCGGCGGCGGAGTTGGCGCGTTCCCAGGAGGTCAAGGTGTACACCATTGGCGCGGGCTCGACCGGCATCGCCCCGGTGCGCGACGGTCGCGGCCTGTTGCGGTCGGTGCCGGTGCAGATCGACGAAGCGACGCTGCGGGATGTCGCCGGACGCACGGGCGGGCGGTACTTCCGCGCGGACAACGCCGAGGCGCTGACCGAAGTCTACGCTGAGATCGACCGCTTGGAGCGCACCCGGATCACCGAGGACCGGTCGCGCCAGTACGAAGAGCTGTTCGCACTGCCGCTCCTGGCCGCGCTTCTACTCGCGGTCTTGGGCTGGTTTGGGCGCAGCGCCGTCTTTGCCAGGGTGCCTTGAGTGGCTGGAGTTTCGTGAGATGGACGACATCGTGTTCGCGAATCCAAGCCTGGTCCATGGCGTATGGCCGGCCGTCGCGCTGCTTGCCGCGCTTGCCTACCTCGAATTCCGCCACCGCGACCTGCTCAGCCGGTTTGTCTCCGTCGCGATGCAGGCGCGCTTGGCTTCGGCGCCGTCAACGATCCGCCGTGTGGTCAAGCTCGCCCTCGTCCTTGCAACGCTTCTGTTCGGTGTCGTGGCCCTGATGCGACCGCAGACCCCCGGCGGCACCGAGGCGATCGCCGCGCGCCGGGTCAGCGCGGACATCATGGTGGTGCTGGACGTCTCCCGGAGCATGCTTGCCGAAGACGCGGCACCCAACCGACTCGCGCGGGCCAAGGCCGACATTGCCGAGTTCGTGGATCGCGTCACCGGCCACCGGGTCGGGCTCGTGGCCTTCGCCGGGCGCGCGGCGGTGATGAGTCCGCTGACCACGGACTACGGCTTCTTCCACTTGGTGCTGAAGGGCGCCGATACCGCGTCGGTATCCCGGGGCGGCACCCGGATCGGCGATGCCATCCGCAAGGCCGTCGCCGCCTTCGGATCGAACCGGGGCGCCTCGCGCCTCGTGCTCTTGATCACCGACGGCGAGGACCACGACTCCTATCCTCTTGAAGCGGTGGAGGAGGCGGTGAATGCGGGCATTCGCATCGTCGCCATCGGCTTCGGGAGCGAAACAGGCAGCGAGATCGCCCTCACGGACCCGGACACCGGCGCCAAGAGCCTGTTGATGGACCGTGACGGCGTGATCGTGCGCTCCCGCCACGATGGCGAGTTGCTGCGTGAGTTGGCACTGCGAACCGAGGGCGTCTACGTGCCCGCTGGCACGTCGGCTCTGGACCTCGACGCCATCGTCGAGGCGCACATCGAACCGCTGGTGTCCGATGCCGGTGCCAGGTTGCAGCGCCGGGCGCCCACCGAGCACTACTTCTGGCTGGTGCTGGCGGCCATGGTCTGTTTGGTGGCGGCGGTGTGGGCCGGGTCAACCGGCGCAACGCCCGTACGGGTGCGATCCGGGGCGGGAAACTGATATGGGACGGCCGTTCGCGCTTGGTTTGGCTTTCCTATGCATGGCTGCGACGACGGAGGACGCCCCATCGCCGGAGTCCGCCCCGGAGGTTGGCGACACCGCGGAGGAAGCCGTTGCCGACGGCGAAGCGGCGTTCGAAACCGCAGCGGATTCCGGGGAAGAAGCCCCGGAGCTGTCTGCCCGCGGTCGCTACAACCTGGGTCTGGCCCACTTCGAAGCCGGTGAACACGAGACGGCGGCCGCGGAATTCCTCGCGGCCCGGGACACCGCTGGCCCCGATCCCGAACTCAGGTACCGTGCCGCGTTCAACCTGGGCCTGTCGTTGGCGGCGCAGGCGGGTTTCGGCGATCGCGGCGCGGAGTCCTCCAGGCAGCCGCCGTCGGACGGTTCGGCGCCGACCGAGCCGCCGCTGGACCCGGAGCAGGCCATCGACACGCTCCGCCAAAGCGCTGCCTGGTTCAACGATGCGATCCGCCTGTCACCCCCGGACGACGACGAGGCCCGGATCAACCTGGAACTGGTCTCCAAGTGGATTCTCCAGCTTGCCGACCAACTGAACGAAGGCGACAAGCTCGAAGCGCGCCTGAACCGCCTCATCGACGACCAGCGCGGCATCCGCGACCAGGTGCGAAGGCTCCTGACCGACATCGCGAACGAAGACGCTCGGACGGAACCCATCGGCTTCCAGAACGATTTCGATGCCCTGGCCGTGCGCGAACGGATGCTGATGGCCGAAGTGAGCGATTGCGTCGATCTCGCTGCCGAGGAGCGGCTGTTCATCGAGCAGACGCCCGAACAGCAACGTCTGCCGGAGCAGCAGAGCCGGGCGTACCAGCTTGCCGCGCTGACCGACTTCCTGGAACGCGCCCGGCAATCCTTGAGCGACGCGCGGCGCCGGCTGCGCCGGCTCGAAGGCGAACGCGCGCACCGGCGCGTGGACGCGGCGCTCGCGGAATTGAAACGCGCCCGCGAACAACTGCTGGATCCCGTGACGGTGCTCCAGGCGGTGGCGCGTGACGAACAGGAACTGTTGGGCCATACCCGGGTGCACGCGGCGTTCGCCGATGGCGCCATCCGCCTTGACCGGGAACGGCCCGGCTGGTTGACGGACAAGCACCTGGCCGAGCGCCAGGAGGATATCGGCGTCCGCACCGGTGGGATCCTCGGCCGCTTCGAGGCCGTGGGGGCGAGCGCGAGCGATCCTTCGGCCGTGGGCGGTGCCGACCCAGGGGACGCCCAGCGCGCCTACGCGGCGGCGACGGAGGCGGTGCCGATCCTGGACGATGGCCTGGCCGCGATGCGCGCCGCCATTTCCGCCCTCGAGTCGGGCGATTCGGTCGAGGCGGTACCCGAACAGGACCTGGCGCTCGCGGCCTTGGCCGAAGCCATCGAGCTCTTTGCCGACGTCAAGAACCTGATCGAACTCGCCTATGCCAGCCAGCAAGGCATCGTGGCCCTGTTGACGCCCGACGACGAAGCGGACGACGACGGCATGGATCCTGCGGATCGAGCCAAAGCGGTTTCCGAACGGGTGTCCGACAACCAGCGGCGGATCGATCGTCTGCAAGCGATGTTGCAGGAGGACGCCGCGAGCGCTGCGGCTGATGCCGGCGAACAGGATGAGCAAGCCCGCCAGGCGCGCGAGCAGCGTTACCGACTCGCGGAGACGTTGCGGGCCAAGGTGGCGGCGGGATTGGCGAGACTCGAAGCGGATGTGGACAAGGACGCGATCGCCAACGCTCGGATCCGGGCCAACGAAACGGCATCCGATTTGGACGATCTCCGGCGCCTGTTCTTCTCCATCGTCGAGCACTTGGCCGCGTTGCGCGACGACCAGGAAAATACCCACGACCGCACGGCAACGTTGCAGGTCGAGTCTTCCGCCGACTTGGGTGATGCCTTCGCACCGTCGATCGGCGCGGTGGCCGAGCGCCAGTCCGGCCACGTCCGGATGGGAGACCAATTGGCGGCAGCGCTGGCACGGCAGGCGGATGTTGCGAGTGCACCAGCCACCGGGGGTGAAGATACAACCGCCGCCGGTGCCCAAACCGCCGACCCCGAGGCGGGCGAGCGTCTCGCGAAGGCCGCCGAGGAGGTGCGCAAGGCGGCGGGGCGCATGACGAGCGCTGCTACCATGCTCGACGACGCCGCCGCGCGGGCAACGACGATGTCTCCGGAATTGGAACCCGCGTTGGAAGATCAACTGGCCGCGATGGAACACTTGGAAAACGCCTTGCGCGAGCTGGTACCGCCCCAACAACGCCAGCAGCAGGGCCAGGACCAGCAGCAAGGCGACCAGCCGCAGCAACAACCGCAACCTGGCGAAGACGAGCGGATGTCCCAGCGTCAAGCACTCAAACGTCTGCAGGCGATCCGCGACAGGGAGGCCGAGAGGCAACGGCGGCGCCCCGAACGGGGGCAGCCTGAACCGGTGGAGAAGGACTGGTGATCGCGCGTCGAGGCGCTTTCCTGTTGATCACGGCGATCCTGGCTTGCCAGGCGGCATCCGGGGCGACCTTGTCGCTATCCGTGGAGTCGGAGGCGATTCATGCGAACATGCCCTTCACGCTCATGCTCTCGGCCAAAGGGTTCGCAGAGGAACCCACGCCGGCGCCACCGGATCTCGCCATCGACGGCTGCGAGGTTACCTATCTCGGGGTCAGCCCCAACGTGTCGTCGCGCGTCGAGATCATCAACACTCGCCGATCCGACTGGCGCGAGGTCACCTTCGTCTACCGGTGGCGGGTGTTGGCGCCCTCGGCGGGACGCTACACCGTGCCGACGCTGCGGGTGGAACAAGCAGCGGTGGAAGCGCAGAGCCCGGCAGCGACCTTCGAAGCCAGCGACGTTCCGAGTACGCGCGGCATGGTGGTCCGCATGCGCTTGCCGGAACGGCCCGTGTGGGTGGGCGAGACCTTCGACGCGACAATCGAGTGGCTGCTTGAGCGGGAGGTTCGCGACTACCAGTTCGCCGTGCCGCTGTTCGATCTCGATGGCGCCGAGGTGGTGCCGGCCGAAGCCGGTTCGGGCGCGCGCACGGTGCCCTTTCAAGCCGGTGCCCGGCAGATCGACCTGCCTCTGGCGCGGGCAACCGTGAAGGAGGGCGGTACGGAGTACACGCGTTTTTCCTTCGCCGCGCGGGTGACGCTCAACCGCGCCGGTACCGTGGACCTCGCGCCGGTGCGCGTCGTCGCCAAACTGCAGGCCGGAACTGCGCGCGACAGTTGGGGCTTCAGCCGGTCGCGCTACGAACTTTTCCGTGCCCACGGCGAACCCTCCCGCCTCACCGTTCGCCCGCTGCCGTTGGCGGGGCGCCCCGCCACGTTCGTGAACGCCATCGGCAGTGGCTTTTCCCTCGACGTGCAGGCGAGTCGCACCGTCGTATCGTCGGGAGAACCGGTCGAACTCAGCATCCGCCTGCGCGGCGACGGATCGCTGACCGGCTTGAGCCTGCCGTCTTTGGGCGGCCCGGAAGGTTTGCCGCCCACCCGCTTCAGCGTCCCGGAAGGCAGCATCGCGGGCGAGATCGACGAGCAGAGCAACAGCAAGCGGTTTCGCGTCACGGTACGGGTGAAGAGCGCCGACGTGCGGGAAATCCCGCCCATTGCGTTCTCGTACTTCGACCCGGCGGCGGGCGAATACCGGACTGTCATCAGCGAGCCCGTCGCCCTGTCCGTAGGCGCTGGCCGAATGGTGGGCGTCGCCGACGTCGTCGCATCGCCTTCGTTCGCCGGGAAGTCGGATCGGCAGAGCGCCGTCGATACCGGCGCCGGCGCGGGCATTGCCACACTGGTGGGTGCCGACATGTCCTTGAGTGGGCCAACGCGAACCTTGGCGACGCCTTGGGGCACGGGCGACGTACGGAACGTGCTGGCAGCTCTCTACGGTGTTCCGGTGCTCGTGGTACTGGGGCTGGTCTGGCTGGCTCGCGGCGACGACCGGCGGGCGCGCGGCCGGTCGGTACGACGGGCGCTGTCGACCTTGGAGCGAGCCTTGGACGGCGGCGAACCCGCGCGCCAGGCGGCGCCCAGGATCGTCGCCGCGATGCGCAGGCTGGCGGAGGTGTCCGGGGGCGACCGCGCCGAGGCGGCGGGATTGCTGGAACAACTGGAGACAGGCGCGTTCAACCCGGCCACCGGCGACGAAGCCGTGACCGTCGATGTGGCTGGGGAAATCCGACGGATCGCTCACCGTTGGGCGCGGGCTACTCCGAACGCCCCGCCGGCCGTCCCCCTCGATGATGCGCCCTCGCTGATAGTTGGATTCGTCGCTGTTGGGCTATTCGCTACTGCGCTATTCGCTTTCGCGGCGTCGGCGGCGCCGGACAAAGCGCCGGACAAAGCGCCGGAAGAGAGTGCGTTGGAAGAGAGTGCGTTGGAAGAGAGTGCGTTGGAAGAGAGTGCGTTGGAAGAGAGTGCGTTGGAAGAGAGTGCGTTGGAAGAGAGTGCGGCGGAAGAGAGTGCGGCGGAAGAGAGTGCGGCGGAAGAGTCTCGTTCGGGCGTCGAGATGGCGCGCGAAACCTACCAGGCTGCCTTGGAAGAGTTCGACCGTCTGCGCCGCGTTCGCCTGTTCGCCAACGCCGAGAACGCGTTGCGGCCGCTCGCGGCGGCGCACCGCCACGCGCCCGAACTGCAGGTGGACTGGGGCAACGCGGCCCTGGGCGCCCAGGATCCGGGCCGCGCTGTGCTGGCCTATCGCCGCGCCCTGAAGACGGCACCGGACAACGAACGTGCCCGCGCCAACCTCGCTTGGCTGCGCGATCGTTTGCCGGGCTGGCTGCCGCGCCCGGCCACCGCCGGCGCTCTGGACTCGCTGCTGTTCTGGCGCGAGGCGTTCACCGCCTGGCAGTTGCACCTCATCGGGGGCGCCGCGTTCGCTGTCGGCGTCCTCCTGCTGGCGCCTTGGCGTCGACGACCGCAGGGTCTGCGCGCGCTGGCGTTGCCGGCCTTGATCGTATGGATCGTGGCGACCGGCTCGGCGCTATTGGCGCGAGACGGTGGAGACCAGGCGGTTGTTCTCTTGGACGGCGCCACCCTGCGCTCCGCCGACAGCGCCGGCGCATCGCCAACCTTTGCCAATCCTCTGCCCGCCGGTACGGAAATCACGGTCGTCGAATCGCGGGATGCCTGGGTTCGGGTGGCGCTTGCGGACGGCACGCGCGGATGGCTGGCGGCTAGCGCGGTCGAGTGGGTGGAGAGCGCGACCGCTGATCAGGGTTGAGAGTCGCCGGCCCCGCCGTCCTCGTCGGCTTGCGCCAGCGGGCGGGTGGTTGCGGCCGCCGGTGTTTCGGCTCTTGGGTCGGACCAACGCGGGGAGACGGCGTTGTAGGTCCCAAGCCCGACGAGGAGGGTGAAACCGAGCGCCATCACGCTGAAGAGAATGTTGAACTTGCCCGAGAGCTCCCGGTGCACGGACTCGACTTTCGTGTCCATGGCGTCGAACTTCGTGTCCATGGCGTCGAACTTGGCGTCCATGGCACCGAACTTGGCGTCCACGGTTTCGAATTTGGCGTCGAACCGGCCTTCCATCTCCATGAACCTGGCGTCCATGGCATCGAACCTCGCGTCGATTGCCCGGCGGGTCTCGTCGAGGTCGTTCCTGGTAAGCATCCGGTCGGCGAGTTCGTCGCCGAGGGCGCGCGCGAGCCCCTCCGCGCGGAGTGCCTCGAAGCCTGCCGCCTTAAGGCGGTCGGCGAATCTCAGCGTGTCGATCACGGTCGCGTTCATCATCCTGCAGAACCTGTCCCGAGTGTAGCAGCCCGATCATGCCATTTCGCGCTGCGGGTCCCTGTGCGACATCGGTCCGTCCCGGCGTGAGAATTCGCTGAAAGTCGCGTGCGCCAACGCCCGCTTTGGCCTGAGAGTTCGCTGAAGAAAGCGGGCGCCAACGCCCGCTTTGGCCCGAGAGTTCGTTGAAAGTCGCGGGCGCAAACGCCCGCCTTGCACCGGATCTTCAGATCACTCGCGAACCGCCTCGAAGTACTGCTCCTGACACTTCAGGTGCGCGTCGACGTCGGCGCCATGTCCAACGTAGTGCGTGACGATCGCGAGGTGGGTACAGCCGAGATCGCGCCAGCGGTCGTGGTGGTGTTTCCAGTTGTCCGCATCGCCGCCCCGCGTCTGCGCTTGAGCCTGCACGCCGAAGCCGTCCCAGGGCAGCCCGGCGGCTTCGCGGGCCTTGCGGATCGTCGCGAGTGCTTGACGGGAGCGCTCGTTGGGGCCCCCGATGGGAATCCAGCCATCGCCCAGCCGGCCGCAGCGCCTAAGCACGGCCGGGGCGCCGCCGCCGAACCAGATCGGCACCCCTCGGCTGGGCCTCGGCAGGATGTTTGCCTTGGTTACCGTGTGGAACTCGCCTTGGTAGGTCAGGCTGTCCTCGGTCCACAGCTTGCGCAGCAGGTCGACCTGTTCTGCCTGGCGGGCGCCGCGACGGGCGAACGGCACGTCGAGCGCCTCGTACTCGACCTCGTTCCAGCCGGTGCCGATGCCGAGCCGGAAGCGGTTGCCCGAGAGGATCGCAAGTTGGGCGGCCTGCTTCGCGACCAGCGCGGTTTGCCGCTGGGGCAGGATCAGAACGGAGGTGCAGAATTCGAGCCGGGTGGTTACCGCGGCCATGAACGAGAACAAGGTGAAAGGCTCGTGGAAGGCCACGTCCTTGTCGTAGGGGCCGTTCCAGCCGCCCGGACGATCAGGGTCCGCGCCGAGGACGTGGTCGTAGATCAGCATGTGGTCGGCGCCAAGCGCTTCCGCGCCCTGGGCAAAGTCGCGTATGGCGACGGGGTCGGTGCCGATCTCGTTGTGCGGGAACACCACGCCAAGCTTCATTCGGGTCGTCCGGTTGGTTTCGCGGTTGACGATGATAGCCCGGCGCGTGGCGCGCGCGAGAACTCGACGAAGAACCGGACCTTGCCTTCGGGTTCGACCCGATGGCGGACTTCGGGCACGACGATCCCGACCCCACCTGCCGCGATCCGCTCGCACCGGTCGATCGGCGGTCCCACGTGGTAGATCAGGCATCCTTCCAGGACGTGGATTCGCGCCCACACGCCGCCCTTGGTGGAATGATCCGCCGCGAGCCCCGCCGGGACGCTGTCCGCATCGAACTCCGACGTTCGGCGGTAGGCCACGACGCCATCGGGCCACTCCATGCGCACGCAGCGCACGCAGTCGAGTTCGGCGCCCAGCATCTTGTCCCGTCCCTGTTGGCGGACCACCCAGGGACGGTTCTGGAACGGCGGCCGGTGGCGCATGTGCTGGCCGTGGCCGCAGTCGAGGTGGGCGACCCAGTCCCCCTGCGCATCGCGGTGGAAGCCGATGACCGTGCGTTTCATCTCGATAGTGTGCGCTTGGTGAGACCGCCGTCGATGACGAAGTTTGGCGCCGGTCACGTCGCTGGCGGCCACCACATCGCGTAGTGCTAACCGAGACGTCGCCTCAAGAGCGCGACGGCATCGGTCGCTTGGCTGTATTCCGCCCATCCGAGCGGCGTCCCGTCGTGGGCGCCGTCGACGACGGTCGGGTCGGCCCTGCGGTCGAGGAGCACCTCGAGGCACCCCACGGCGCCATGCTGCGCCGCCAGATGCATCGCGGCCGCCGCCACGCCATGGCCTTCGCCGCCCCAGTCGTGCCGGAGGTCCGGGTCGGCGCCGTGGTCGAGCAGCCAGGCAGCCGCTTCCACTTTGTCGGCGTAGCACGCCCACAACAGCGGAGTTCCGCGGAAGGCGTTGGCGTTCACGTTGGCGCCGAGCGCGACCAATGCCTCCATCGACTTGCACTGGTTGTTCCGGGACGCCCAGGACAAGGCTTCGTCGAGAATCTCCTGGCGATCCCGCCGGCGGACCCAGGTCGGGAAGAACTCCGGTGCGTAGAAGTCGAGGCCCCGGTAGGCATCGGGGGTCAGGTCGTGACCATCGACGAAGCGGCCAATGTCGTTCCCGAGGGCGGCGGCACTGCGCACATTGTCGGGATAGACCGGCGTCAACACGTCGCCCATGTACGCCTTCGCGTAGAACAGCGCGTACGACAAGGGCGAGCCGCCGGCCTTGCCCTAGCCCGCATTTCTCACCAGGGGCCGCGAGGGCACGGCCAGCGCAGTCTGCAATCGGCATATCGGCATGATCGTTGGCATCGCGGTCAACGTCTTGAAACCATGAGCTCTTTTGACGCCGAGAAGCGGCCTGGTGAGAAATGCGGGCTAGCATCGACGTATGGCTGATCGGTGTGCTGCACGGCGGCGAGTCGTCGGGCGGGCTACCGGGGAGTCGGCAATCGTCCGGAGCACCGGGACGCGGGTGTCGAGTGGCACGTGGCGACGCGTCCGGGCGAGCGCCGCCGGCTTGCAAAGCGGTGGAGGGGTCCGCCTGCGGCCTCGGGGTGGTGAGCGACCTGATCGGGGCGTCCTCGCTGCGCCGTGGGGCCATCCTAGCAGGAACGCGGCTGTCCGGCATGCTCTGCGCGGGCTGCTCCGGTAGCTGCAAACTGGCATGCAATCTTCCCTAACTCCTCTCGTCTAGCCATTGGACCGGACAGCCGGTTCCGGAACTCCGACGCGGGTTCTGGGCCGCCGGATGGAGTGCGATCGGTCAATCCGGACGCCGGTCGCCCGTGGGCGGCGAGACCGTGTGGGTGAGGACTTGTTCGACGGTGGCGCTCAGTCCGACTCGGCGCAGGACGTCGAGATGCTCCTCGCGGGAAACGGGCGGATTGCGCAGCCGCGCGCGGACGCGATGCAGCGCTTCCAGGAACTGCGCCGGCGACCGGCCGCAAAGGTCTGCAAGGAGAGCGTCGGGATGCCGCGCGACCAGTCCGAGTGGTGAAAGGTCGGACTCCGGAAAGTCCCCTAGGTTGGCGGTGAGGACGATGTGTGCTTCCCCCCGGACGGCTGCGGCGACAACGTGGCGATCATCGGGATCGGGCAGCGCGACCGTGGGCACGAGATCCTCGTAACCGGCGACCAGGGCGTCGCGCACATGGGCGTCCATGAGGCGGCGCGTGCGTTCCAACCGCTCCGCGCTCAGGTCCGGACGGCGGCGGAGCAGCGCACGGATCCACTCCTCGTGGACCGCCTGCGACCACTTCGCCCGGAACAGATCCGATACCGCGAGCTCGAGCAGCAGATCGCGCAGCGGCGCCGGGTACAGGACCGAGGCGTCGAGGAAGGCGACGGTGACCGGCAACGGTCAATAGCCCATGCGAAGTTCCCGGGCGTCGGCCGCGAGTTCGTCGAGCGCGTCGCGCCGGACGGCGTCCGTGGCGTCCTTGTAGCGGCGCAGATCCTCGAACCTGACGCGACGGTGGGTCCCGACCTTGCGGAAGGGAACGGTGCCGGCTTCGAGGAGGCCGACGACGAAGGGGCGGGACACGTTGAGGAAGTCGGCGGCCTGCTGGGTGGTGAGTTCGGCGTCCCGGCGGACCACGGCCACCGGGCTGCCGGCGGCCATGGCCTCAAGGATCTCCAAGAGGAGTTCGCCGACCGGTGCGGGCAGTTCGACCGCCTCGTCGCCGTGGCCGCCGCCCACCGTCAGGGGGCGATCCGTGGCAAGGAACGAGGCGAGGCGCTCGCGGGAAACGCGGGCAGCTTCGACTTCGGCGCTGGACAGTGGCATGGAACGCGATGGAGAGGGCATTGTGTCCCGGTTTCCCTGGAGGGGTGTGGTTTGGCGGGACCATAGCTGTTAGGCGCGATGAACGCAATAAGCGAAACGCAGTGGTGCCGGACTAGCGAAAGCCGCCTGTCGCTACCCCGGCGGCGATCGGTGAGGAGCGGACAATGCTCGCGCCGGCGGCGCGCTGCCATGCCCTCATGGCTACATGCCACCATGCCTACATGACGTCTTCCCTACTCTTCTCGTCTAGCCATTTGGAACCTTGAGCCAGGTCGCGGATCCTTCCCCCTACGCGGCGTGACGGCCATTTGTTGCTACAATCGGGCGCACCCAGGCGCTGGCGGACACATTTTCTGGTGAGCAAGACGACCAACAAGCCGGCGGTCGACCGATCGGCAGACCTCCGCTTCCGACTTTCCCCGGACCTCAAGCGCGAGGCGGAGGAGGCGGCCGCAAGGGCCGACCTCTCGCTGTCGGAATGGATGCGCCGCCTCGTGCGCGACGGCGCGCGGAGATCCAGAGGGAGGAACTCCGAATGAAGGAACCGCCCGCACCGCCGGAAATCGAGCGCATCGAGGCCGGCGACCTCCGCGACAACGACCGGCTCGGCGAACTCTACGTCCAGGCCGCCGCGCGGCGGTACTGGCCGAACTCGGCGGCCGCGATGCTGGAATTCGCGGCTTTGGCCGAGAAGGCGCTCGCCGACGACGCGGAAGGGACCCCCGGCTAACTGTTCTACGCGCTCGTCGAGCGAAAGGACAGCGCGACCGTCACCCAGGCTGCGGAGACGCGGGCCATGCTCCGTTTCCCGAGCCACCGGCGGCAAGACATTGTGGAAGCCGCGGGCGAGCGCCGCGCTAAGGCCATCGTCCCGGCGACCGCGAACCTCGCCGAGATCCGGGACACCCTCGCGGATCGAGAGATCGGCTACGCCCACGCCGTCCTGATGCAATGCTTTCTCCCGCAGCGACCCACCCACCAGACGCGCTGGCGCACCAGCCACGGCCGCGCGTCGCTTTCCGTCGAGGCCGGATTGTGCCGGCTCAATACCTTTGGCACTGGGGACTAGGCAGCCTCCAGGGCGACAAGGTACTCGTTCGGGGTCCGATAGGCGAGCGATGTGTGCGGACGCTCGTAGTTGAAAAAGAACTCGAAGCGGGCAAGGGCGGGAGCG
>JAKZRQ010000178.1:0-17831 GCA_047518105.1 Pseudomonadales bacterium | reverse complement strand
GTGCCGATGGCGGACTGCGCTGGCCGCGCCCTCGCGGGTCTTTTGGCCCCGTGTACACACGGGCCGTGTACACACGGGGCCAAAATCCTCCGCGATCATCACGGCCCCTGGTGAGAAATGCGGGCTGGGCCCATCATGCGGCGGCCCGTGTCCCCGAGATGCTCGCGTTCCCGAACGAACCGAGCTTGACGTTGCCGTTGAGCGCGTCGCCGTCCACGGTGATGCTGAACCCAAGAGTCATCGGCATGGGCGAGGTGATCTCCACGTTCCAGGTCGCCTTGTTGCCGTCCACCGCACCGTCCTTGATGTCTACGGTGCCTTGGGCTCCGGCCATGGTACCCGTGAGCTTGCCGCCGTCCGTCTGCAACGTCAGGACCGGCTTCTGCTGGCCCATCGGCGTATCGATCACCGTATCCCAAGATCCATTTACTTCGCTCATTCCTTCCTCCTCATCACCCGCAGCATGCGGTCGGTCCCAAATGGCCGCCGAGTATGCCAGAGGGCCGGTTGAACTGTATAGCGCGGGAGGTCTGGCGAGGTTCCCGCGTCGCCGTTCCTCAAGAGCCCTCGCGGCCGTTCGCATAGGCCAGGCGGAAGTAGACGAAGCGCCCGCCCGGAATATCGTAGACCGAGGCGTCGTAGCCGTTGATCGAGGCGCTCATGCTGACCGGCGGATCGCGGTCGAGCAGGTTGTCGACGCCGACTGTGAAGACCAGATCGCGGGCGGCGCCAGGCACTTCGTAGCTCACCTGGAAATCCTGGTAGGTCGTGCTGGGCAGCCGGTTTCGAGAAGCGGTGTCGTCCTCGTGGTTGGGCATGGAACAGAGCCCCAAGTTCGTCAGGCTGTCCGGCGAGCCGTCGAGAAAGTCGGAACAGCGTTCGCCCATGGAGTGGATGTAGCGCGCGGTCCAGGAGGCGTGCCAGCGGGCATGACGCCGTTCGACGGTGAGCGAGGACTTCCATCTCGGCTTGCCGCGGTCCGCCTGGGTTTCGCCCTCCAGGGATCGGCGCTCGACCACGGTCCCCTCGGTGTCCTTCAGCCGCTCGGTGTACTCCGCCAGATAGGTTCCCTGCCATCGAAGCCGCCACTTCGACCCGCTTGCGTAGACGACGCCGAAGTCCCAGCCGGTCGTGTGGATGGAGCCCACGTTGAACAGGGTGTTGCGGAAACGCGCGATGCCGCCCCGAGCGTTGCGGTCGATGAGTCGGCAGAGGACGCCTACCCGTTCGCGGTAGCAGCCGTCGAGCACCGCCTGGGCATCGTAGCCGGTGATGGCATCGTCCACCTCGTGGGCGTAGCGCACGAGTTCGAACCGAACCTCGTCGATCCAGTCCCGGTCGAGCGCCCAGCCGGGCCGCCACGCGAGGGCGAATGTGCGGCTTGTCGACGTCTCCGGTTCGAGCCGCACGTTGCCCCCAGTGAGCACGCTGAGCTGGCTTCCCAACTGGGTATAGCTGCCGTCGGCGGGAACGCCGGCGGCGACGCAGTTGTCGATCACGCTCTGGCCGACGCTGGTGGCGAGGAAGCTCGCGCAGGGGTCGGAGACGGCCGCGTCCAAGCGCGTCAGACCGCCGAACAACTCGCCGATGTTGGGTGCCCGGAATCCTTGGGCCCAGGAGGCGCGCAGCAGCAGGCCGCCGACGGGTCGCCAGCGCATGCCGACCTTGCCGGTGACGCCGTCGTCGAAGGTGGCGTAGTCGAAGCGGCGGATGGCGGCGGAGAGATCGACCAAGTCCGCGCCGCGCGCGCCGGACACCAGCGGCGCTTCGAGTTCGCCGGACCACTCGGTCACCGTGTAGCCGCCGGCGGTGGGTTGCGCAGGCAGGCCCGCCGTGTCGCCTGCGGCGACCACGGGGTCGGGGTCGAAGCCGCCGCGCTGTTCGCGGCGCTCGAAGCCTGCGGCGAACGCCAGCGGCCCGGCCGGCAACTCCGCCAGATCGCCGGCGACGTTGAAGACGAAACTCCGCAGTGTCTGCGAACTGGCGTCGCGCTGCACGAACCCGATCCAGTTCGACATGGCGGGGGTGATCGTGCCACCGCCCGCCGACTGCCCGCCCAGCAGGTTGAGCGACACGCAGCCGGGAATGCGCGCGCATTCGTCGGGCGGGCCGAGAGCTTGGAGCATCTTGCGGGCGTTGTGGGCGCCGTGCTTGGTCTGATCCGCGACGTTGCGCGACCAGACGAGATTGGCGTCCCAGAACAGGGTGCGCGGCAGACCCGTCCAGACACCCTCGGCGCCCGCCACCGCGTAGCGGGTGACCACGTCCTGGCGGAACACGCGCGGGCCGCTTTCGAGGGGTCGGCGGGTCGCGAAGGCATCCGCGCCGACGTCGAAGCCGAACGGGTTGTACGGGTTGGCGGCGTCGATCACGATGTCGTCCATCACGCTGCCGCTCTCGGCGAGCGTGCCTGCCCAAACCGGCTCCGGCGCCGCCTAGTTGACCGATTCGCGGCGGTTGAAGAACGCCCGCAGATGCAGGCGAAGGCCGTCCGACGTCTCGTGTTCGAGGCGCGCAAACACCCCGGTGCGCGTCGATGGCGTCAGAGTCAGGTTGTAGGACGAATTAGGACGAATAGTTGAACCGGTCCGCGTTGCTCCACGGGTGGTAGTCGTCGGTCGGCCCGCAGGGATCGGCCGGATCGTAGACGGGCAGCCCGGTGACGCCGTCGTTCAAGGCGCAGTTGACGAACGTGCCGGTGTTCGGCTCGGCGAAGACAACCCGTCCCTGGGGCGTGAAGGTGCTGCCGTGCGTGACGCCGGTGCCGGGTTTCGGCCAGCGGGTCTGTTCGTGGTCCGCGGCGCCGACGCGCTGCTGATCGGTGCGGGTCAGGTGCAACGAAGCGGTGGTGGCGCCGAGTTCGCCACCGAGGGAGAGTTCGATGTCGCCCGTCTCGCCACCGTGCGCGTAGCCGCCGCCGTAGACGCTTGCCGAGAAGCCGTTGGTGGCGCGGGTGATGACGTTGACCACGCCGGCAACGGCGTCGGAGCCGTAGATTGCCGAGGCGCCGTCGCGCAGCACTTCCACGCGTTCCACCACGCCTGCCGGGATGGTGTTGAGGTCGGTGGCGCCGGAGACGCCGCTGCCGGAGGTGCCGTTGACCCAGCGCAGGCCGTCCACCAGCACCAGCACGCGCTTCGCGCCGAGGTGCCGAAGGTCGACTTGCGATGCGCCCGCCGCGACGCCGCCGCCGTCCGCCGGAAAGCCGAAGTTGCCGCTGCTGTTGAACCGAGTGGAGATCGGCGAGCCGGACACGGACAAGCGCGCGAGCAGGTCGCCGAGGGACGTGCGCCCCGACCGGTCCAGATCGTTCGCCTCGATGCCGAGGACGGACTCGCCGGCGGTGAGCGGATCGCGTCGGATGCGGGAGCCGGTGACGACGATCTCCTCGATCTCCTGGGCGCAAGCCGTTGGCGAGTGCTCGAATCGCGCCTCGGCGTTCGCCGAGGTGCCCACAGACGCCACGAAGGCGAGAACCACCACCGTCCGTTCCATTTGATCGCATCCACGACGTTCAAGTCGAGCGGAGCATAACGCAACGGCTTGAGCCCCCGATTAGGCGTATGCTCGGAATCACTTGGGAAGGTCGTTGGGGGAACGGCGTGAACAAACCGAAGGTTGACAACAAAAGGCTGCGCTGGGGACTGATTGGGGTCCTCGTCGTGTTCGTGGGCATGGCCGACTGGTACGCGGACGGGATCGGGCCGCGCTTGATACTTGGTTCGGCTACCCTGAACCTGACATCCGCGCCGGACGAAGCCCGCGTATTCGTGGACGGCGAGGCCGTCGGCCGGACGCCGTTGGACGCCCTCAAGGTGCGTCCCGCCGAGCGGGTGGTTCGATTCGAGCATCGGTTCCACGACGCCGTCGTGCGGCGGCTTGACGCTGGTCGTGGCGAGTTGGTGGATGTGCACGTGGATTTTCCCCCAGCCTCGGGGAGCCTGGAAATCGTCACCAACCCGCGCGGTGCCGAGTTGGCCGTCAACGGCGAGAAGCTCGCAAGCGCCTCACCCGTGCTGTTGACCCCGTTCCCAGCCGGTGCGCACGAGATCTCGGCGACGATCCACGGTCGTCAGGTCAAGACCCAGATCGCCGAGGTGTTGCCGAGACAGCAAACCGACGTCTCGTTCGAGCTCGAACGCGTGCCGATGAGCGAGTTGTTCGTCAGCCGCGCGCCCGGCAACGCGAAGCTCGAGATCGACGGCAAGCCCTACGAAGCGGGGATGACCTTGCCGATCGGCAGCTACAAGCTGCGTGCACAGAGCCCTGGCTACGAAGTGCAGGAAGTTGCCGTCGAACTGGCGCCGGGCCGCAACCAACGCTCCATCAGGCTCACGCGCCTGCAGGGAAGTCTGAAGTTGTCCGTGGAACCGGCAGAGACATCCGTTGAAGTGTCCTACCCGGAAGGCAGCGAGTGGCGCAAGGTGCCTTATTCGGACGGCATGCAGATCCCCACAGGACCGGTGAGGCTGCGCGCGACCGCCATCGGCCATCGCCACTACGAACATCGGCTCACCATGAAAGCGCAACCGCTCAGACACGCCATCCGCCTGGAAGCGTACGACATCGAGCCCGGAAGACAATTCAGCGACGCGCCCGCATCCGGCGGCGAGGGGCCGCTCGTCGTGATCATCCCCACCGGCGCCTTCCGCATGGGTTCCGAAGACGGGCCTCGGGACGAGCGTCCGGTCCGTACCGTCGCGGTCTCCGTGCCGTTCGCGATCGGCGTTCACGAGGTCACCCAAGGCGACTACGACCGCTTCAAATCCACCGAGACCACGGTCGACCCGGCCGAAGGACGCTTGCCAGCGACCCGCATGACCTGGGAGGCGGCGCAGGAGTACGTTGCCTGGCTGAGCACGCAGACCGGCCACCGCTACCGGCTGCCGAGCGAGGCCGAATGGGAATACGTCGCCCGTGCCGGATCCACGTCACGCTTCCACTTCGGCAACGAAGCGGAGCAGCTATGCCTCCACGACAACATCGCCGACGCCACCTTTGAGGCGGGATACCTCAAGGAGGGCACCACGGCGTGTTCGGATGGCCATCTGCGTACGGCCCCGGTGGGGAGCTTCAAGGCCAACGCGTTCGGCGTCCACGACATCCTCGGCAATGTCGAGGAATGGGTAGCCGACTGCTGGCACGGCAGCCACCGGGGTGCGCCGGGGAACCAAGACGTGCGCGGCGGCACCTGTCCTGTCCACGTGTTGCGCGGAGGCGCCTGGGATTCGGTGCCGGACGAGGCGACGGTGAGCTTCAGATCGTCAAGCAACCGCGGCAGCGGTACGCGCGGTTTTCGCGTCGTTCGGGAACTTTGAACCGGCTGGGCTCGTTGGCCCGGGTCAGTCTATGCTCGGGCGATCTTGGCCAATCCCTTCCAACCCCGGGATGGCCACCCTGACCGCATCCTCCAACCGGTCCACCAGCGTGATCTTCATTTCGTTCCGTACCAGCGTGGGGAGCTTGGCGAGTTCCGCCTCGTTGTCGCGGGGCAGAATGACATGACGGATGCCCGTCCGGTGCGCGGCAAGCACCTTCTCGCGGATGCCGCCCACCGGCAGCACCAGACCGGAGAGGGTGAGTTCGCCGGTCATGGCGATATCGTTTCGTACACACTTGTTGCTGTATAGCGACGCCAGCGCCGTGGCCATGGTGATCCCAGCCGAAGGCCCGTCCTTGGGCACCGCGCCTGCCGGCACGTGCACATGGATGCCGTTCTGCTCGATCGTCGCGCGATCGATGTGGAGGTGCTCGGCTGCGGACCAGATGTAGGAACGCGCGGCCTGCACCGATTCCTGCATGACCTGGCCGAGGTGGCCGGTGATGATCGTCTTGTCGTCCTTGGGGGTGAGCGTCGCCTCGACGTAGAGGACATCGCCGCCCGCCTCGGTGTACGCGAGCCCTGGCGCAACGCCGGCGACGAGGGTTTCCCGCTGGCGGTCGGACTTGAACTTCTCCGGCCCCAACAGTTCCGGCAGGTCGTCGGTGGTGATCGGCGCCATCGTTGTCTTGGATTGCAGGATCTGCCGGGCGCGTTTGCTGGCCACCCGGCCCACGATCCGGTCGAGCTCGCGCACGCCGGCCTCCCGGGTGTGGCGGCGAACTGCCCAGGACAGCGCATCGTCGGTCAAATCCAGTTGTTCGTCGGTGAGGCCTGCGTTCTCCCGTTGGCGAGGGATCAGGTAGCGCCGGGCGATCTCGAGTTTTTCCGCCTCGCTATAGCCCGTGAGCTCCAACACCTCCATCCGGTCGAGCAGCGGTCTCGGTACGCCGTCGAGATGGTTGCAGGTGGTAATGAAGAAGACCTTCGACAGGTCGAAGGGAAGGTTCAGATAGTTGTCCCGGAACTCCTTGTTCTGTTCCGGGTCGAGTATTTCCATCAGCGCCGCCGAGGGGTCGCCGCGGAAATCGCGCCCGAGCTTGTCGACCTCGTCGAGCATGAGCACGGGATTGCGCACGCCAGCGCGGCGGACGGCTTGCAGGATGCGGCCGGGCATGGCGCCGATGTAGGTGCGGCGATGCCCGCGCAGTTCCGACTCGTCGTGCAGCCCGCCCAAGCTCATGCGTTCGAACTTGCGTCCCATGGCGCGGGCGATGGATTGCCCCAACGAGGTCTTGCCGACTCCCGGCGGGCCGACGAAACAGAGAATCGAGGCCTTGGCTTCCGGGTTGAGCTGCAGTACGGCCAGCGATTCGAGAATCCGCTCCTTGATGTCGTCGAGCCCGTAGTGGTCCTCGTCGAGCACCGTCTGGGCGTGATCGAGATCCAGCGTGTCTTCGGTGATCACGTTCCAAGGCAGCTCGGCGATCAATTCCAGGTAGCTGCGCGCCACATGGTAGTCGGCGGCATTGGTGGACATCTTCGACAACCGCTTGAGCTCGCGGTCCACCTCCGTGCGTACATCCTCGGGCAGGTTGGTGTTGCGCAACTGGTTGCGCAGTTCGGCGATGTCCTCGTCGTCGTCTTCGCCGAGGGCTTGCTCGATGGCCCGTTTCTGGTGGCGCAGGACGTGCTCTCGCTGCTGCTGCTCGATGTCGTCCCGTGCTCGCGACTCGAGATCGCGCCGCATCTCGACCACGGCAATCTCCTGGCGCAGGAGATCGTGGATCGCTTCGAGGAAGGATTGCGCGTCGTCGATCTCGAGCACCTTCTGCCTTTCGAGTTGCTCCACGTTGTCGGCGAGCACCGCAATCCGGTACATCTGCACAATCGGATCGTCGATGGATCCCACCATCTGTTGGAAAATCTGGTCGGCGTTCTGGGTGTTCTGGGGTGATGCCAGGTGGGCGATTCGGCGCGCCGTGTCCAGGTTGTCGCGTATCAACGCCGTTGCCTTGGCGCGTTCCTCGCCGGCCTTCGGGAGAGATGGCAGGGAAAGTTCCTCGACCTCCACTTCCGCATGAAGGGGTCCTCCCTCGTTCGCGCCGGACTCGCCCGAGAGCGGCGGGAACAGGTCGTGCAGCCGCACCCGGCGCAAGCCACGGACGATGACCTGGGCACCGCTGTCGCGCTTCTCCACCCGCGTAACCATGGACACCGTGCCGATATCGTACAAACCGTCCCGGCCGGGCCGCTCCTCGTTCGGGTCCCGCTGCAAGACCGTGAGGATCTCGCGATCCTGCTCAACCGCCGTCTTCACCGCCGCCAGCGAG
This sequence comes from Pseudomonadales bacterium, assembly GCA_047518105.1. GTDB lineage: Bacteria > Pseudomonadota > Gammaproteobacteria > Pseudomonadales > Azotimanducaceae > VXYL01. Next base: position 10,178 of record JAKZRQ010000178.1, on the reverse strand, counting down.
GCGGGCCGGCCCACGATCAACGCGTGAATCAGCTCCGGGAAGACGGCAACGTCCTTGAGCGGTAGTAGTGGCAACTTTGGCATGGTGGATCGACGACGCTTCAGAACTCGCTAACAGGGTGAACAGTCGGTTGGTTCCTCGTAAATGTGCGTCCAACGGTGTTCGAATTCAATGGCACCGAATTGGGTACCCCTACGCGACGCGACCGCTTCGTGGTGTCGCTGCCGACCGCAGGCGGTCGGTCGCAATTTCCTTGCGGGAAGCCTGCCCAAGGGCGCTCAACGAGCGGGCAACACGAAACACCCCGGCCCAGGAACCCTGGGTCGGGGTACGGAAGCGATGCGGGACGTTTGCTTGGCCGGGCGCGGCGGCGTCAACGACGCCAGCCGCGGTCGCCGCCGCGGTCGCCGCCGCGGTCGCTACCACGGTCCGTGCGGGGCCGGGCCTCGCTGACGCGAAGCGAGCGTCCGCTCAACTGCGATGAGTTCAACGCGCTGATTGCCTCATTGGCTTCCGCCTCGTTGGGCATGTCCACGAACCCGAACCCCTTGGAGCGGCCCGACTCGCGATCCATGATGACGTTGGCTTCCGCCACGCTGCCATACTGCCCGAACAATTCCGAAAGCTCCTCGGAGCTTATTCCGTACGGCATATTGCCGATATAGATCTTCAATTTGGTCTCCTAGCGTCGACCGACCCAGCCTTTCAGGTCTTCCTCCGACGCGTCAGGCGGCACCATACGCCGTCGGACCGCCTATGCCAACGTTTTTCGTTCATGCCGTTCGGCTAGCCGGCGTCGATCATTCCGCGACGAAGGACCCGCTTGACGCACGTTCGACGCACCGTTGGCGCACCGTTGGCGCACCGTTGGCGCACAATAGCGGCAGCCGACGGGACACGGGGATACGCGCATGCAGTCTACACAGCCAGGGGGTGGGGCCGACCTCGAGAAGGTCTGGCGGCAACTCGACGCGATGGCTGCCCTGCAGCGACGCCACAACGAGGAGATCCATCCGCGATGGGCGGAACAGGGTTACGCGTACTACCGCGCAGTCTGGGTGGAGTGCGCGGAACTCTTGGACCACTTCGGCTGGAAATGGTGGAAGCGACAGAAAATCAATCGCGAGCAGGTGCGGCTCGAAGTGATCGACATCTGGCACTTCGGTCTGTCCGAACTGCTCCGACGCGAGGAGGTCGACCGGAGCTTGGCAGCCCGTCTGATCGCGGCGCTCTCCCAGCCAACGGATGCCGCGTTCAGTCCGGTCGACGACGACTTCCGGCTCGCGGTCGAGGATCTCGCCCGGTCGACCCTCGCGACACGGGACTTCGACATCAACGCCTTTGCCGCCGTCATGCGGGCCATGCCGCTCAGCTTCGACGAGCTGTACGAGACCTACGTGGCCAAGAACGTGCTCAATTCGTTTCGCCAAGCGCACGGCTACCGGTCGGGGGACTACAACAAGGTCTGGGACGGGCGCGAAGACAACGAGCACCTGAGCGAACTGGTCCGCGACCTGGACCCTCGGGCAGAATCCTTCGCCACGACTCTCGCTGCCGCCCTCGAGACACGGTACGCGCAATCCGGAGGCGCCACCGGGAGTCCACGCGGGCTCGCGTAGGATCGCCGCGCACCCTCCTGCGCTGCACTGGTGCCGTGTCCCGCAAGTTTCCGGTGTTTCAGCGCGTCCCACGGGGCCTGTGGCAAGGCGCGTCCCCGCCGGGAATGGTGGACCCATTGCCAAGGGGCGCAACGCGGCCACAGGCCCCGTGGGGCGCGCCCTTCGGGAGTTCGCCATGCGCGCCACTGCCGCATTGTGGTCCTTGCCAATATGCCCGATATTCCCTGCGGACAACGCCTTGCATTGACGCGCATGGCGAACTCTGAAACACCAGAAACTTGCGGGACACGGCACTAGGATTTGGCCCGACAAGTGACCGAGGACGACGAACCGTTGCTGGACGCGATCAGCGGCGTTCTACCGCCCCTGATGTCGGCGCTGGAGGCGCTCGCCTGGTTCGCTCGCCACCTTCATCCGCCAGACCTCGCGGCGCTGGCCGACGCGGTGACGAGTGCCGGGCAATCCGTAGAAGCCGGCCTCGAACGGTTCCGGGACACGGAGTTCCCCGAGCAGCTTGCACCCTTCAAGGACCACGTCCTTCGGGCCGGCGAACATGTCCGTCGGGCGTTCGAAGGGATTTCCAGCGCCGCCGGCAATCCCAACGGCGCGCTCGAGGCCTATCGCGCCCTGGGTCACCAAACCCGGGCGGTGGAAGCCTTGTATCCCGTCGCGGCGATGCTGCCCCCGGTGAGCCGTTTTTTCCTGGACCCCGGGTATCGCGACGACAAGCACTTGCTCGGAAGGCTGGCCAAGGCGGATGCGTCGCGGGACGAAGTGGGGATCTTGCATGCCGACAACGACAAGAGCATGCGCGGCGGCTTCTCCCTGTACGTGCCCGAGTACTACGACGAAAAGGAGAGCTGGCCGCTGATCGTCGCCCTGCACGGCGGTTCGGGCCATGGCCGCGACTTCCTGATGACGTGGCTTGTCACCGCCCGTACCCGGGGTGCCATCCTGCTAGGTCCCACGGCGCGGGACCGGACCTGGTCCCTCATGGATCCGGACATCGACACGGCCAACATCGAAGGCATGGTCGAACGGGTGCGCGAACGGTGGAATGTCGACCCGGAGCGGTTGCTGCTGACCGGGATGAGCGACGGCGGCACCTTCTGCTACGTCTCCGGCCTTCGCTCCGATTCGCCGTTCACGCACTTGGCGCCGAGTTCCGCGAGCTTCCACCCGATGCTTCTGGAAGGGACGACCCGCAAGCGCCTGGAAGGGCTGCGCGTCTATCTCATGCACGGCGTCCTCGACTGGATGTTCCCGGTGGACATCGCCCGTACGGCGAACAAGGCTCTTGGCGTCGGGGGCGCCCAAGTGGTGTACCGGGAAATCGAGGATCTCTCACACACCTATCCTCGCGATGAGAACCCGAGGATCATGGATTGGCTGCTGACGGGCAAGCCGTCAAGCACGGCCTGAGTTGGCCTCCATCGCGACCCGGAAGGCCGGACGTGCATGCTGGCGGGCGAGGTAGGCCTGGAACGGCTCGGGCAGCTCGAACCCGTAGGCCCGCGCCCAATCGAGACAGGTGGTCATCAGGATGTCGACGCCGCTGAAGTCTTGGCCCACCAGATGATCGTTCGCTTCAAGGCGCGGTCGCGCCCAACCCAACTGCTTTTCGAATCCCGCCCGGGCGGCAGCCATCGCCGCAGGCGCTTCGCCGTAGAGGTGCTTCAAGTCGCCGTGCTTGCGCATGACGTACAGCGTGTGGGCGTCCAGTTCCATGAGGATATAGGACAGCCACTCGCTGTAGCGTGCCCGCTCGATGCTGCCCGCCTCGGGCGTGAGACACCCGTAGCGATCCCCCAAGTAGGTGACGATGGCCGCGCTCTCGGTCAGTACCAGGTCGCCGTCCACCAGCACGGGGACTTTCTCCTTGGGATTCAACGCCCGAAACGAGGGCGTCCGAGTCTCGCCCGTGCGCGGACCGATGGGCTTCGATTCGTATTCGACGCCGACTTCAGCAAGTGCCCAATGGGCGCGTAGGGTGCGGGATGTGCCGGCGCCCCAGAGTATGATGGTCATGGTGATTGGCCTGTTGAGTCGAAGATGGCGATCAAAAGTGATTTGCCCCGAGTCCTGCGGAACATACGCAATTGCGGAGAACCGGCCAAGCTCCGCCGCTACATGAAAACCGGACTGGAGCAAGCTGGCGTGCTGGAATCGAAGGTTGGCAAAGTTCGCTTGCTCCGCCCTGCGGAATTCCCCGAAGACTGGGATCCCGCCACTAGCCGGCGGGTGACGATCTGGGAGGCGGTTCACCACCTCGTGCGCGCCCTCGAAACCGGCGGCGACACGGCTGCCGCGAAATGGGTCCGCCGACTCGGCGGCATCGCCGAAACCGCCCGCGAACTCGCCTACCGGCTCTACACAGTCGCCGAGCGCAAGAGCCGCGCCTCGGAAGCCCTGTCGTACAATGCCCTGATGCAAAGCTGGCCGGAGATAACCCGTCGCGCGAGGGTACCGCAGGAGGAGGTTGCGGACGACATGTTCGCCGCAGCCGAAGCTGGCGTGAACGCCTATGGCCTCGTACCTGCGGTCGGACGGAAATTGCCGTCGTTCAGACCACAAGGCGACTGAACCATGCAAATCGAACAGATTGAGATCAAGAACTACCGCGTCTTCCGTGACGTCAAGTTGACCAAGTTGGCGCCAATGACGGTCGTGGTGGGTGCCAACGGGACAGGCAAGTCCACGCTGTTCGACGTGTTCTCCTTCCTGAAGGAAGCGTTGAGCGGCAACGTCGCTTCGGCGGTTGCGCGGCGTGGCGGCTTCCGCGAACTGGTCAGCCGTGGTGAACGGGGGCCTGTCGGTATTACAGTGAAGTTCCGCGAGAGCGGCGGACGTTTGGCGACATACATCCTTCGTGTCGCATCCGATCAAGGCCGCGCCGTCGTAGATCGCGAAGTGCTGCGCTATCGACGGGGTATCGGCGCAGGCCGGCCTTGGCACTTCGTGGACTTCTCACGCGGTAGTGGGACGGCGATAACGAACGAGTCGGTATACGGCGAGAGAGGGGCGGTCGAACAACGAGAGGAGTTCGAGTTGAACGACCCGAGCATCCTTGCCATTAAGGGTTTGGGTCAGTTTCGGGAATTTCGCGTCGTGTCGGAGTTCCGCAGCCTGATCGAGAACTGGCATATTTCGAACTTGCACATCGTGGATGCCCGACCAAGCGCAGAAGAGGGCTATGCAGAGCACATCTCCACCCGCGGAGACAATATCGCTCAAGTGGCCCAATTCCTCTACGAGCGCCATCCCCTTCAGTTCGCTCAGGTGTTGGACGCCATGCGCGCGCGTGTCCCCGGCGTTGCGGATGTCCAAGCCAGACCAACTGAGGACGGGCGTCTGGTGTTGCGCTTTCGAGACGGCAGCTTCGCGGATCCCTTCATTGCCCGCTACGTCTCAGACGGCACGATCAAGATGTTCTCGTACCTCGTCTTGCTTCACGATCCGAAGCCGCATCCTTTGCTCGCTATCGAAGAACCGGAGAATCAGTTGTACCCATCCCTGCTGGGTGAACTCATCGAGGAGTTCCGGGACTACGGGCGCCGAGGAGGGCAGGTGTTTGTTTCCACGCACTCGCCGGACTTCCTGGCTGGCGCACACCTCGCGGAAATCTACTGGCTGACGAAGGTGGACGGATTCTCCAATGTTCAAAGGGCGAGCGACAGCGAATTGCTGCGCGGCTTGGTGGCGGAGGGAGACAACCCGAGCGAGTTGTGGCGACAACGGTTGTTCGAAGGCGCCGACCCGTAGTGGCCAAGTTGGTGTTCTTGGTAGAAGAGCTCTCGATGGCCGACCTGCTTGACGGGTTGTTGCCGCGGTTTTTTCCTTGGCTTCGATTCCAGTGTGTGCCCCACAATGGCAAGCGGGACTTGGCTAGGAGCATACCGAGAAAACTCCGGGGATGGCGTGAACCTGATGTGCGTTTCGTCGTCATGCAGGATCAGGACAGCGCTGACTGCCGTCAAGTCAAGGACGACCTTCGCCAGCTCTGTCGAAAAGCGGGCCGCAGCAACGTGCTTGTCCGAGTGGTGTGCCGGGAGCTTGAAGCGTGGTATATCGGTGAACCGAGCGCAGTTGTCCAAGCGTTCCCTCGCGCGCAGCGACGCGTGTCCCGCGAGTTCCGCAAGAGTCGGTATCGAAATCCGGACGCCGTTGTCGAGCCTTCGAAGGTAGTTGCCGATCTGATTCCGGAATTCCAGAAACGACGTGGCGCGACCCGCATGGCGCAATTCTTGTCGCAAGACAGCAGGTCGCGCAGCTTTCAGGTCTTCATTGAAGGTATCGAACGATTGCGACCGTCCATGTACGCCGAGGGCGCGTAGGGTGCGGGATGTGCCGGCGCCCCACAGGGTGATGGCCATGGTTGGTATGTCCAGTCGATGCAAGCGGTCAGTAGGGTCGCTCAGGCCGTCATCTCGGATACGTGGAACTCGCGCGGCGAGGCAAGTCCTCGGCCGGGAGGCCGGATGCGGTGTCCTGTTCGGGCCGCTTCGGCAGACGTGTTGCCGGGTCGGCATACCGCAGGCCGAAGCCGTAGGGGAACAGGGGCGCGTAGTCGGCATCGCCTCCATTCAATGGGGCGTGCAAGGCGTGGCCTGGCCAGGAAAACGACAACGTGCCGCGAAAGTCGTCGTCCATCCGGCCCCCGGCACCCCGAAACAGCACATCGGCCACGCCGCCGCCTTCGGTCCCCGGCGGCCAGGCGACGACGAACGCATCGGAGGCGTTGAGCTCGGGATTCACCCACATCGGACGGCCGGTCAGGAACACGGCGACCGTGGAAATGCCCCGGGCCTTGAGGCGGCGCAGGATGGCAACGGGTTGTGGATGTTCGGCCGAATAGCTCAGGTGCGCGCGGTCGCCATCGCCTTCGGCGTAGGGGTTTTCGCCGAACACGACGATGGCCACGTCCGGCGCATCGTCGCCGGCAAAATCGCCGTCCGGCCGTAGCGCGACCGAACCGTGATCTGCCACGGCTTCGACGATGCCGTCGAAGACCGAATTGCCGTTGGGAAAGTCCTCGTTGCGGTTGCCGGTTCCTTGCCAGGTGAGCGTCCAGCCGCCGCACTGCTTGCCGATGTCGTGTGCGCCATCGCCGGCGACGAGCACCTTGAGGTCGCGGTCGAGCGGCAGCAGACCCGTGTCGTTCTTCAACATGACGAGGGACTCGCGCACGGCGCGACGGGCGAGTTGACGGTGTTGCGGGCAACCGAGGGTGGTCGCCCCGCCTGCGCCCGGTCGCGCCGAAGGCGGCTTGGCGGCGAACAGACCGGCGCGCCCCTTGACCCGGAGTATGCGGGCTACCGCATCGTCGATGCGCGCCATGGGCACCCGGCCGGCGACCGCCTGTTGGAGCAGGTCGGAGTACACGCGCCGCCAGTCTTCGCCGACCATCAGCATGTCGACGCCGGCGTTCACCGCGCGCGCGCAGGCTTCGGCATGATCGCTCGCCGTTTGCTGGTAGCCGTTCCAGTCGCTGACCACGAAGCCGTCGAATTGGAGCGCGTCCTTGAGTACATCGGTCAACAAGTACCGGTGACCGTGGACCTTGGGGCGGCGTCTCGGAATACGAGCCGTTCAGGGCGTGGCACGCGCGTTTGCCCGCCCGGGTCCGCGGCACCCAATTCGACGGCGGACTCGTTTTCTTCGGTCGCGGTGGCTGCGACGGCATGAGTGGCGACCATTACGGGAATGCGCCGATGATCGCGCGGCACACAAGAACCACCCGCGCGACCCGCCGTGAGCCGCCTGCGGAATCCAAAATCCTGCCACTCCTGCCGATCATGAGGTTGCACCACCTGAGGATTTGGAGTCACGTTACGACTCGAATGACACCGTTGTCAATTGCAGGATTCATCATCTTGGCCCGAAACGTCGCGACCTCCCGTGCGCCTCGATTCATCTCGCGGCCAGACACGGTCTTGGGGTTCGGGGACGCCTGCCGCCGCCCCAGGATCGGCGGCGACGCTGCTTGATACTGTACGTGCATCCATATATCGTGTCTGCATGAACAAGCGACGGATACTCAAGGGTCGCGGAGCGGCATCGAATCCTGCAGGCAGGTTCGAGTCGACCTCGAGTGTGGCGGTAGACGATGGCTGGGACGCGGCCGACGACGACTTCCCCGATCCCGATCCGCGGACGTCGTTCCTGCCCGACAAGACGCGCAACATCATTGCCACCAACAACTCGCCGGACGTCCCCTTCGAGCAGTCGATCAATCCCTACAAGGGCTGCGAGCACGGTTGCGTGTACTGCTATGCGCGCCCGACCCACGCGTTTCTCGGCCTATCGCCCGGCCTCGACTTCGAGACCAAGATCTTCTACAAGACCGGCCCGGTGGAACGGCTGCTCGACGCCTTCGACAAGCCCAGCTACCAGTGCAAGACCTTGGCCATCGGCACCAACACCGACCCCTACCAGCCCGGCGAAAAGGAGCACAAGGTCACCCGCCGCATCTTGGAGACCCTGCTCGACTGCCGGCATCCAGTCAGCATCGTCACCAAGGGCGCCCTCATCCTTCGTGACCTCGACTTGTTGAGCGAACTCGCGAGCTTGGGTCTGGTCAGCGTGGGCGTCAGCATCACCACCTTGGACAACGCGCTGAAGACCAAGCTGGAGCCGAGGACGGCGTCGCCGGGGGCGCGCTTGCGGATGGTGCGCGAACTGGCCGCGGCGAAGGTGCCGGTCGGGGTCATGATGGCGCCGGTGATTCCGTTCATCAACGACCACGAGCTCGAGACCGTGGTTGCCCGTTCGGCCCAAGCAGGTGCCGAGTTCGTCGGCTACGTCATGCTGCGCCTACCGTTCGAGGTGAAGGAGTTGTTCGCGGAGTGGCTCGCCGAACACTATCCGCTGAAGGCCGAGCACGTCATGAGCCGGGTGCGCGAGATGCGCGGGGGCAAAGCGTATCAAGCGGAATGGGGCGTCAGGATGCGCGGCCAAGGGACCTACGCGGATCTCGTTGCCAAGCGCTTCGAGGTGGCGCGACGAAAGAATGGCCTGGGCGTGCGCACGCGGACGGCGCTTAGGACCGACCTCTTTCGGCGGGGGCGTCAGGGGACGTTGTTTTGACCTGCACGGGCCACGAAGGCCAGCTTCCGAGGCCCGGCAGTCTAACCGCGGGCGGGTAGAGGCCTACGCCGGCGGCAGCGCCGAGCAGGTTGACCTCGACGCCCTCGCGCAAGGCTGCGGTGACGCCCACCATGCCGCGAATAGATAGCTGCACGCCGGTACCGCTCGGCGCGGGCCCGATCAAGGCGCCGTTGGCCAGGTAGTCCTTGCCGATTGCCGTTGGCGGCAGGTTTAGGCCCAGTTCCGGAACCCGGCGGCCGACGAACGCGGTGAAGGTGTTGCTGTTGGGTCCCGGCCACATGCGGTATTCGCCCGCATAGGGGTAGTCGCGGACGGCCGCCTCGATCTTGTCGATCACGGCGTCCATGCCGGGCCCGCGCAGGTCCGTCAGCAGCTTCGGATGGTTGGAGAACCACATGGCGTCCGGCTTGCCCGGCTCGCGCACCAGTGCCGAACCGGTGCGTCGGAGCCGCCAGCCGATGACCTCGTAGCGAAGGTAGGTCTCGGCGCCGGAACGCTTGGCGGCGATCCACGTGTGCACGGCGATCGCGCCGCGCATGCCCCAGGTGCGCGCGGCGTAGACCTGCACCACGGGTTCGAACGTCTCGGCGGCTGGCGCCTGGCCAGTCGCTTGGTGACTGGCGGCGCCCCAGTGGGGTCGCTCGGCGAAGATCCGAAACACCACCGAGATCAATGCCGGAGCGACGAACACCCCGAATAGGATCCAGCCGGTCATTCGCAGGACGCGGCGACGCTTGCGCAGGGTAGGACGAGGACCTGCCACCATGAGTTGCCTCTGCGCCCGGAGTCCTTGGGCGCTCCGCATGTTGACGCTTGTGACGCTTGGGTTGCATTTCGAACGAGGCCGGGAGAATGCGCAAGCATTCTGAAACCCGCCCGCAGGGCGCGCATTCTCGATCGCGCCGTCAGGCGCGCCGATGCGCATGCAGCGGGCCCAGTCATTCGTACGAATCGGGTCATCTCAAGACATCAACGGAACGATGAGCGGCGCACTACCGACGGGGCTGCTTCAGCCGATAGAATGGCCTGATCGCCATAGCAGCTACCGACCTTGGCCCGCCGCTTCGACATCCCCCACCGCCACAAGTCCTTTGCCCTGGTTGTCACCGACGACGGTGCCTTGGAACTGTGGCTCGACGGCTGCCTGCGCAAGCGCCGCGCCGCGAGCGGGCGCGATCCGCTGTACGTCTGGACGAACATCGAACTCGACTGGGAGGAGCACCATTACGTCGAGGCGCGCTACTACCAGCACAGGACCGAACTCAAGGTGACGATCAACGGAGCGCCAATCCTTGAAGCGACGGTGCCTGCGCTAGCCCGCATTTCTCACCAGGGGCCGTGATGATCGCGGAGGATTTTGGCCCTGTGCGCGTGCTCGCGACCGAGAGCATAGCGGGGCCTACGGTTGAGGGAGCATGTGCGCGCACGGGGCCAAAAGACCCGCGAGGGCAC
>JAKZRQ010000177.1:0-15694 GCA_047518105.1 Pseudomonadales bacterium | reverse complement strand
CGGACCCGATAGGACGCATTGAAGGCCGTTACGGAATCCTGCACGAGGCGCTCTTGCTCTGCCTCCCCAGCCCCGTAGGCCTTGACAATGCGAACGGCGGCAAACGATTCCTGAACACGAGATGTGAAATCCGAGTTTGCTTCCCGGGAAAGCAAAGACCTATCGCGCATGCGTGGCGAGTACCAACGCCCCCAGACAATGGCAACCACGACAATGCTGAGGGTCATCGTGCCCAGAATGGGGTCAAGTGCGCCGAGGAAAACGATCCCGATCGCATAGGTATTTAACAATTGCGTCGCTTGCGTAATCGTGCCGATGACGGCAGTAACCTGGGCACTGTCCTGGTAGATGCGATACACCGAATCGCCCACCCGGTGATCGCTGTGATAGCGAAGAGACAGCCTGTGCCAACGCTCCAACAGAGCCATCCTCAAACCCTGATTCACGCGTTGCATGATGAAGATGTAGTAGTACGGCAAGAGCATCGTCGAAGGGATCAACACGATCCACGAAACGACCATGAACACTACGTATACCCACTTCAGGCTGTGTCTCTGCTCGGAAGTAAGCAATGCCGAATCGATGTTCGCCTCGGTGGCGCCTTTGCTCTCGACGCTCGGTGCCAGCGTTCCCCCACCCTCGCCGGACAAATCCGGCTGACCGATGAAGTCCGCGAGGAAAGGTGTCAGGGGCTCGGCTTGGAGGATGGATTGGCTGATCAAATCCACGGAGAAGAGGGCTATCACCATATTCAGCACGGTGGCAGCCCACACCAGTACGAAGTAGTAGACCAGATGGCTGCCCAGGCGGACGCGAAGCCGCAACTTTCCGCCTTCAATCCGATACTGCAACACCCAAATGCAGACGCAACCCAATGCAACAAGCCCGACGTGGAAGTTGTCGGCGAGTCCGTCCACGGCAAAGACCGCGAACAGGAACGCCGCCGTTCCGACGAGCGCGAGCGCCAGAGATGCCGCTACGTACGCCCGGCCATTCACGAACAGAAGAGCCCAGGTGAGGATCGTCATGAGAACCATCGCGGCCAGCAGAAGATCATGTGGCCAATCGGTTCCGAACGGGAGCCAGCCTGTGAGCGGCCCGATCGCAGTCAACACCGTGACCAATGGCGGAACGTGACGGAAACTCCAACCATCAGTGGACTCGTTCCCACTGAAGGCGTCATCCGTCGCGAATTCGCCTGCTTCGCCATCCCCTGCGAGCCGGCTTCGCGAAACCTCGCGCCAGTACCCGCTCACTTGGGGCAGCAAGTACGGCCACGTCCGCGCGAATATCTTGACTATGGCGGCAAAGCCGCGTTCGTCCGGTTCCCTGACCCTTTCCGTTTTCGGCGGCGCTTCCCCTTTGCCCCAGAAGGGAAGTGCCTGAGCCTGTTTCATGCCATCCATAACGTGGGGCCTCATTTCGCCGTCAGCGGTCCAGGTCGTCGCTGCAGAACTGGATCTCGGAGAACAACGGCCAGTGGCTTGCTCTATGCAAGACCCTTGTCGACGATCTCGCCGGTGTCCGCTGACAGGTCATGTCCTTGTAGCCACTCGAGCGCCGAGTGCATGGCCAGACCTCGTGGCCGGTCGTGGCGACGCCAGGCGATCAGCGATTTCGCCAGGCGCGCGGCCACTTGGGGGTTGATGGCGTCGATGGCGACGATCTCCTGCGCGAGCCAACGGTAGCCCTCGTCGCCGGCATGGAAATTGGCTGGGTTACCGGTCGCGAACGCGTTCAACAGGGCCCTGACCTTGTTCGGGTTCTTCAAGTTGTACGCATCGTGGCGGGTGAGGTCGCGCACGCGGTCCAAGCCCCCCGGCAAGGGGTTTTGGGCCTGCACGGTGAACCATAGGTCCACCAGGAGCGCTTCCGACGACCACTGGCGGTAGAACGCCTCGAGATGCTTGTCCTTTTCGCCGGCGTCGAGCGAAGTCAAGCCGACGAGGCCTCTCAACGCGGCCGCTCGGTCGGTGAGGTTGTCGGCGTCGGCCAGCATGCCGGCGAGCAAGGCATGGGCGCGATCGGGTTCGGCGCGGTCGAGGTGCTTCTGCGCGAACCACAGCGCTTGGTGCTTCAACCGCCTGCGGGCGATGTCCGGCAGTTCCGCCCGGTACGATCCGGTCTGGTTGGCCTCGACGAGGGCGAGCCAGTCGAGGGAGTCCGCGATGCGCTCGGCCAACGCGTCGCGCGCGCGAACGATCTGCAGAATGTCCGTGCCCGGCGCGAGTTCCAGCAGCCAGGTCGCCGGTGGCAGGGTGAGGCTGGCGGCGATCAGCGCCTTGGCCTCGCCGTCGTCGGGGGCGTCGAATGCCGCTTGCGCCAACGCCGCCACCATAGCCAGGACCTCCTCCGCGACGTCGTCACCGCCGGATACGGGCCCCAGGATCGCGTTGCCGAGCAGGGTCTGCGCCGCGTCCCATCGGGCAATTCGGTCGGTATCCCCAAGCGCGAGCCGACGCAGCGCCCCGGGTTCGCGCGGGTAGTCGACCTTCACTGGCGCGGAGAATCCCCTGAGCAGGCTGACCTCGGCGTCCCGAGGCGGGTTGCGCAACGCAATGACCGTTTCGGATTCTTCCAGCCGGATCACCAACGTGCCGCCTTCGTTCGGACCGTCCACCGCGGCCGTGGCATCGACGGCATGTGCCGCGTCGGCCGGCCCCGGCCCGAGCACGTCCCGGCCATCGCTGACCAATCCCAATGCCAAGGGAATGGGCAAGGTCCGCTTGGTGTCCTGCCCGGGTGTCGGATCGCAGGATTGGCGAATCGCGAGTTCAAGCGCGTCGTCTCGCCGCGTCTCGGCAACCGTGAGCACGGGCGTGCCGGCCTGCTCGTACCAGCCTCGGAACAAGGCGAGGTCGACGCCCGAGCTGTCCTCCATGGCCTTGACGAAGTCCTCGATGGTTACGGCGGACCCGTCGTGGCGGTCGAAATAGGCGTCGCAGCCGGTTCGGAACCGTTCGTCGCCGAGCAGTGTCGCGATCATGCGTACGACCTCGGCGCCCTTCTGGTAGACCGTGCTCGTGTAGAAGTTGGAGATCTCGACGTAGCTGTCCGGGCGTACGGGATGGGCGAGGGGCCCCGAGTCCTCGGGGAACTGCTCGTTGCGCAGGGTGTTGACGTCCCCGATCCGTTGCAGGACGGCGGAGTTCATGGTGGCGGAGAACTCCTGGTCCCGGTAGACGGTGAAGCCTTCCTTCAGGCTGAGCTGGAACCAGTCCCGGCATGTGACGCGGTTGCCGGACCAGTTGTGGAAGTACTCGTGCGCGACGACCCGTTCGACCAATTGAAAGCGCTCGTCGGTGGCCGTGTCCCGGTGCGCGAGGATCGCCGAGGTGTTGAAGATATTGAGACCCTTGTTCTCCATGGCGCCGAAGTTGAAGTCCTCGACGGCGACGATCATGAACACGTCGAGATCGTACTCGCGGCCGAAGCGCTCTTCGTCCCAGCGCATGGCCCGCTTGAGCGCGGTCATCGGGAAGTCGCACTGGCCGATGTTGCGGGGCTCGGAAAATATCCTAAGCGCGATCTTGCGCCCGGATCGGGTCACGAACTCGTCCTCGAGTACGGCGAGATCGCCCGCCACCAACGCGAACAGGTAGGCGGGCTTCGGAAACGGGTCGTGCCAGGTCGCCGTGTGGCGACCGCCTCCATCGGGCTCGTCCGCCAGGCGGTTGCCGTTCGACAAGAGCACCGGATAGCGCCCGGCGTCGGCGGCAATGGCCGTGGTGAACCTCGACAGCACATCCGGTCGGTCGGGGTAGTAGGTGATGTGTCGGAAGCCCTCGGGCTCGCACTGGGTGCAGTACATTGATCGGGACTTGTAGAGCCCTTCGAGGGCCGTGTTCCGTTCGGGTCGGATGGCCACCGTGATCTCGACCAGACAACGGTCGGGAACATCGAAGATCGTCAGGGACTCGTTGTCGACCGAGTACTCGTTGCCATGTAGGGGCACGCCGTCGACGGCGATGCGGCGCAGGTCGAGGTCGATGCCGTCGAGCACGAGCGGTGCCGTGGTTCCCGGTTTGCGGGCAACCGTGAGCGCGCTCTTCACCGAGGTTTCGCCGTCCCGGATGTCGACATCGAGCCGGGTCTCGGGCACCTCGAACGGGTAGGCCCGGTATTGATCGCGATGGGTAGGTTCGCGGGTCATTCAACGCGTGTCCGTTTGTCCGTCTTCGTCGACGTATACCAACAGGGTGCCGGCGACGATGTCGCCGAGGCGCACGGCCTGCGCGGTAGCGAGCACGCTCGCCAGGCCGACAGCATAGAGCAGCAGCGAGTCGATCAGGCGGAGCACGTTGCGGATGGCGAGGGCTGCGATGCCGGGCGGCCGGCCGTCGCGGGCGACGATGCGCACCCCCGCGATGCGCTTGCCCGGGGTGCCGCCGGTGACGACTTCGAGAACGGGGTGGTAGAGCAGGTAGATGCCAGCCGAGGGTGCGAAGACGACCAGCCAGAAGGTCGAATCGGTTCTCGTCACGGTGAAGTCCTGGTACAGGATCCACATGCTCGCGGCGTACCACGCGAGACCGGCCATTGTGCGGATGTGCCAATCCACGACGAACGCGTAGGCGCGACCGCCGAGCCCCGCGATGCGCAGCGGCGGGTCGGCACTGGTTCGGTCTGGCGCCTGCAACCGGTCGGCGGATGTCATGCTGCTATTGCATGGCCTGTTTGGCGAGCCGGGCTTGATCGCGTTTCCAATCCCGCTCGCGGATGCTCGCCCGCTTGTCTCGGGTGCGCTTGCCCTTGCCGAGCGCGATCTCGCACTTCACATGCTGGCCTTTCCAATAGAGCGATGTCGCGACACAGGCTTGCCCCTTGGTCTGCACCGCCATGAAGATGCGCGAGATCTCCTGGGCGTGGAGCAGCAGCTTGCGCGTTCGGCGCGGGTCTGCCTCGACATGGGTGGAAGCGCTCGGCAGAGGCGTGATGTGCGCGCCGAGCAGCCAGGCTTCGCCGTCCCGAACCAGCACGTAGCTGTCGGCGAGTTGCGCCTGGTTGGCGCGGATGCTCTTGAGCTCCCAGCCGACGAGCGCGATGCCGGCCTCGAAGCGCTGTCCCAAGTCGTAGTCGAATCGGGCGCGGCGGTTCACGGCGATCTTCGCCGGCTTGGATTCCTTGGTCTTTGCCATCGACGGAGTATAGCGACCGCCCGGGAGCCTGTCGGATCTACCGGCCCCGCAACAAGACCGACGTAGTAGGGGTCGGCTTGGCATGGGCGAGCCGCGCCGCCCGCAGTGGTAGGTGTTGGTGGCGCTTCCGGTGCTTCCGGTACTACCGGTTCCGTGTAAAGATGGGGTCTCGTTTCGTGGCCGAAGGGGACACTCGTGGCGGATGATGTTTCGAGACATGGCATGTGGTCGAGCCGCTGGCTGTTCGTGCTGGCGGCGACCGGTTCGGCGGTCGGCCTCGGCAACATCTGGAAGTTCCCCTACATCACCGGCGAAAACGGCGGCGGCGCCTTTGTCGTCGTCTACCTGGTCTGCATCGCCGCCATCGGCATCCCGATCATGATGGCCGAAGTGATGCTCGGCCGGGCCGGTCGGGAGAGTCCCATCAACACCATGCGGTCCTTGATCCGGAAAAGCGGCGGCAGCGGGTTCTGGACGATCATCGGCTGGATGGGTGTCGTTGGGGGCGTTTTGATCCTGTCCTTCTATGCCGTGATCGCCGGCTGGGCAGTGTTCTACATCTACCGATTGGCCAGCGGCGTCTTCGAAGGCGCCGACGGCAGCTTGTCGAGGGCCCTGTTCGCGGAGTTCCTGAGCGATCCGTGGGCGGTTTTGCTTTGGCAGACGCTATTCATGGTCGCCACGATCGCAATCGTCGCCCGGGGCGTCGCCCGGGGTCTCGAAGTCGCCGTACGTTGGTTGATGCCGATCCTGCTGGTGTTGCTGGTGGGACTGGTCGGCTACGCCGCTGTCTACGGCGACTTCGGGCAAGGTTTCGGTTTCCTGTTCAGCTTCGATGCCAGCAAGCTGAGTTGGGATGGCACGTTGACCGCCATGGGACACGCCTTCTTCACCCTGAGCTTGGGGATGGGCGCGATCATGGCCTACGGCGCCTACATGCCGTCGAAGGTATCGATCTCGACCACCGTAGTGACCATCGCGGTCCTCGACACCGTCGTCGCCTTGGCCGCAGGACTTGCGATCTTCCCCATCGTCTTCGCTGTCCAGGACCTGGTGCCCAGTGCAGGACCAGGCCTGATGTTCGAGACGCTCCCCATCGCCTTCGGCAATCTGCCCTTTGGCGCGGTGCTAGGGGCGATCTTCTTCCTGCTCGTCAGCTTCGCCGCCATCACCTCTGCGATCTCTCTAACGGAACCGGCGCTGGCGTATTGCGTGGAGCGGTACAACGCGAAGCGCTGGCGCGTCGCGGTGTCTCTCGGGGTCGTGTGCTGGCTAGTTGGCATCGGCTCGGTGTTGTCGTTCAACGTCTGGGCGGACGCCAAGCTCTTTGGTTTGACGTTCTTCGACTTTGTCGACTACCTCTCGGGCAAGATCATGCTCCCGCTCGGCGGCTTGCTCATTGCCTTGTTCGCAGGCTGGGTTCTTACGAAGCGGGTTCCGGATGACCAGCTTGGCTTCGTCGAAGGCTGGCGACGCAAGGCTTGGAACACGGCGATCTGCTTTGTTGCGCCGATCGGCGTCGTGGTGGTCTTCGCCTACACGATCTACCAGTCCTTCGGCGACTGACGCCGTGCCGAGCATCAAACGCTCGGCGCTTTTGGCGTACCCGGTGGCGGATGTCTATGCGCTGGTCGACGACATCCCGCGCTATCCGGAGTTCCTGCCCTGGTGCACTCATGCCGAGGTGGGCGCGAGATCGGAGAGCGAGGTAGTCGCCCGCATCGAGATCGTCATTCGCGGGCGTCGCGAAATGCTCGTGACCCGCAATCGCCTGACGGCGAACCGTGAAGTCGTCCTCGAGTTGGTGGAGGGGCCGTTCCAACGCTTGACGGGTCGCTGGTTGTTCACGTCCGTGGGAGATGCCGGCTGTCGCGTCGACCTCGAACTCTCCTTCGAATTGGCCAACCGCCTGGTGGGCGCGTTCGCAGCACCGTTCCTCAACCGGATCGCGGACCGGGTGGTCGACGCCTTCGCCGTCCGTGCCCGCGAGGTGTTCGGATGAAGGTCGAGCTGATCTTCGCCACGGCCGAAGGGACGAGTTCCGAGGAACTCGAGGTGGCCGAAGGCACCACCGTCGATGAGGCCGTGGCCGCATCTCGCTTCGCCTCGACCAGCGCGGCGGCAGTCGGCATCTTCGGGCAGGTGGTCACTGCGGACCGGGTGCTCGAAGACGGTGATCGCCTCGAGTTGCTGCGCGAACTTCTGATCGACCCCAAGGACGCTCGTCGGATGCGCGCAGCCGTCAAGTCGTGATTCGTAGCGACGAGGCTCACCAAATTATGCTTGAAAATTTAATGTTGAAGTTTGAATTTTCAAGAATTATTCTCACCCCATGGAAATCAGCCGACCTCAAGCGATCAGTCGGGTTGCCGAATCGTTTCGCGTTCATCCGGCCGTAGCCCTGCTCGGCCCGCGGCAATGCGGCAAGACGACCTTGGCGCGGGCAATCGCGGGTCGCGAGCCCGCTTCCGCAGTCTTCGACCTGGAGAGCGCGGTTGATCGACGCCGTCTAGAGGTACCGGAGCAGACCCTAGGGCCGCTCTCCGGACTCGTCGTCATCGACGAGGTGCAACGTCGGCCGACATTGTTCGAAACGCTGCGCGTGTTGCTCGACCGGCCCGGCCAAGATACCCGATTCCTGCTCCTCGGCAGCGCCTCCCCCGCGTTAGTTCAAGGGGCTTCCGACACGCTCGCAGGCCGTGTTGGCTTGGTCGACCTGTTCGGGTTCGACTTGGGCGAGGTCGGCGTTCCCACCACGGGACGCCAGCGCGTCGGATCCAACGGTGGCTGGCGAAGGTTGTGGCAACGCGGCGGCCTGCCACGCAGCTTCCTGGCCCCCGACGACACCGCCTCGGCCCTGTGGCGGGAGAGTTTCGTACGGACGTTTCTCGAACGCGACATCCCACAGCTTGGCATTACGATTCCGGCGGAGACGCTGCGACGATTCTGGACGATGGTGGCGCACTACCACGGCGAGGTTTGGAACGCTTCGGAGTTCGCCCGTGCGATGGGTACGAGCCAGCCGGTCGCGCGGCGTTACCTCGACATTCTTGCCGGTGCGCACATGGTCCGCGTGTTACCGCCGTGGTACGAAAACCTGAAGAAGCGCCAGGTCAAGTCACCCAAGATTTACGTACGAGACACCGGCTTGCTCCACGAACTCCTCGATCTGCCGTCCGGCGACGCGCTTGCGGGTCACCCGAAAGTCGGTGCCTCGTTCGAGGGCTTCGCCATCGAGCAACTGCTCGCTTGCACGAACCTTCGCAGCGCCTACTTCTGGTCCACCCATGGCGGCGCCGAACTCGACCTGATGGTCATCGCCGGCGGCAAACGCTACGGTTTCGAGTTCAAGTACACCGACGCGCCCGGGACGACGCGCTCGATGCGGGTCGCCATGCAGGACTTGAAGCTAGAGCGCCTCTGGATCGTCTACCCGGGCAACGAAGCCTACGACCTCGACGAGCGGATATCGGTGTTGCCGGTAGGTGATGTTCCGCACGTCAACTTGGCTTGGATTCCTTGAGCGCGCTCAAGGAATCTAGTTCGACGAACTTGCTAGCGAATCCTCCCCGTCTGCTGCCTCGGCCTGCTGGTCCGAGGGTGCCAAGTCGCCGGTGAAGTGGGACAGCACACCGCCCGTGAAGAACAGCGACATCGTCACCTGCCGGTCGACGCTGCCCGGGATGCGCAAGGTGTAGACGTAGTCCCAGCGGTCGTCGTCGAAGGGGTTGCGGATCACCGGTTCGCCCATCACGTAGGCGACCTGCTCCCGGGTCATCCCGGGCTTCAAGTCGTCGATCATCTGTTGGGTGATGACGTTGCCCTGCTGGATGGCGACCTTGTAGACCCGCGGCAGCGCACAGGACGAGAGCGCAACTGCCATGGCGAGGGCGACAAGGTGGATGGCGAATCTTCGCGTCACGGATTGGGTTCCAACGGCAAGCGCGCGGATACTAGCCGTTCGCGGCATCGGGCGGAAGCACGCGTGCGTCCGATGGCGTCCGCGCGTCCATCGGAACGCGCGCTCTTGAGGTGCTGGGGCTGGTGCGACGCATTGTGGGAGTGCCAAGTTTTCCCAAGCGGTTCTTGGTGGTGGCGGGACCTGTCGATCGCGCTACTTCCCACTCGTCCCACTCGTCCCACTCGCGGACCCCGGATTGCAGTTCGGCCTCATCTCTTCTCCCTCTCCCTCTCTTCACCCTCACCCTCTCCCCTCACCCTCTCCCTACTGGTCTTCCGCCTCGGCGAGCAAGGTTCGGGCGTAGGCGCGCGTGGCATCGGTAACGGTTCGACCGCCGAGCATTCGTGCAAGTTCCTCGGCGCGCTCCGCTCCGGCGAGTAAATCGATGACAGTGTCCTGTTCGGATGTCTTGCGCACCTTCATGTGGCTGTCGCCCAAGGCGGCGATCTGGGGCGCGTGGGTGATGGCGATGACCTGGGTGCTCTTCGACAGGCGGCGCAGGAGCCGTCCGATGACGTCGGCGGCGACGCCGCCCACGCCGATGTCCGCTTCGTCGAGAACCAGGCTTGGCAGGTGCGAGCGTTGCGCGGCCACCACTTCGATGGCGAGGCTGATGCGGGACAACTCGCCACCGGAGGCGATCTCGGCGAGGTTGCCAGCCGGGTACTTCGGGTTGGTGACGACCTTGAACTCGACGGTTTCGAGGCCTGCGGCAGATACCGTCGGCTTGAACTCGACGGCGAAAGAGCCGTTCTTCAAGCCGAGTTCGGCCAAGGTTGAGGTCACCTCCTCCGCAAAGGTCGCGGCCGCCCGCCGCCTCGCCGCCGACAGCGACTCGCCGGCTTGGCGGAACCGGGTCTCGGCTTCGGCGGCCAGGGTTCGGAGTTCCTCGACCCGGGCCTCGTCCACGGCCAAGGCGTCGAACTCCCGTTGCAGTTCGGCGAAATGGCGGCTCAACTCCGCTGCGGGGACACGGTGCTTGCGCGCCACGTCATGGATGGCGGTCAAGGTGCTGTCGACGGCGTCGAGTTCGGCGTCGTCTGCTGAGAACGAGTCCAGATAGCGGCGGAGTTCGCTGGACGCCTCCACCAGGTGGGTATGCGCGCTGCTCGCCAAGTCGATGGCGCTCTTCAGGTTGGGGTGCGGATCGCCAGCCCGCTCCAAGATGTCCGCTAGGCGCGCGGCGCGTCCGATCAGGTCGTCGTCGAGTTCGTTCGCGGCACCGCCGACAGAGGCCATGAGTTCGCGCGCCCGCGACAGGCGTTTGTAGGACTCGGTCAGCTCCTCGAAGCGATCCATGTCATCGCGGAGCTCCGCCAACTCGTCGAGTTGGTAGCCGAGCAGGCTCTTGCGGTCCCGGGCCTGGGCGACGGCGCTCCGGCAGTCGGCGAGTTGGCTTGCGAGTTCCGCCCGCTCGCGGTAGCTGTTGGCAGTCTGGGCAACGAGCGCGGGTTCGACGCCGAAGTCGTCCAGCAAGGCGCGCTGGACGTCGCCGAGAAGCAATTGCCGGTGTTCGTTCTGGCCGTGAACGTCGATCAACGGCCCGGTGACGGATTGCAGGATCGCCAGCGTTCCCGGTACGCCGTTGACGAACGCCCGGGAACGACCCTCGCCCGCCGTTCGACGCACCAGGCAGGTGGCTCGGTCGCCGGCCAGCATGGCGTGTTCGGCGAGATTCTCACCCACGCGCGGATTTTCGGCGATGTCGAACTCAGCGCTGACGTCGCAGGTCGACGCTCCAGGACGCAGCACGGCACGTCTCAACCGGGCACCGAGCACCAGGGACAGGGCGTCGAGCAGAATCGACTTGCCCGCGCCGGACTCGCCGGTGATCACGGTCAAGCCCTCGCCGAACTCGATGTCGAGTTCGGCGACCAGGGCGAAGTTGCGGATGAAGAGCGCCTTCAGCATGTAGAGCTTCCCACCCCGTGGGCTTCCTAGATCGGCAGGCGCGTTTCGCGCCGTGGGTCCGTGGGTGTAGAGTAGCCAACCGCGAGGTCGATTTCGAAGGTTCCGCGCGAACAAGGCCGAACACCATGGCGACAATCCGCAAAGCACAGGGGGTTCTCGGCGACAGGATCCGCAGAAGGACTGTCCGCAACAGGAGGCCTCCCCAAGTCGAGGTGGACGAACGCGCACAGCGTCTGTTCAAGATGCTCGTGCAGCATTACCTGGCCGAGGGAAGTCCCGTGGCCTCGAAGACGCTGGCATCGTCCACGGAGATCGCCGTCAGCTCCGCCACGGTGCGCAACATCATGGCGGAACTCGAGGCCCGGGGGCTGGTGGCGAGTCCGCACACCTCGGCAGGCAAAGTGCCCACCCACCAGGGGCTGCGTTTTTTCGTAGACAGCCTGATTTCCGTACAACCCATGGATGCCCGTAGCGTCGGTCAGCTTCGCGGTAGCCTGAACCCCGACATGACGCCGAAGCAATTGGTCGAGGTGGCGTCCAAGCTGCTTTCCCAGGTGACGCACATGGCGGGGGTAGTGACCGTGCCGCGCCCGGAGCAGATATCGCTCCGGCAGGTGGAGTTCCTGCGGCTGTCGGGAACGCGGGTGCTGGCGATCCTGGTGGTCAATGATCGCGAGGTGCAGAACCGGGTGATCCACACCGACCGCGAATACGACGACGCCGAACTCACTCAGGCGGCGAACTACCTCAACCGCGAGTTCATGGGCCAATCGTTGCTCACGATCCGCACCGGCATTCTCGACAGCATGCAGAGCGACAAGGATCGCTTGGACTCGCTGATGCAGACGGCGCTCGACGTGGCGTCGAAGACCTTTGCGGCCCCCGGCGAGGAGGACGACGCCGACTACGTGGTATCCGGCGAGTCGAACCTGGTCGATTCGCCGGCCAGCGTCGAAGCGGTACGCGAACTGTTCGACTCCTTTACCCGCAAGAGCGCCATCGTCCACTTGCTTGACCGTTGTCTCGACACCGACGGCATCCAGCTTTTCATCGGCGAAGAGTCCGGCTACCGCCCGCTCGACGACTACAGCCTCGTCACCGCCCGGTACGAAGTGAACGGTCGCGTCGCCGGCGTGCTCGGCGTGGTCGGCCCCATCCGGATGGCCTACGAGAAAGTGATTCCCCTGGTTGACGTCACCGCCCGGCTGCTCGGTTCCGCCATCGACTACGATCACGCCCGACCGGGTTGAATTTCGCTGTCGTCGCCGCCATTTACGAGCGCTGATCGTCAATGACATCGGGAAGGTCGAACGAATGGCGAAAGAACCGGATGCGCACAGCGCTGCGAGCGGCGTGGCCGGCACCGAACCGAAGGATGCGCAAGAGCGGGAAGCGGTTGCGGGGGGCGCGGACTTCCCCGACGCCAACGTAGCCCAATCCGCCGACCCCGGGGCGGGGGAGGAACCAGCGGCCTTGCGAGCCGCCCTGGAAGAGGCGCAGGTCGCCTTGGAGGATGCCCGCGCCGAGGCCGAGGCGGCGAAGGACCAGGCATTGCGCGCCGCGGCGGAAGCTGAAAACGTCCGCAAGCGTGCCGACCGAAGCATCGAGAACGCCCACAAGTACGCCCTGGAACGATTCGTTGGCGACCTGCTTCCCGCCGTCGACAGTTTCGAACGCGCCGTCGCGGCGGCAACGGTCGTCACGGTGGCGTCGGATGTGAAGTCCACCGCCGGCGAGGCGGTCGATGCCATGTCCGAGGGCATCGAGCTGTCGTTGAAGCTTCTGACCGCAGCCATGGCACGCCAGGGCATCGATGTGGTCGATCCCATCGGCGCGCCGTTCGACCCGAAGCTGCATGAGGCCATGACCATGGTGGAGAAGCCCGAGGCCGAACCCGGCTCCGTCATCGAAGTGTTCCAGAAGGGCTACACGGTAAGCGGGCGTCTGGTTCGCCCCGCGCGGGTGATCGTCGCCCGGGAACCCGCGAGCCTTCCGGAAACACCGTCGAGCGGGGAAGCGGTGCCGGAGGAGACTTGAATCGGCGCAGCGGCGCCTCCAAATTCAAGACCATGAACCCGCAGGTTCGGCGGGTTGAAGAGTCGTCAACCGAAACGTAGAGAACGTAGAGACAGAGAGAACAACCATGGGCAAGATCATCGGCATCGACCTCGGCACGACGAATTCGTGCGTGGCCGTGATGGACGGGCGGGCCCCGCGTGTCATCGAGAATTCCGAGGGCGACCGCACAACGCCCTCCATCGTCGCCTTCACGGACGGCGAAGTGCTGGTGGGGCAGAGCGCGAAGCGCCAGGCCGTGACCAATCCGGCGAACACCCTGTTCGCGGTCAAGCGCCTGATCGGCCGCAAGTTCGCCGACGATGTGGTCCAGCGCGACCTGTCGATGGTCCCCTACAAGATCGTCAAGGCCAAGAACGGCGACGCCTGGGTGGAGGGCAACGGCGAACAACTCGCCCCGCCGCAAGTGTCCGCCGAAGTATTGAAGAAAATGAAACGCACCGCCGAGGAATACCTGGGCGAAAGCATCAGCGAGGCCGTGATCACGGTGCCTGCGTACTTCAACGACTCCCAGCGCCAGGCGACCAAGGACGCCGGCAAGATCGCGGGGCTCGACGTCAAGCGCATCATCAACGAACCGACGGCCGCTGCGCTCGCCTACGGCATGGACAAGAGGCGCGGCGACTCCAAGATCGCCGTGTTCGACTTGGGCGGCGGCACCTTCGACGTCTCGATCATCGAGATCGCCGAGGTGGACGGCGAGCACCAGTTCGAGGTCCTGTCCACCAATGGCGACACCTTCCTCGGCGGCGAAGACTTCGACCTCAAGATCATCGAGTACCTCGCGGATGAATTCAAACAGCAGAACAGCATCGATCTCAACACCGATCCGATCGCCCTGCAGCGCCTCAAGGAAGCTGCGGAGAAAGCCAAGATCGAGCTGTCCTCCAGCACCCAGACCGAGGTCAACCTGCCCTACATCACGGCGGACAACACTGGGCCCAAGCACTTGGTCATCAAGCTCACCCGCGCCAAGGTCGAAGCGCTGGTGGAAGACCTGGTGGAACGTACCCTCGGGCCATGCCGGATCGCGCTCACCGACGCCGGCCTCGCCGTTGGCGACATCGAGGAAGTGATTCTGGTGGGTGGACAAACCCGGATGCCCCTGGTGCAGGAGAAGGTCAACGCCTTCTACGGTCGCGAAGCGCGCCGGGACGTCAACCCCGACGAGGCAGTGGCCGTGGGCGCGGCCATCCAAGCTGCCGTGCTGTCCGGCGAGGTCAAGGATGTGCTGCTCCTGGACGTGACCCCGCTATCGCTCGGCATCGAGACCTTGGGCCAGGTGATGAACGTGCTGATCGAAAAGAACACCACCATCCCGGCCAAAAAGCAGCAGGTCTATTCGACGGCGGACGACAGCCAGACGGCGGTGACCATTCACGTGCTGCAGGGCGAGCGTAAGCAAGCCGCGCAGAACAAGTCCCTCGGTCGTTTCGACTTGACCGACATTCCGCCGGCGCCCCGGGGCGTGCCGCAAATCGAAGTCAGCTTCGACATCGACGCCAACGGCATCCTCAACGTCTCCGCCAAGGACAAGGCGACGGGCAAGGAACAGTCCATCGTCATCAAGGCGTCTAGCGGCTTGTCCGAAGACGAGATCAAACAGATGGTCAAGGATGCCGAAGCGCATGCCGACGAGGACGCTCGATTCGAGGAACTGGCGAACGTGCGCAACCAGGCCGACGGCCTTGTGCATTCGGCGCGCAAGATGGCGGCCGAGGCCGGCGACAAGGCCGCGGACGAAGAGAAGTCGGCGATCGAATCCGCTGCCAAGGATCTCGAAGAAGCCATCAAGGGCGACGACAAGAGCGCCATGGAGGCGAAGATCCAGGCCTTGACCGAGGCCACCGGCAGCCTCGCGCAGAAGATGTATGCTGACGAAGCGCAGAACGCTGCGGACGCCGGCGGGGCGCAGGCTGCGGGCGGAGCGTCCGCAGGTGGCGCTGGTGTTGACGATGCGGTGGAAGCCGAGTTCGAGGAAGTAGACGACAAGGATGCCAAGAAGGGCGCCAGCTAGCCCGCATTTCTCACCAGGGGCCGTGATGATCGCGGAGGATTTTGGCCCCGTGTGTACACGGCCCGTGTGTACACGGGGCCAAAAGACCCGCGAGGGCGCGGCCAGCGCAGTCCGCCATCGGCACGATCATCGACATCGCGGTCAAACTAGTGAAACCCAAGAGCTTTTTGACGCCGACAAGCGGCCTGGCGAGAAATGCGGGCTAGGGGGTCTGGGCTTCGGCAAAGGGTTCGTCGCAGGCTGCATCCTTGGGACGAGCATCGGCGTGGTCGTGTTCGCGCTCGAGCCCGTGCTGGTTCTCGTGGCGTGCCTCGGCTTGGCGCTTTGGGTCAACCGGAAGGTAGTTGCCGAGGCGAAACGCAGGTGCGTCCTCTGTGGTCGTTGATCGGCAAGGGATAGGTCAGTGCTGGACTGACGTGATTCGGGCACGAGGGTCGCCAACGGGGGATTTGGCCTACACGCCATTCCACTCCGGTATCTGCTGGTCGTTGCTGAGTCGCAGCCGCTGGAATCCCAGGGCGGTGAAGACGTCCTCCAAATCCGCGTTTGTTCCGACCGAAGGCAGCCGGGCGCTTGCTTCGAGCTTGAATC
>JAKZRQ010000176.1:0-4945 GCA_047518105.1 Pseudomonadales bacterium | reverse complement strand
GAACGATGTCGCTGAACGCTTGTCGGTGCTGCAGGCGCAATCCACCTTCAGGATCCATGGACTCGGAGACGGCAACGTATCTTGCGGCCGACCTGCGGTAGGCATGTAGGAAGACGTCGCGGAGCAGTTCGACGCGGTTGAGTTCGTATACGCCGAGGACGCCTTCGATGTAGAGCGATCGCGGAACCTGGGAAAAGGAAAGCGGGGCAAGGTTCGCCCGAATCAGAGGGATATTCGCCGCGACGCGCGACAGCCGCTTGTTGACGTCCTCGAACGGTTGCAGATGGGGGAGCTGGACCATCGCGAAGAAGGTCTGCTCGAACGGGTCGTCGATGTCGCGCAGCCGGGCGAGGATCCGATCGAAGCACTCCTCGATCCGTTGAGGCACGGCCAAGGGCTCGAAGCAGGACCCTTCGACTCCGACGATGGTCGTGCGCAGCCGCCCAAGGGCGCCCGGATCGGGCAGCAGGTCACGTGACAGCAGGGCGTGGAGGCTGCAGACGGTGTGGCGGTTGAACCCGATTTCGGCGTTCTCGTCGAGGAGGAATGCAATGGCCGCCCGGTGGTTCAGGATCATCCTCGCGTCGTCGCGTCTCTTCCCGGTCGCCTCGCTGCCGAGATCCAGCAGGCGCTGCGTGTCGAGCAGCGAGTAGGTGTTCCCCTCGAGCCGGCTCGAGTTCCAGGACAGGTCGACCATCAGGCGGGCGCGTACCTGGCGGGCGTGTGTGCCGGCGGGCTGACGCCGCACCGATGTGCGGCCGAGGCGGTGCAGGAGGCCCAGGTCTTCCGCCGACAGATAAGGCCGGTCGGGACGGTAGCCGTCGAGGAAAGCCTGCCGGTACCCGACGGGCTCGCGTTGCGCCAGCGGCTGGGTGACGTACTTCCGAATCGACGCGCCGGTTTCGGACACCGTCGGGTAGACGTCGACCTGGACGCGGGCCTCGGGGCGTCCGGCACTGGCCGAGACCTCCAGGGTGACGTCCGGAGGCAACCGATAGCGCGTCGCACGACCGGTACCCTCGGCAGCAAGCCGCGCGTTCCTGACCAGTGCGGCGATGCGGCCTTGCAGCGTCCGCCGCGGCATCTGTTGCTCAAGGGCTGCCGCGATCTCGCTGACGGACATGGGGGTGCCATGGTCTCGAACCACCGCTTCGATGGCGTTGAAGTAGTGTTCGGGCGTCCGTCTCGCCATGGGACTGTCCTCAGGCGCTGAGCGAGTTCGGCGAGCGCTTGCTCGGTCTCGCGACTGTTTACGCGCAGGAATGGACTCTTACGCGCAGGATTGGGTGTGTTGTGCGCATTTTGCGTCATTTTCGCGCGGGAATTGCTCTTCGCGCAGCCTGATGGTCCGGTCTTCCCACAGACGGTAGCCGTGGAATCCGCGCGCGCGCCGGTCAAGGCTCGCCGGAGGCCGTCAGGCCGCGGCGACCGCGCTGCGGCTGCCTTGGCGGGCGGCGCGCGGACTAGGCTGGGGCGAAATCGACAGCAGGCTTGCGGGGAGCGTTCAGCTGCGGGATCCGATGTCTTCGATGAGAAACTGGGTTCCGTCGCTGCGGGTGACCCACCGATCGCTAGCGCCGTCTTTCTTCCTTCGTGACGTTAAGGCGTGGGTGCCAACTCGAACTACTCGCGGCCCTGTGCCGGAGTGAGTCCGGACTTGGTTGGGCTCAATGAAGAAGTAGACACCGCGGCGTGGCCAGTCCATACGGCCAGTGCACTTCGCCCGCAGCCGGGCGCCGCCGACGCCTTCCTTTGGGCGTGCCCGCGCGTTGGCGAGCGCCTGGCGCGGGTCGCGGTAGATGTCGGACACGGCGAGTTCGAGGAGGATGTCTCGCAAAGGAGCGGGGCGGGGCAGGGCACTGATGCGTCGAGAAACGTGGCAACCACCGGCTTGATAGCCCATGCGAAGCTCCTGGGCCTCTGCAGCAAGTTCGTCCAAGGTGCGGCGTCGAGCGGCGTCTGTTTCGTCCTTGTATCGCCGGATGTCGTCGAAGCGGACGCGAAGGTGTGTCTCGCAGAACGGAACCGAACAGGGCGACCTCAGTGATCCGCCAGCGCGCGCAGCGACGACGATCAGGACATGCCCTGCAGCGGTGTGTTTGTACCAAGCCCGGCAAGGGCTGTAAGAAGACCTTGTCAACATCACCGGGTCCATGACGAATGGGTCAGGCTATCGGCGAACGATTGCAGCATGCGTTTGGCGCGCACGTGCGCCACGTGCACAGTGAAGGCCTGCGGGCCAATGGCGAGGGCGGCTGCGGACACAGATACGGTATTTTGCTATCGTAATGTGACGAATTTTGATACTTTACGTGAGTAATGTGTCCATCTGATCAACCACGCGCCGGAGACCTCATTGCGGACTTCGCCGCCCGGGGCCGATACCACTTCACCTCGGACGAGTTCAGGTCGGCGCTTGGCGTGTCCAACGCGGGGGCCAGGCAGGCGTTGAGCCGGCTGGCGGCCAAGGGCGAGCTCGCGAGTCCTGCGCGCGGCTTCTATGTCGTCGTCCCGCCAGAGTACCGGCGGCTCGGCTGCCAGCCAGCGGACCAGTTCGTCCCGGCGCTCATGGCGCACCGGGGTTCCCGGTATTACGTCGGGCTGTTGTCGGCGGCGCAGTACCACGGCGCCGCCCATCATCGTCCGCAGGAGTTCCAGGTCGTCCTCGAGAGAAACCGACCGGCCGTCTCGTGCGGTTCGGTCAGGGTGGCCTTCGTTGCGCGCCGGAACCTGCCAGCGGTGCCGGTGCAGCGATTCAACAACCCGCGCGGCACCATCTTGGTCTCCAGCGTCGAAGCGACGGCATTCGATCTTATAGGCTACATGCATCGCGCCGGTGGCGTGGATCGGGTGGCGGGCGTGCTGTCCGAGCTGGCGGACGAGTTCGACCCGGCCCGGCTGGTCGATGCCGTGCGGTGCTGCTCTGTGCTCTGGGGGCAGCGCCTGGGCTACCTCCTCGAGCACGTCGGGGCTGGAGACAAGACTGCCCTCCTCAAGGACCACGTGCGGAAGACGACGCGGAACTTCACCCGGCTCCTACCGGGGGTGGATGCCGAGGGCGCGGTGCGATCAAAGGACTGGCGTGTGGTCGTCAATGCGCGCGTCGAGCCGGAAGCGTGATTCCGCGCGACTACATCAGCGAATGGCGGTCGCAGGCGCCGTGGGTCGAAGACTTCCAGGTCGAGCAGGATTTAGTGATCAGCCGAGCCCTAGTGGGGATCTTCTCCGATACGGTCCTTGCCCAGTCCTTGGCGTTCCGGGGCGGTACGGCGCTCTACAAGCTCTACCTGACGCCGCCGGCACGTTACTCCGAGGACATCGATCTGGTGCAGGTCGCGCCCGGGCCGGCAGGGCCGGTTATGGAAGCGCTTCGAAACGTCCTCCGTCCTTGGCTTGGCGAGGCGCAATGGAAACAGTCCGCTGGCAGGGTGACCTTCGCCTATCGTTTCCTGTCCGAGGATGTCCCGGCGATGCGTTTGCGACTCAAGGTGGAAATCAACACCCGCGAGCATCTCGCGGTGTTGGGCTTCGTACCGCGCCCGTTCTCGGTGGCATCGCGGTGGTACTCCGGCACCGCCGATGTAGTGACCTTCCAACTCGACGAGTTGCTCGCCACGAAGCTGCGGGCGCTGTATCAGCGCAAGAAGGGGAGGGATCTGTTCGACGTGGCAACGGGGCTCGCCGATCCGCGGAGCGACCCCGCCCGTATCGTGGCAGCATTCCGAGCGTGCATGGACCACGAGGGCCATAGGGTCACCCGCGCGGTGTTCGAGCGCAATCTCGTCGGCAAACTCGATGATCCGCAGTTCGATGCCGACATGAGCGCCCTGCTCGTAGCGGGTCGAGAGTGGGGGCCCGGAGAGGCCGCCCAGATTGTCTCCAATCAGCTGATCTCCCTCCTTCCGGGCGTGCCGTGGAAGGGACGAACGGCAGAATGACGCCAGTTGAGGCGTCGCCGCCCACCGTTCGGTCGCCTCGGTCGCTTCGATGATACGGGGCATTGGAGAACTTGACGCGCTCCGCCAATCAGGATTCACAATTGCCTGATCTAGGACGTGGCCGTCGTTTCAACCTTGGCTGAACCGGTGGCGCTAGCGCGCTTGCAGTTTCTCGGGCATCTCCACCACGACTTCCGGAGGCACGCCGATGAACTGGTTCTCCCGCTGTTTGAGCTATGCCAGGTTGAAGTTGACGTTGATGGAACGTCGATATGCGCTCCGCGTTGAATTCCCTCCGCCCCGATGCCAGAGGGCGCCTTCCCAGAGCAGCAGCGCCCCGAGGGGCATCTCCACGGTAACGGTGGGCGCATCGGGATCAACCGGACCAAGCAAGCGGTGGCTGCCGGGTACGACTTCGGTGGCCCCGCTCTCGGCCGTGAACGGATCCAGGGCGATCAGCGTGTTGAGGATCAGTGGCGGATGCGGGCGCGGAGTCGGATAGTGGCCGTCGTCCTGATGCATGCGCTGGCGGCGATCGCCCGGCCCGGGTCGCATGGCCGCGACGCCCGATATCTGGAAGTCCGGGCCGAGAACCGCTTCCACCAGCCCCAGAAGCCGCTCGTCCACGAGAACTTCGTCCACTGCCCGGGTCTTGGCCCGCAGGTTGTGCGTGTGCACGGTTTGTTGGCCGTAGTCCTGGGTCATGCGGCTGCCGATGGCGTCGAACACGGGCGCAAGGCCGCGGCGCAGCCGATCCACCGTTTGTACGCCCATGAAGTCCGGCACCACCGCATAGCCGTCTTCGCGTATTCGACGATGCCGATTGGGCGATGCCGATTGGGGACACCCACTTCGGATGATGGGTATCGCGTAGGCCTTCGCTGGTCACTGCGGCGGACACCACGCGCGTCCCCTCCGCACGAAGCGGCGGACGACGTTGCCGCCAGTTCCGGCGCCAGCGCCCACTACGTGGCACACATGTCGGCGTTCGCTCCCAAGTGGCCGTG
>JAKZRQ010000175.1:0-3936 GCA_047518105.1 Pseudomonadales bacterium | reverse complement strand
TAGCCGTTCAGAGAGCGGCTCGACGCTGTTGCACTTGGCAACGGCGGCCAACAACTCCCCCGATGTCGTCAGGCTGCTTGTCGACGTTGGTGGGGACGCCAACGCTGTGGACGAGCGCAATCGAACGCCACTGCACATCGCTGCAAGTACGGCCAAATCCGTCACGCGCGTAAACCCTTTGACCAATTTGCTCACGTTGGGCATCGCGAAGGGCATATGGGACGTGGGGGGAAGCTTCAGCGAAAGGAGCTGGCGGTCGAATGCGATGAATAACGTCGAACTGCTCCTTGACTCGGGCGCGGATCCGAACGCGGTGGACACAAGCGGCCAGACTCCTCTGCACGCCGCCGCCGCACGGAGGATATCCCCGGATTGTCGGACTCCTACTCGACGCCGGCGCTGATCCACGCACGCGCGACAACCATGGGAAGCTGCCCGTCGACTACGCGGAGCAGCGTGGGATTTTCAACGGTACCGCTGCCTACCACCGCCTGTTCACGGGATCTCCCAGGTAGCCCTAGCCCGCATTTCTCACCAGGCCGCTTGTCGGCGTCAAAAAGCTCTTGGGTTTCACTAGTTTGACCGCGATGTCGATGATCGTGCCGAGGCGGACTGCGCTGGCCGCGCCCTCGCGGGTCTTTTGGCCCCGTGTACACACGGGGCCAAAATCCTCCGCGATCATCACGGCCCCTGGTGAGAAATGCGGGCTAGGCCCTTGGGCGCCAACACGGCCCGTGCGGAATCAGATACCGAGGTCCTTGAGGTTGTAGTCCCGGATGACGCGCTCGTAGGTCTTCGGGTTCCAGCGGAAGTCGTCCTCCAGCCCCTCGAACGGCTGGTACCGGTAGGGCTCTTGTGTCGGGAACCTTTGCCGCCGGGCATCGATGGCAACCGCGATGACTGCGGAACGGTCGAAGATGCGTTGCTCGTCGTAGATGTCGGCGTCGGCGGAACCCAGTACGCCCTTGGCACCCAGTACCGAGGCGCGGCGGTGGAAGCCGTAGGTCAGTGAGATGCGCGGGTCCGGCGACGTGTTGGCAAACGAGCTATGCAGCGTCTGGCGGTTGACCATGGTGACGTCGCCGGCGTTGCAGGTGAGCGGCACCGCCCCGGGCAGCCGTTCGGAACCGCCGTTCCCGACCACCATCGCCTTGATGTCCAGCTGGCCGAGCTTGTGGGTGCCCGGCATGACCCAAAGGCCGTTGGCGGGCGTCGTCGGGTAGAGCTGGACCTGAAAATTGAATCCGTGGATGCCCTCGTTCCAGTTGGGGGAGTTCCAGTGGGTCAAGCCGTCCTGATGCCAAGCGACGGAGCCGCCGAGTCCGGGTTGCTTGATGAAGATGGCGTCGTTGAACGGCGTAAAATCTGGCCCGTTGATGTTCTCGGCGATGGCCAGAAGCTGGGGATGGCCATACAGCCGCAGGCCCGACTCCATGGTCTGGCACATGCCGTAGGCCATGTACACCACCTCGTCGGGCGCCCCTCGCCGGGGTCGGGTTGGACCATCTGGGAAGGATGCCGACCGCCCACCAGGTTGGTGCCGCCGACCGGGTCGCTCAACGGCTTGATGAACGTGAAGGTCGGTTTGCCGAACTCCAGCCCCAGCGCCGGGCGGCCTTGGGCGTCCACCTCCGCGCCACGTCGAATGGGAGCGCGGCGGAGCTTCGTTGCCATGTCGTGGCGAAGTTCAGCGAGCTCGTCCTCGCCGATCACGTTCTCGAAGACGTAGAAGCCGTGCCGCCAGTATCCGTCCAGGATGTCGTCGGCGAGCGCATAGCCTTCCTTGAAACGGATTGGGCCGCGGTTGCCCAACGCCCGGGCACGACGGACGCCGCGCTCCATGTAGTCGGCCATGTCAGCCGCGTGTTCGGCGGCGGTGGGTGGTCGGGTTGTCTCGGTGGTTTCCGTCAAGGTTGCTTCGCCCGATTTGGCTTGCACCCTACCACTCTCGACCACTCCTCGGAATCGCGGCGTGCGCTGGGCAACCCCTTGCAGTCCCTGCTGGTGCCTGCCCTCGGCTGCTCGTAGTCGGCCATCCCGGCGTACCAGCCGTCAAGCTCCTCCGTTCCACGACAATCAGGCGCTCCCGCATGCTCCTCAAAGCAACCCCGTGGGGAGCATTTCAGATGAGGCAACGCCCTCGGCCAAGGGAGCATTTCAGGTGAGGCAGTACGCGGGTGCGGGACAAGAATCGCGTGTGTCCCAAACTCTGTAGACTTCCATTCGCCGCCGTCAGCGCAGCTCCTTGCCGTTGGCGGGATCCCAGGTCCAGACGTCCGAGGCCGGTACACCGTCGCCGAGGCGAACGACTGCACGCGGGTGTTTACGAGCGATCCTTGCCCATCGAACCTTGGAACTCAGGTTGCGTGCGCCGTCATCACACTGCCCACTGAGCTGCGGGACTCAGATTGCGCGGGTCCGAGATCGCTCACAGATTGTACTATCGGAAATCCAAGTTTCGTCCGGCGGCGCGGGACTACGTCACTGGAAGGGTGGAGACGATCACGTCAGGGCGAATCTTCGAGCGGTACCAGCTTGACGCTTAGAGGGTTTGGTTTGTGAGAGTGCATGGCACCGGTGCCAGCGTCGACCCCAGCTCCGATGACCCCCCCTAAAAGGACGTTTCCTGCCATGCCCGCTGCACCAGCGTTGTCGACGCTTGACGTTATGTTTGCGGTCACGGTCTCGTAGCCGTCTTTGGACAGTGTCACGACGAAGTCGCCACGACGTTTGACCTTGAGGCTACACGGTGTTGTGCAACTCAAACCGTTTGACAGAGTCGCTAGCGCACCCAAAGGCTCTGAATCGATCACGAACACCTCGTTGGTGCCACGCGTAATGGTCGCGCATCCGGTCAACGCGACTGCCGCCGCCAGGGCGCAACATGCAGTTGCCTTCTTCATAGCGTGAATTTGGACCGATTCACTCAGCTGGTCGGGTCTTGTAGGGAGGAACGAAGCGTACCACAGAGGGTGGCACCGGCAATGCTAGCTCCTCGATCCCCGCTTAACCTCGAATGGCGGCGGGGCGACCGGGGACCGACGCCGTGGATGAAGCGTGGATAACCCCGCCAAGCACTGTGCCACGCAGCGACGGGATCGGTCTTCGTGTCGACTTGGATTCGAAGCGCTTGTCCGGGGCGTCGGATTCAATCCGCTCGACACTGTGCGGACAGCGCCACGGTCTCGCTATCCGCCCGGCACCTCGGCCGGGTCGATCAGCCTGATCCGGCGCCAGCCCAGCTCCAGCAGCCACGTCTGCCAGCGCCCGGCAAACCTCACCGGGGCGCCGTGACGCGAGGCGCGGGAGACGATGGCCGAAAGAAGCTCTACCTACAGCATCTACTACAAGCTGCGGCGCGAGCGGGACGAAGCGGCCGTGGTCGCCTTCCGTCGGCGTCTGCTTGACCACGTGGTGGAAGCGCTCCTTCAGCACCGCGCCTCTCCGTCCGAACGTCCGGTTCACGCACCGCGCGAACGGGCGTCAACGCTCTTCATGCCGTTCGCCAGCCTGGCCTGGCCGCCCGCCGCCACGATCAGGTGCACATGGTCGTCCTGGATCGAGTAGTGCACCACCCGGAAGCCCGGACGCGTCTTGGCGACGGTGCCTCTTCACTGCGGGTCACCGGGTGGGTACTGCTCAAGTCGAAAGAATAGGGCGACGTATGTTCGAAGTGACGGGTCGGTGTGCCTCGTTTCCTCATTCGAAGGGGGGGTGCAGTGGTCGTCGGTCGCGTCTATTCGAGTTGGACGGCGACCGGCCAGCCGCGGTGAACGGTCAACTGCGGGTCCGGCATGGCCTACACGCCATTCCACTCCGGTATCTGCTGGTCGTTGCTGAGTCGCAGCCGCTGGAATCCCAGGGCGGTGAAGACGTCCTCCAAATCCGCGTTTGTTCCGACCGAAGGCAGCCGGGCGCTTGCTTCGAGCTTGAATC
>JAKZRQ010000174.1:0-4595 GCA_047518105.1 Pseudomonadales bacterium | reverse complement strand
GCCGGGGACTGCGGTTCGACCGGGGAGGGGGCGGACATGGCCGCACTATAGCATCCGGATAGCACCCGGCTGAGCGATCGGGTAGTGGGTCAGTCTAAGCTTCAAGCTGACCCACTACTCGCGATCACCGTTGGCGCTGACCGGAACAAGAACGCAGCGATGACGTGCCCGGCATCACACCCCGACAGATCGCGAGTAGGCGCGCGGCGTGCCCGGCGGATCGGGATCGGGAGATCGAAACCGACGAGGGGACACTCGCCGGAGAGTCGCCGCCAAACAGCGCCGATTGCGCGGAACCCTCCTCGGAGTCGTCGTCTGTCCGCCCGCACCTCGGAATCGTCGTCTGTCCCGCTCACCTCGGAATCGTCGTCTGTCCCGCTTGTCCGCCGGGATCGTCGTGTCCGCCCCGGGATCGTCGTCGGATCGTCGTCCGTCGGATCGTCGTCTGTCCCGCTGGATCGTCGTCTGTCCGCCCCGGACGCGGGGAGAACCGACGCGGGGACACTCGCTGGAGAGTCGACGGGATCTTCGTCTGTCCGCCTCGGGCACTCGCCTCGGGTACTGGAACCGACGCCCGCGACAATCGCCCGAGGGTCGAAGCTGAAGCTGCGCCGATTGCGCGGAGATCGCGGACCGGTTCTACGAGACTGCGCAGTCGACTCGAGCGTAGGCAATCTCGGCCCCCACCCGGACCTCAGCCAACGGCCCGAGGTTTCACGCTCGGCCCGGTGGAACGGCTCGTTGCGCGGTCGAACCAGTCATCCGCCGGGACGTCGTTGTAGGCGCGCAGGGTCGACTTGATTCGCCCGAGCGCGCCGTCGGGATAGGCGGCGAGTTCTTCGACCAGCTCTCGCGCCACCGACACCACCTTGTCGTCGGCCGCGACCGTGTAGGCGACACCGAGGACCGCGAGCTCGCGGCCGGAGAAGCGGCGCCCGCTAAGTGCGAGTTGTGCCGCGACACTCTCGCTGTGGCGCAGGCGCAGCCATGCCATGTTGTACGGTGCCGACATGCCCTGTTTCACTTCACCGACCTGCAGGAAGGCGCTCTCTCCTGCCACCAGCAGATCGGCGGCCAGCGCCAGCGCGGCGCCGCCATTGATGGCGTAGCGCTCCAAGGCGGCGATGATGGGCTTTCGGCACGCGTGGATCGCCTTGTGGGCGTTGCGCCAGGTGGTGCCGAAGCCGGGCATCCACTCCGGTGGCGGTTCGGCATTGAACGCCTTCAAATCGAGGCCTGAACAAAACGCTCCGCCGGCGCCCCGGAGCAGCACCGCCTGAACGCCGTCGTCCCCGTCGGCCTGGTGGATCGCGGCGGCCAACTGCTCGCCCAACGGACCATCAATGGCGTTGCGGCGTTCGGGACGGTTGAGCACCACCTCGCCCCAACGTTCATGTCGGACGAACTCCACTTCCATGGTCACGCTCCCAAGTTGGTGAATCGAGGGGCAAAGCATAGCGCCGAAGCGCGGCATTCGACCGGAATCTCGACCCCGAACGGCGTCTGTCCGCCCTGCGGGGTCCGTCTGGCCCCGCAGAAATCGTCGTCTGTCCGCCCCGGGATCGTCGTCTGTCCGCCCCGGAATTGGTCCGTCTCTCCGTGAAGGCGGGATCCGGCTCTTCGTGTGTCCGGGCCTCGACCCTGTGTTCGCCTCCGCCTCGACCGCGTAGCTACCGCGTTCGCGTCTTGTATACTCCGCCGCATCGGACCACTAAATCGGAAAAGGGAGCTCATAACGTGGACCTATCGGACAGCAAGACTCTGGAGAATCTGAAGGACGCCTTCGCCGGTGAGTCGCAGGCCAATCGCCGGTACCTCTACTTCGCCGCCAAGGCGGACGTGGAGGGCGAAAACGACGTCTCGGCGGTGTTCCGCTCCACTGCGGAAGGCGAAACCGGCCATGCCCACGGCCATCTTGAGTACATGGAAGGCGTCGGCGACCCGGTCACGGGATTGCCCATCGGCTCGACCAACGACAACCTCAAAGCGGCCATCGCAGGCGAGACCTACGAGTACACCGACATGTACCCGGGCATGGCGAAGACCGCGCGGAACGAGGGGTTCGACGAGATCGCCGATTGGTTCGAGACCCTGGCCAAGGCAGAGCGGTCGCACGCCAACCGGTTCCGGAAAGCGCTTGACGCGATGGAGTAGGCCGACACGGGATCGACTGGCGTGGAGTGGCAGGGCCTTGCTCGTCAAGCGAGGCTCTTTTTGATGCCTTTCGGTAGCGCCATCCCCATCTTGCGCGATCTCGAATCGTCTGCCACGAGAACAGAGCCATAGCCATCAAGGAAGGCAGCCTCGAAGCGCCGAAGCGCGAGCCCATCGACTGGGGCAGCGCGGACTTCCATGATCGGGAAGCCGTGGACGCCGAACTCGCCCGGGTGTTCGACGTCTGCCACGGCTGCCGGCGTTGCGTCAATCTTTGCGAGGCCTTCCCGACGCTGTTCGACTTGATCGACGAGTCGGATACGATGGAGGTGGACGGCGTCGACAAAGCCGACTACGGCAAGGTCGTGGACCATTGCTACCTGTGCGACCTCTGTGCCGAAACGAAGTGCCCCTACCTGCCGCCGCACGAGTGGCGCATCGACTTCCCTCATCTCATGCTGCGCGCCAAAGCCGCGCGGCTAAAGGAGCGTCGGCCGCGCTGGCGTGACCGCCTGATCACGAGCACCGGGCCGGTGTTCAAGACGTTGTCCGCACCGGGTGTGGCGCAGGCCGCCAACGGCGCCGCCAAAAGCAAGCTATTGCGGGGGCTGGGCGAACGCGTCGCGGGTATCCACCGGGACGCGCCGCTGCCGACGTTCCATCGCCGAACGGCGAGTCGGCGGGCGTCGGCCTCGGCGTACGCAACGGCACTGGAGGCGCCGGTAGCTGGTAGCACGACCACCGGCAAGGTAGCCGTCTACGTGACATGCTACGGCGAGCACAACGAACCGGAGGTGGTGGAGGATCTGCTGCGTGTCCTCCAACACAACGGCATCCGGACGAAGTTGCTGGCCGGCGCGGTGTGTTGCGGGATGCCGAAACTGGAACTGGGCGATCTCGACACGGTTGCCGCCAGCAAAGATGCCAATCTGCCGGTGTTTCTCGACGCCATCGACGACGGCTACGACCTCTTGTCCATCGTTCCCTCGTGCACCCTGATGTACCGCCAGGAGATTCCGTTGCTGTTCCCGGACGACGCGGAGGTGGAGCGAGTTCAGGCGGCCTTTTTCGATCCATTCGAATACCTCGTGGCGCGGCGCAAGGACGGCCTCGCGAACCTCGACTTCAAGGTGCCCTTGGGCCGCGTGGCCTACCACGTTGCCTGTCACCAGCGGGTGCAGGCCATCGGCCCACGGACGCGTGAATTCCTCGCGCTGGTCCCGGACACCGAGGTCACCATGATCGAGCGTTGCTCGGGTCACGACGGCACGTACGCCGTCAAGGCGGAAACCTATGCGTCGGCGATGAAGATCGCGCGTCCGGTGGTACGACGGGTGCGCGAGGCCAACCCGGATACCTACGGCTCGGACTGCCCGATGGCCGGACGCATGATCGAGCACGGCTTGGACGACGGTACGACCGCGACGCATCCGATCTCCATGCTGCGTCGGGCGTACGGGATCTGAGGGCGCCGGTGGAGAAACTCAGCCACAGCAAACTGTGGAGCTTGGAGCAGTACCCCGTGGAGCGCGATGGTTTTCGCAAGTTCTTGATCGATCACAAGAAATCCCGTCGCGTGGCCTTGGGCCCCCACGCCACGCTGCTCTTCGAGGACTTCTTGACCATGAAGTACCAGGTCCAGGAGATGCTGCGGGTTGAACGAATCTTCGAGCCGGACGCCATTGAGGAAGAGATCGCCACCTACAATCCGCTGATTCCGGATGGCGCCAATTGGAAAGCCACGTTCCTCATCGAGTACGAAGATTCTGCAGAGCGCGCGGCCGCGCTCAAGCGCTTGCGTGGCGTTGAGCACCGTGTCTGGGTCGGCATCGGGGATCGATCGAAGAACTTCGCGTTTGCCAACGACGACTTGGAACGAACCGATCGCGACAAGACCGCAGCAGTGCATTTTCTACGTTTCGAATTCGACGAAGCGCAGATCGCCGCCATCCACGGCGGTGACTCGGTGAGCCTCGGCGTCGACCACCGCGAACTTTGGTGTCAGACGACGCTCGCTGATGCGACGCTCGCGTTGCTAGCCAAGGACCTGCAAGCTTCTCGCGGCTAGCCCGCATTTCTCACCAGGGGCCGTGATGATCGCGGAGGATTTTGGCCCTGTGTACACACGGGCACGTGCGCGTGCTCGCGACCGAAAGCATAGCGGGGCCTACGGTTGAGGGAGCACGTGCGCGCACGGCCCGTGTGTACACGGGGCCAAAAGACCCGCGAGGGCGCGGCCAGCGCAGTACGCCATCGGCACGATCATCGACATCGCGGTCAAACTAGTGAAACCCAAGAGCTTTTTGACGCCGACAAGCGGCCTGGTGAGTATCCATGTTGTCAAATCGACCGTTTGCGCGGCGCCAAAGCAAGCGGCGAGGTCTACCGCGGCATGAGGGCAGCCGCGTGAAGGCGGCAAAGGCGGTGGACGCCGGGAACGC
>JAKZRQ010000173.1:0-38979 GCA_047518105.1 Pseudomonadales bacterium | reverse complement strand
AAAAGGAGGGCGCCGAGCGCCCTCCAAAGGTCGACCGCATAGCGGTCGCGCTTAAGCTGCTTGCTGGAACTCCGGGTAGGCTTCGATGCCGGTCTCCGCCAGATCGACTCCGCCCATTTCTTCTTCTTCGGAGACCCGGATACCCATGGTCGCCTTGAGGATCAGCCAGACGAACGTGGAGGCGAGGAACACCCACAGGAAGATCCCGAGAATGCCGTAGATCTGGCCCATGATCGTCGCATCGCCATTGTTGAAACACACCGCGAGGATGCCCCAGATGCCGCAGGTGCCATGAACGCTGATCGCACCCACCGGGTCGTCGATCTTGATCTTGTCCAACAACACGATGGAGGGGACGACGAGCAGGCCGCCGACCGCCCCGATGGCCATCGACCAGAACGCCGACGCGGAGAGGGGATCCGCCGTGATCGCGACGAGCCCTGCCAGGGCGCCGTTCAATGCCATGGTCAGGTCGGCCTTGCCGAACCACAACCTGGCCAGGATCAGCGCCGCCATCAGGCCGCCAGCCGCGGCGATATTGGTGTTGACGAAGACCTGCGCCACGGCGTTCGCCTCGTCGACGTTGGACAGCTTCAACTCGGAACCGCCATTGAAGCCGAACCAACCGAACCAGAGCACGAACATGCCCAGCGTTGCCAGCGGCATGTTGCAGCCTGGGATCGCGTTGACGTGACCGTTCGGGCCGTACTTGCCGGCCCGCGGGCCGAGCAGGATGACCCCGGCGAGGGCCGCGGAAGCGCCGCACATGTGAACAATGCCTGAACCCGCGAAATCGGAATAGCCCAACTGGCTCAGCGCACCGCCGCCCCAGGTCCACATGCCCTGCACGGGGTAGATCAGACCGGTCATGACGACCGCGAAGATCAGGAAGGACCATAGCTTCATGCGTTCGGCGACAGCTCCCGAGACGATGGACATGGCGGTCGCCACGAACACCACCTGGAAGAAGTAGTCGGACCGTTCCGAGTGGTCCGTCGCCACGCCGCCGGCCGTGCCGGACACGATCTCCGCAGTCGTGTTCTCCGTCCCGATCAGCCAACCGAAGCTGGGCAACCACCCGCCTTCGGTGTTGTTCATGTACATGATGTAGTACCCGACCAGCAGGTACATGATGCAGGAGATGGAGTACAGCGCGACGTTCTTGGTGAGGATCTCGGACGTGTTCTTCGCCCGGATCATCCCCGCCTCGAGCATCGAGAAGCCACACGCCATGAACATCACCAGGACACCCATCACCAGGAAGTAGAAGGTGTCGATGGCGTAGTTGGTTTGGGTCAGTAGGTCTTCCACGTTAAGTTGCTCCTAGGGTGGCAGCTCGCGGGGAACCCCGGACGGACAAGAAAGCATTCAGCGACGGCCATGAAGCTTGCCTTGTCCGGCGACGTTTCCCGCCGTTCAAAGGAATGGAGTCAAACGGCGTCGGTGCCGCTCTCTCCCGTTCGAATGCGAACTGCCCCTTCCAGAGAGCTGTAGAAGATCTTCCCGTCTCCTACCTTCCCCGTGTTCGCGGCCTTGCTGATGGCGTCCAGACACTGGTCTAGAAGACCGTCGTCGATCACCACCTCAACCTTGACCTTCGGTAGAAAGTCCACGACGTACTCCGCGCCGCGATACAGTTCGGTGTGCCCCTTCTGCCGACCGAACCCTTTCACCTCAGTCACCGTCATCCCCTGAACGCCGATCTCCGAGAGAGCCTCCCGGACGTCGTCCAGCTTGAACGGTTTGATGATTGCCGTGATGAGTTTCATGTTTGCTAGTCTCCTTGAGAACCGCCGATGTCTGCAGGCGAGTCAACTTGCGGTTCTGTTGCAAGCTGAACGACAGCGCCCGTCCTTCTCCTTCTGAGCGTCTACTGAGCGTCTACTGAGCGTCCTTCAAGCTCGTTCGTCGGGTGAGCATCCCGGCGCGCGCCACACGGTGACCGATGCGCCGGGTACGCTGGCCGACTACAGATCTTTGGAAAGCGATACGAGCAATCGAGGTTCGCAATCGCGATCGCACGCCGCGTCGGAGATGTCGGTGCCGACGAAGCCGATACCGAAGTCCACGCCGCCAATTGGCAAACTCGCCATCGCCGAGTAGTCGATGTACTCGCTCTCTTCGCCGAAGAAGTCGTCGCTCGTCGCAATGTTCAAGCCCACTGCGAAATCGATACCGACGTCGTCGGTGACGCTCAGGCTGTAGGACGCATGCGGATAGAAGAACGTCTCTTTCGAGATGCCCAGATACTTGGGCGAGTAGTTGACGCCCAACGAGAAATCGCCGAAGCCCAAACTGAGCGCGTATTCCTGGTAGTTCAGATCCGTTTCTCCCGGGTATTGGAATTGGATGGCGGACACGTCGAGATTGATGCCGTCGGAAACCTCGCCGCTCCAGCCGAGGTACAGGTCCAACTCGAAGCTCGCGGCGGAGCCGAAGTCGACGTTCGACACCCAGGCGCCCGCGTAGACGCCCGATTCGAACGCGACGTCGGCACTGCCTTGGAGAGCCACATCGCGCATCGTCTGCGATACGCCACGGAACGAATAGTCGCTCGCCAACGTCACGTTGCCCGAGACCTCTGCGGCCATGACCGCTGGGGCGGACAGCGTCGTCGCCGCGAGGACAGTCAGTACTGTCAGAAGCTTCTTCATTTCACTAGTCCCCTTATCGAACTGGTTTGCGAACACGGCGAATCGGACGGACGCGCCGAGTGCGCATATGATGCTCAAAGAGCACGGACTGTGCCAGATAATTTTTCTAATTTATTCAATGTATTACGAATTGACCTCCCTCGGCAGGCACATTTGTCGTGCACGTCTGGAAGCCCAAGGCACCATGATGGTGCGAGCAAGGTGTGCGGTACGACCCCGCGCCAGGAGATCTAGCGCGCGCCCCAAGGCCTGACGTTCGCGCGTCAACCCAATCCCTTGGGAACTGGTCGACGCTTGCAGACCACACGGTGGCCACCGTCTCCCCATGGACAATGGCCTACACGCCGAATGGCGTTTGTCCGCTGACCGACGCCTTCGGCACCACCTACACTCGGCACACGATGTCGAATCCCGTGACAACACGAGCCCAAGTTGGGATGGATGCGCCGAGAGTGCTGGTCGAGGCCCATTTTCAGCCGGGAACGCCGTCTTTCACCCTGGTCGGGATGGCGCAGACGGCAGTGCGCGAAGCCCGCGACCGCGTGCGCAGTGCGATCAGGAACGCCGGGCTCAAGTATCCCCAAGGGCGGCTGGTGGTCAACCTGGCGCCGGCCGACCTGGCCAAGCACGGCGGCCGTTACGACCTGGCCATCGCGATCGCGATTCTCACCGCCACCGGGCAGGTGCAAGCGCGTCACCTGGACCGCCTCGAGTTCCTGGGCGAACTGTCACTCTACGGCGATCTTCGACCGGTCCGGGGCGCATTTTGCGCGGCGGCCCA
The DNA here is from genome assembly GCA_047518105.1 of Pseudomonadales bacterium. Classification (GTDB taxonomy): domain Bacteria; phylum Pseudomonadota; class Gammaproteobacteria; order Pseudomonadales; family Azotimanducaceae; genus VXYL01. The sequence continues at coordinate 35,544 of JAKZRQ010000173.1, read as the reverse complement.
CCTCGCGGACACAAGCGCCCGCCTGGTGGCCCCAGCGAGCCAGCGGGCGGATCTGGCGCCACTCATCGACGTCGGCGTCTACCCCGTGGCGACGCTCCTCGACGCGGTGCGCCTGCTCCAGTCGGAAACCCTGCCGGAACCGCCACCGCATCCGACACCGACCGCAGGCCCTGCGACCACGCCTGTGTCGCTCGCCGACGTTCGCGGCCAGGCACACGCCAAGCGGGCGCTCGTGGTCGCCGCCGCCGGCGGGCATCACGTCCTGATGACCGGTCCGCCCGGAACCGGCAAGACCATGCTGGCACGCCGGCTGACGGCGCTTTTGCCGCCGCTGACCAGCTCCGAGGCAATCGAGGTCGCCAACGTCTACTCCATCTCGACCCGCACCGCGCCGACGTTCGGGATCCGGCCGTTCTGCGATCCCCACCACACCGCCTCCATGGCGGCCATCGTCGGCGGCGGCAATCCCGTCATGCCCGGCGAGATCACCCTGGCGCATGGTGGCGTGCTGTTCCTCGACGAACTGCCCGAGTACCAGCGCAACGTCCTGGAAGCGCTTCGCGAGCCGTTGGAAGCCGAAGAAATCGCCGTCGCACGGATCAACCAGACCGTGCGCTACCCGGCCCGGTTCCAACTCGTCGCCGCCATGAACCCGTGCCCGGCGGGCTACGTCTGCGACGAAACCCGTTGCCGTTGCACCCCGCACCAGCGACACCAGTACAGGAGCCGTGTCTCCGGTCCCTTGCTCGACCGCATCGACATCCGCATCGAGGTCGGTCCTGTGCCGGAAGACGACCTGTGGGCGGAACGACCGCTACAGGACGACGACGACGACCTGCGCGCGGCCATCGCCGGTGCGCACCGGCGGCAGATGCAGCGCGCCGGCAAGACCAACGTCTCGCTGGACACCCGAGAAATCGAGCGCCACTGTCCCATGGAGGCAGAGGCTGCAGCCCTCCTGCGCCGCGCCGGGAGACGCTTCGGGCTGTCCGCACGCGCGGTTCATCGGCTGCGCAAGGTGGCCCGAACGATCACCGACCTCGCCGATGCAGGCGATATCGCCACCGGTCATGTGGCGGAAGCCCTCGGCTACCGGGCACACGACGACCGGCAGTCGGCGTAGCCCGTGCGAGTCTTGCAGGCGTGGGTCATACCGACGGTGGAAACGCGGAATTCTCGATCCCGGCGCGCTATTCGTGAGCCGCCGTGAGCCGCCGTGAGCCGCCCTGGGCCGCCGTGCGCCACTCGTGCGCCGCCGTGGGCCGCCGCTTAGGTCCTGGCCAACTAACCCGCGTCCCCTGGCTCGTCGGTCATGAATTCGATGGCGGCACGGAGTTCGTCGTCGGTGCACGAAACGCACGCGCCCATCGGCGGCATCAGGTTGAGTCCCTCGCGGCTGACCCGCACCAGTTCCTCGATGCCTTTCTCCAGGCGCGGCCCCCACGCTTCGAGGTCGCCGACCTTCGGCGCCTGGTTGAGTCCGGCTTCATGGCACGTCCCGCACGAGCCGGCGTAGACCTCGGCACCGTCTCTCCCCGATGGCCCGGCAACGACCGGCGCCGAACTCTCCACGCCCCCGCAGTCATCGCCTTCGAGGCAGAGTTCGCCGAACGGTCGGGTGCGCTCCTCGATGTCCGCCACGCTACCTGCCGGAACACTCTCGCCCGAAGCCGTGGTGGCAGCGAAGGCAATGCCGACGCAGCAAAGAAATGTCCTCACGTAGACAGCCAAACCGGTGATCTCATGGATGGAAGGCGCGAATTATACGCACCGCGTCCGACGATGGAACCGTTTGCACATGCGCCCGGTGCGCCCGGCGTCCACGCCTACGCCGCTTCGTGCTCCGGAGTCGGCACCCCCTGCGTCCCGACCCGCACCGGCGCGGGCGGCGTGTGCAGCTCGGCCAGGTACGTTCGCCGCCGATCAGAGGCGATGCGGGCCGCAGCTTCCTTCACCGGACCGAAGCCCTTGATTCCCGCCGGCAGGCGGACCAAGGCCACAGCGGTGTCGAAGTTGGCGTCGTCGAGCGATTCCACAACGTGGTCGATGTCGGCCTCGAACTGCTCCCGCAGTTGGCGTTCGAGCCGCCGCTCCGCGCTAATTCGGAAAGGATCCAAAACGCTGCCGCGCAGTCGTCTCATCTTCGACAGCAGGCGAAGGACGGGCGTGATCCATCCCCCCACGGCGATCTTCTTCGGCCGCCCGTTGGCGTCCCGACCGGCGAAGGCCAACAGCGGCGGCGCGAAGTGGTACGTCGCTTTGAACCCCGGTTCGAACTGATTGGCGAGCTTGGCCCGGAAGTCGCCGCCGGAACCCGCGAGCCGCTCGGTGAACAGTCGCGCCACCTCGTATTCGTCCTTCACCGCCAGGAGCTTGAAGTAGCTCTCCGAGACCGCCTCGACAAGCACGACGCTGTCCGGTTCGACGCGCTGCTCGGCGGCGCGAATCCGGCTGACGAGTTCCTCGTAGCGCCTCGCCAACGCCTGATCCTGGTAGGACACCAGGAAGGCGCTTCGCGTGGCGATGCGCTCGTCGAGGCTTCGGGACCGACGCGGTTGCATCGCTTCGGCGGGAAGAACCATCGCCGCCGAAGGGTGTTCGACCTCTTCCGCGTCCGGGTCAGACCACAGCCGGGCATCGTGCGCGGCGCGCCGGCCTTGATGGAATGCCGCCAGATTGTTGGCGACGGCCACCCCATTCAGGGTGATCGCGCGCTCCAACGCTTCGAGGGAGACCGGGATCGCCGCCGCCTGGAAGGCGTATCCCATGAGAAAGATGTTGGCGTAGTCGGTCGAGCCGAACATCGCCTTGGTGGTGGCATTCGCGTCCACCGACGCCAGTCGCTTGGATCGTTGACGCAGCCGCTCATGGAGCTTTCCGAAACTGTCGTCTTGGCCTTGTCGGAGGACGAACGCGGCGGTCGGCGCAAGGTGCGTGTTGAGGATGACGGTGGTTCGGTGCGGGGATGTCAAACCGAGCACGTCGCGGCTGGCTGCGGTCACGGCGTCCGCGCCGATCAGGATGTCCACGCTGGCCGCCGGAATCCGGGTCGGAGGATGCCCGCTCCCGGCTGGAGAGATCCGTACGTGACCAAGTACCGCGCCGCCTTTCTGGGCGAGGCCGGTCATGTCGAGGGCGGACACGAAGCCGCCATCCAAATGCACCGCAGTGCTCAGAATCTGCGAGGTCGTGACGATGCCGGTGCCGCCGACGCCGGCAATCAGGACATTCGCCGCGCGACAACCGACAGCCGGTGCCGGCAGGGTCGTTGTGGCGGCATGTTCGATGGCGACGCCTGCCTTCCGCTTGGCACCGGAGAGGGTCACAAAGGCCGGGCAGAAGCCGTCGAGGCAGGAGAGATCCTTGTTGCAGGCAGTCTGGTTGATGGTTCGCTTGACGCCGAACTCGGTCTCGAGGGGCTCCACCGCAACGCAGTTCGACTGGGCCGAACAGTCGCCGCAACCTTCGCAGACCGCGTCGTTGATGACGGCGCGCACATCCGGATCCACCGCCGTTCCGCGTTTGCGGCGGCGGCGCAGTTCGGCAGCGCAGGTCTGGTCGTAGATCAAAACCGAACAACCCGCTGTTGCTCTGAGTTGCCGTTGCACGGTGTCCAGATGCTTGCGCGGCGCGACCCGAAATGCCGCTCCCCGATGACGCCGCGGGTCGTCGCTGACCACGCGCACCGCCGAGACGCCTTCGGCACGCACTTGGGCGACGATGTCCGCCACGGACAGCGATCCGTCCACAAGTTGCCCGCCGGTCATGGCAACCGCGTCGTTGAAGAGCACCTTGTAGGTGATATTGACGCCGGCGGCCACTGCGGCACGGATGGCCAGGATGCCGGAATGGAAGTAGGTGCCATCGCCGAGATTGGCGAAGATGTGGTCTTCGTCGGTGAACGGCGCCTGGCCGATCCAGTTCACGCCCTCGGCGCCCATGTGGGTCACGGTCGCCGTATTGCGATCCATCCACTGCACCATGTAGTGGCAGCCGATTCCCGCGGCTGCGCGGCTGCCCTGCGGCACGCGGGTCGAGACGCTGTGCGGACAACCCGCGCAATACAACGGCTTGCGTGCTTCCTTGGCGGGTTGCGCATCGCCAGGGAGCGCGCCGGCCGCAGTCGCGACTTCGCCGAGGTATCCCGTGTCGGCAACACGTTCGAGAACCGTCACGAGGGCGGCGGCGATGGTGGGCACATCGAGTTCGCCGGTGGTGGGGAGAAGCCCGCTCGGCACCGTCCCCGAGCGGCCAGGGGACGCGTTCTTGCCTAGGATTTCGATCGGCCGTCCGAAAAGGATCGCCTTCAACTGATCCTCCACGAACGGTCGCTTCTCCTCGACCACCAGCACTCGACGAGCTCCCCGGCAGAATTGGGCAACCCGTTCCGGATCCAGCGGCCACGTGAGTCCGAGCTTGACCAAGCGGACGCCGGCGCCTTCAATCGCTTCTTGTGAGCCCATGTCCAGCTTGTCCATGGCTTCGCGCACATCGGCGTAGGTCTTCCCCGCCGTAACCACCACCAGGCGCGGCTTGCGGGGATCGGTCACGACGCGGTCGATGGGGTTCGCCGATGCGAACTCGCTGGCCAGCCGAAGCTTCGTGGCCATGCGGGCTTCCTGTTCCATGGGCGAGTCGGCGAGGCGCAGGTGCGGGCGTTCGTCGTGGGGCGGACAGACGAACCGGTGCCGCCCAAGCTCGACACCGACGGTAAGCGCGCTGTCCATGACGTCGGTCACCGCCACGAGACCGGTCCAGCAGCCTGCGTAGCGCGACATCGCCCATCCGGCAAGGCCGAAATCGAGGACGTCCTGCACGTCGGCGGGTGCGAACACCGGCACGCCCAGATCGCGAAGCGCGAATTCGCTGGCGCTAGGCAACGTGGAGGACTTGCAGCCGTGGTCGTCGCCGACCACCAGCAGCACGCCGCCCAATGGATTCGTTCCGGCGGCGTTGGCGTGACGCACGGCATCGCACGACCGGTCGAGGCCAGGCGCCTTGCCGTACCACATCCCGAACACGCCGTCGTGGCGTGCGCCCGGGAACAGCCCCACCTGTTGGCTTCCCCAAACAGCGGTGGCAGCCAGATCCTCGTTGACCCCGGGCTGGAAGACAACGCGGTGGGCGGCGAGATCGGCGGACTGTCGCCAGAGTTCCCGGTCGAATCCACCTAGCGGCGAACCCCGGTATCCCGAGATGAATCCTGCGGTATCGAGGCCGGCGCGGATATCGAGGCGACGCTGGTCGAGCGGGAGGCGGACGAGCGCCTGAATGCCCGTCAGATAGGCCATCGCCGCTTCGGTTCCGTATCGCGCCTCGGCGAGCGATGCCGTTCGATTGACATCCAGCATTAGTAACCTCGTCGACAGCGCTCCTATTCAACGATCTTATGCCCAATACCGGAGGAAAGGCGTTGCATTTTTTATTCAAAGAGCTAACTTGTTGGAATAATATCCTATTACTAGGAATCTACTAGGATGTATTTGCTAGACCCCATCGACCGCCGCATTCTCAGGGAATTGCAGGAAACCGCAGACGTATCCATGCAGGAGTTGGGCGAGAAGGTCGGTCTCTCCCACACCCCCTGCTGGCGGCGCGTAAAGCGATTGGAGGAACGCGGCGTCATCACGCGCCGGGTGACTCTACTGGACGCCGGACAGCTCGATCTTGCCGTGAACGTATTCGTCAACGTCAACTTGAAGCGCCACCAGGAAAACGCCCTCAACCGCTTCGAGGAAGCGGTGCAGGACATCCCCGAGATCGTGGAGTGCTATACGGTTTCCGGCGAAACCGACTTCCTGCTACGCGTCGTGGTCGCCGACGTGGGGGCCTACGAGCGGCTCCTGAAGGCCACCCTGGTGCACTTGCCGGAGGTCGGCAACCTGACCTCCACCTTCGCGCTGCGCCAAGTCAAGTACACCACCGCGTTGCCCTTGGGCGACCCGACCGGTTAGCCCGCATTTCTCACCAGGGGCCGTGATGATCGCGGAGGATTTTGGCCCCGTGTGTACACGGGCACGTGCGCGTGTGTACACGGGGCCAAAAGACCCGTGCGAGGGTGCCGCGCAAGCGCGGCATAGGCGCGGCCAGCGCAGTCCGCCATCGGCACGATCCCCGACATCGCGGTCAAACTAGTGAAACCCAAGAGCTTTTTGACGCCGACAAGCGGCCTGGTGAGAAATGCGGGTTAGACCAAGCCATGACCCTTGCGCACGCTGGATGTCGACACTCGGGTCACACTTCCACACGCGCCAGAGCCGGAGAATGCCGCAAGCATCCTCGAAACGCGCCGCTCAAGCCCGCCGAAGGTACGGCCCCAAGACAAGCTCGACCTGCCGAACGAGTCCTTCGATCACGGATTCGGCGTCCGAATCGCCGTTGACGATAAAGCCCAAGTAGGCCGACTCGAATAGGGACTCGATCACGTTCGCCATCACCTGCGTATCCAAGTACGCATCGAGACTGCCGCGCTGCTGGGCACCGGCGAGCAACGCATCGAGACGCTCCCCGCTGCCCGGGTCGACCTGACGGACGACGGACTCCCCGGCGCGGATGACCTCAACCACCGCTTCGCGCCATAGCTCCCGGTCGCGCCGGGAGACGAACGCAATACCGGATCGAGCGAGCGAGCCCAGCGCCTGCACGGGATCCTCGCCCGCGCCAAGCTCACGAGATCCCCAATCCTCCGCGTCCCGGGCGAGCAGCGCCAAACCAAGCTGTGCCTTCGACGGGAAGTAGTTGTAGAGTGTCTGGTAGGCAACGTCGGCCGCAACGGCGATGTCGCGCATGTTGGCATTGCGATACCCTTGGCGATCGATGCACTCGGCGGCAGCGGCGAGGATTTCGGCACGCGTCCGGTGCTTCTTCTTCTCCCGGAGAGAGTTCAACATTCCCAACGGCAAACAATCCGCGCGGCGACTGGGCACTTGGAGGAGACACTATTGCACGCGCACGGGGCGCCGACAACGGCTGCCTGTCTGGCAGGCCGTCCTCTTCGCGGCCTTTGTCGGCCTAGGTGCGCACGCGGATGAGGAAGTCACCGCGCAAAGCCTGATCGAGGGTTCGCTCGATCTGACCCGGGGCACGTCGTCCTATACCGAAATGACCATGACCGTTCGCCGGCCCTCGGGCGAGCGCAAACTGTCCCTCGTGGCCTGGACCCGCGGTCGCGAGGACGCCCTCATCCGCTTCACCGCTCCGGCCAAGGACGCCGGCGCGGCGACGCTCAAGAAGGGCGAACAGATGTGGAGCTACGCCCCCAAGATCGGCCGGGAGATTCGACTGCCGTCGAGCAGGATGTCCCAACAGTGGGCGGGTTCCGACTTCTCCTACAACGACCTGTCGCGCACCGACAAGTACCTGCGCCACTACGACATCGCCATCGTCGGCACCGAAGAGCGCGACGGGCACACCGTCTACACCTTGGACATGATTCCCCACGACAACGCACCCGTGGTCTGGGGCAAGGAGACCTTGAAACTGCGCGACGACTACGTGATTCTGAGCCAGACCTTCTACGATCAGAGCCAGAAGCCACTCAAGCGCATGGAGACCGTGGAGATCGGCGAACTTGGCGGACGCGTGATCCCACTCGCGATGCGCATATCCCCCACCGACAAGGATGATCGCTGGACCGAAATCCGCTACCACTCGGCCGATTTCGATGCCGACGTCGACGACAGCCGGTTCACCACCTTCGCCCTGCGAGGCGGGCGTTGAGCGACGTGGCGCAACGCCTTCCCCAACCTACCCGCACGGGGGGCGCCGGTCGGCCCAAGAGAACGCCAGGGACCGGCTCGATGTTCGTCCGGGTTGCCTGGCGCAACCTGTGGCGCAGCCGGCTGCGCACCTGGATGTCCGCCTGCGGCATAGGATTCGCGATCTTCCTGGTATCGGTGGGGATGTCGTTCCAAACGGGTTCCTACGATGCGTGGATCGAGACCGCCACGGGCTTGATGACGGGCCACGTGCAGATCCAGCACCCGGCGTACTTCGACAATCCCGAAGTCGAGAACGCGCTTTCACAAGGCACTGCCCTAGCGCGGCGGTTCGAGGACGCGCCCGGGGTCGTCGCGGTGGCCCCCCGCGTCGAGGCCTTTGCACTGGTCTCCGCCGGCGAGCGCAGCTTCGGGGCGTTGGTGATGGGGGTGGAGCCCGAACGGGACGCGACGCTTTCGACCCTGGTGAGCCATCTGACCGCAGGCGAATACCTGCCGCGCCTCGACAGCGCATTCGTCGGCGCGGCCCTGGCCGCGAACCTCGGCCTCGACATAGGCGACGAGATCGTGGTTCTCGGCTCCGCCATGGAAGGCGGTGTCGCCGCCCTGGTGTCGAGGGTCGACGGCTTGTTCGAGACCGGCCGGCCGGAAATCGACCGCAGCGTGGTGCAAGTCGGCCTAGCCGCGATGCAGGCCGGGTTCGAACTGGGCGACGCGGTGCACCGGGTGGTGATCGAAACCCGTGATGCGCGCAGCGTCGCCGAACTCAAGCCGACGTTCGAAGCAGCGGCGCCACCGGGCGCACGCATCTTGGATTGGAACGAACTCCTGCCGGAACTGGAACAGGCCATACAGATAGACAAGGCGTCGGCGGCGATGATGTACTGGCTGCTGTTGATCGTCGTCACGATGTCGGTGATCAACGCCTTCATCATGACCGTGTTCGAGCGAACCCGGGAGTTCGGCATGCTGCTCGCGATCGGGATGCGGCCCAACGCCATCGTCGGGATGCTGTCGATCGAGGCGTTGTGCGTCTGGGTGCTGGGCACCATCATCGGCATCGCGCTTTGCCTGGCGGTGGTGCTGCCGTTGAGCGCCATCGGCATCGATATCGCCGGGATCGAAGGCATGGAGCAGATGGCCGCCCAGATCATGATGCCCGATCGTCTGCACCCGGCGCTCAACCTCAACGTTCTGACCGAGGCGCCGGCGTGGATGCTCGCCGGAACGCTGATCGGTGCCCTGATTCCCGCGTTCCGCGTGCGACGCATGCAGCCTGTCGAAGCGTTGCGGGAAGAAGAATGACCCGGTCGGGCGGCGTGCCGTTCAGGCTGCTGCTGCAGCTCTCCTGGCGCAACATCTTGCGTCACCGTCGGCGCAACGCCATCCTGCTGTCGGCGATTGCCGTCGCCGTCGCCGGGGTCGTCCTGCTGAACACGCTGCTGCGCGGCATGCAGCAGGACCTGATGAATACGGCCATCGACAATCTCACCGGCCATGTCAAGGTTCTGGAGCCCGGCTACCTGAACGATCCTGCGATCGAGCGGGGCTTCGAAGTCGTGGAAGACTGGGATCGCGCACTGAGGCCAGAGACCGTACAGGGTTGGGCCAGCCGCGTCCGGGTGCCCGCGGTCGTCATGAGCGAACGCGAGACGCGGGGCATTCAGCTCGTCGGCATCGATCCGGCCCGGGAATCCATCTCCTTCCTCGGCAACGCCGAGATGGACGGCGAGCAGCTCTCCGGGCCCGAGGACTCGCGCATCGTCATCGGGGCGCTTCTCGCGGAAACGCTCGGCACGGCCGCCGGGCGTCGCCTGGTGCTGGTCACCCAAGGCGCCGACGGCCGCACCCGGGAAGCGGGGTTCCGGATCGCCGGCATCTACCGGGCCGAGATCGAGGGACTTGAGAAGGCGTTCGTGTTCACGGGCCTCGCCGCGCTGCAGCAGATGCTGGGGACACGCGCGGTCACCGAGATCTCCGTGCGCCTCAACGACGAACGGGACGAGCCCGAGACCATCGCCCGACTTGCGGGCGTCTTCCGCGACCTCGACGTCATGAGCTGGCGGCAACTCGAACCCCAGGCAGCGACCATGGTGGAATTCGCCGATGTGTCCATCTTCATCTACTTCCTGATCATCATGGGCGCGCTCGTGTTCGGCTTGGTGAACACGCTGGTCACCGCAGTCATGGAGCGCGTCCGGGAACTCGGCATGCTGCGGGCGCTCGGCATGCGACCGCACGCGGTGGTGTCGCAGGTCGTCATCGAGTCGAGCCTGATCATGACCGTGGGCGTCGCCGGAGGTTTGGCGATTGCGGCCTGCGTGTATACGTTCTTCGCCGACGGCATCGACCTGACCGCCTTCGACGACAGTCTTGCGTCATTCGGCATGCGACCGATCTTCACGCCGGTCGTGGACGCCGGGGACGTGGTCCTCGTCGTCGCCATGAGCCTCGGGCTTGGGCTCTTGGCCAGTTTCTATCCCGCACGACGGGCGGTGAAGATCAAACCCTTGGAGGCGCTTCGGCGTTAACGCACGGTGGCGAATCGAGTAGTGGAATGCCGGAGTGTCAGCCGGACCTATGCGGACGACGCGGTGCCGGTACACGCCCTGCGCGGCGTGGATTTCGACCTGGAGCCGGGCGAATGGGTGAGCCTCGCCGGCCCGTCCGGTTCGGGAAAATCGACGCTCCTGCACGTCATCGGCGGGCTCGACCAGCCCACCGCGGGCACGGTCGCTGTGGACGGCGTGGAGGTGACCAAGCTACCCGCTGCGGCGCTGTCGGACCTTCGCCTGCACAAGATCGGGTTCGTCTTCCAGGCCTACAACCTCATCCCGGTGCTTACCGCTTTGGAGAACGTGGAGTTCATTCTGCAACTGCAAGGTGTCGGCCGAACCGAGCGCCGGCAACGTGCGCTGGACGCCCTGGAGTCCCTAGGGCTGGCCGACCTGGCGGACCGCCGCCCGGGAGAAGTGTCCGGTGGCCAACAGCAGCGCGTCGCCATCGCCCGGGCCATCGTCACCGACCCGGTGCTGCTGCTCGCGGACGAACCGAGCGCGAACCTCGACACGTCGACGACCCGAGAACTCCTCGACCTGCTCCGTAGCCTCAACCGGGACCGGGGCGTGACCATTCTGACCGCCACCCACGATCCGATGGTCATGAGCTATACCACCCGCCAGGTGAACCTGCGCGACGGTAGCGTCGTCCAAGGCGGCCCTTGACCGGCGTCGAAGGCGTCGAACGAAGCAGCATCGCCATGGACAAACTCGCCGCCTCCGCACTGCTCGCTGTTGCCGCAATCGGAGCGAGTGCCGCCGTTGGCGAGGGCGCCTGTGCAAGTGGAGGAGGCGGCGGCTTTGAATTCGATGCCCGCATCAAGTGGTTCTCGACGGCCCAGTGGTTGCCCGAGAGCGATGCCCAACGCGACGCGACGGGCGATGCGACCCCCGTCGATCACAGCCTCGACCTGCGCTTGCTGTGGCGACGCGACATCGGACCGTTGAAGGCGGTGATCGACCACTCGGCGATCTGGTTCGTCGGCGATTCGCTCGACGCCTCGGACGACTCCGGTCCGATTTTCGACCAAACGCCCACCGGCGACGAACGGCGGCTCTTGGATCTCACCTGGGAAGTGGATGACGGCGGCCGCCACCGCCTGCTGCACCGCCTGGACCGCTTCGCGCTGGAATACCGCAGCAGCCGGTGGGGCGTTGCCGTGGGACGCCAGGCGGTAAGCTGGGGCGGCGGCTTGGTGTTCCACCCGATGGATCTGTTCAACCCCTTCGCGCCCACCACGGCGGACCAGGACTACAAGGCCGGCGACGATCTGATCCTGGTCGAGCGCTTGTTCGACGACGGCTCCGATTTGCAGTTCCTCGCCGTTGGCCGCCGGACGGAAGACGGCGATGCCGACCCCGACGCATCCAGCGTCGCCGTCAAGTTCAAAGGGTACTTCCGCGACAGCGAATTCGAACTCATGGCTGCCCGGCACTACGATGGCGCGGCGCTTGGTGTCGGCTTGCGCGTTCCGGTGGGCGGCGCCCTGGTTCGATCGGATCTCGTGGGCATCGAAGACGATGCCGGCTGGACCATCTCCGGCGTCTTGAATGTGGACGTGAGCTTCCCTGCCGCCGGAACATCCGTGCACGCGTTCGGGGAGTACTTCCACAACGGCTTCGGCGTGGACCGCCTCCCCGACGACCTCGATGCGTTGCCGTCGTCACTGACCGAGCGGCTCCGCCGCGGCGAGTCGTTCAATCTAATGCGCGACTATCTTGCTGCCGGGGTGCAGTTCCAGTGGCACGTCCTCGTGAACCAGAGCGTCAGCCTGATCGCCAATGTCCACGACGGCTCGATGGTCGCGCAGGCGTCGCTCGGCTACGATCCGAGCGACGCTTCCCGGCTGCAGTTCGGCTTGATCGCACCCTTGGGCGGGGACGGCGACGAGTTCGGGCCGTTGTCCATTGGCGAGAATCTCACCGTCGGCGGTGGCACGCGCGGATATCTCCGCTTCGTCTACTTCTTCTGATCCCCGCGCGCGAACTGCGTTTCTAACGCTCTTCCTCCATCCCTCGCGTGCGGGGATTCCTGGACTTGCGCTCACTCGGCGGAGCGTCCTTGATCGCCGGGGTCGATGGTCGCGGGCTCGCCGAATTGCTGCTCGGCTTGCGCTCGGTCGACGGGCTGGGCTGCGATCGGGAGGGCCTGGGGGACACCTGCCGAGGGGGCGCCTGCCGAGGGGGCGCCGAACGAACCGGCTCAACCGACCGGGCCCGGGCCTGGGCCGGAGCCCGGCCTTGGGCCGCAGCCCGGCTTTGCACTGGGGCCCGGCCTTGCGCCGGGGGCCGGTCTTGGCTGCGCGCGGAGTTGACCGGCGCCGGTATTCGCGGTTCGGCTTGTCGGTTGAACACGCGCGTCCGGGCATTCCCACCGCGATCCTCGGGCCGGGCCTGCCTGCTGGATACGGCAGGCGCGCGGCGGGGTTCCACTGCCTGGCGCGGCGAGGTTACCGTGGACGATCGGCGTTGCGCTTCACGCTCGAATGGACGAGCGCGAGCATTCGGACGGACCTCCTGGGACCACCGTTCTCCGGTCGCCCGCGTGGGCGCGGACGGTGGCGTCACCGACCGGGTGACCGCATTGCCTTGCCGGGGTTCGGCCCGGGGCTCGGCACGGCGACGGGCCTCGGCAGGGCGACCGGGCTCGATGATCCCGCGGGGATCGACCGTGTGGCTCGGTCGGGCAGTCCGCCGGGTCTCGCTGTTGTGTCGGGACGGGGCAACCGTCGGAGTCGGAGTCGTCCTCGCCGGCGTGCGCGGCGCCGCTTCGCGACGGAACGTTATCGCGTCTGTCCGGGTTTGGCCCTTGAAGGGATTCACGCGCTGCTCGTCCCCTTCTCGTCGTACCGACGGGGCCCTGTTCGCCTGCGTTCGTTCACGGGTGCTCCGCGCCTGCTCGTGCAACGCCCGCAGCCGAGGGTTCCGGGGCAGCCCCCGTTCCGACCCGTTTTGATGGTTGCGGTGGCGAAGTTCGACGTTTCGGCGACTGGCTACACGCTGGCGAAGATGCGTTGGATCCACCCGACGCACCCGCGTCGTTCCTGATCGATGCCGGTCTCGCCGTTCGCCCCGATCGTCCCGCCGGTCGCGGTCCCCCCGATGCCGGTCTCGCCGTTCGCCCCGATCGTCCCGCCGGTCGCGGTCTCCCCGATGCCGGTCGTCGCGGTGTGACCGGTGGTCGCGCGAGTCGCGCGAATTATGCCGTTGCGAGCGTTGGTGGCGACGCGGATGGCGAAAGCCGAGATCGTAGCAGCGCCAGTCCCAGGTGCCCGCGAAGTAGCGGTAGGTCCAGCCCCCGTAATCGCGGAAGACGTAGTATCGCGCCGGATCGTAGATCCACGACGTGTGGTAGGTCCTGACGATTCGAGGACGGTCCACCACCCGATAGACGGTCCGGGTCTCGTAGATGGGACGTTCGAAGATCTCCACATTCTCAACGACATTGTCAACGGTCGACACTTGGACCGGGTAATCGGCAGCGGTTGTCGCGTCGACCACCTCGACGGACGTCACGATCTCCCCTTCGAAGACCCCGTTCGCGCGCACCGGCTCGGCATCGCCCACCGCCGCCTCCGGGGCTGGCTCCGGTTCACCCACCGCGACCTTCTGAACCGTCGCCGTTGCCATGGAAACAAGTCCCGGGCGCGGTTCCAGGATGGCAACGAGCAGATTGAGATCCACGGTACCGGTGAAATCGACCACCCAGGCAACGCCCGCTTCGGGGTCTTCCGAAGGGGCGGGTATGCGCACCTCGTACCAGTCCTCGTCGAGGCTCTCCGGGATGCCGATTTCGCCGGACCCCCATTCGTCCACGATCAATTCGGCGCTGCCGCCGTTGCTCGACCGCGCGATCAGCACGACTTCGCGCAAGTGGAAGTCGGCTGCGTCGAACCCCGTGCGTTCGCCGAGCAGTTCGTTCACCGCCAGGTCTTCCCCGTTCGCGATGCGCAGGTCGTCGACGGGTATTTCGACGCTGATCAGGTACGGATCGTCCTCCGGCTCGGCCTCGACCCTAGATTCGGCCTCGGCCCCAGACTCGGCCTCGACCCTAGATTCGGCCTCGGCCCCGGACTCGGACTCGGTCCCGGACTCGGACTCGGTCCCAGACTCTGCGGCCGGCTTGGCCTCGGTTGCCTGCTCGGCCTCCGGATCGTTCTCGTAGCCGGCGCATCCAGTCAACCACAACAAGGCGACTATCGCGGCGTTTGCCCAGATCACATGTTCCATTTCCGACGCCTCCAATGTCTCGTGCCTGGCAGCTTAGGAAGGTGCACGTGAACGGAAGCTGAACACGGTGCCCGGCCTCTCCCGTCCTCTTCCGGGATTGAAGCCTCGGAATCGTGGGGCTAAGGTCACCCTTTGGCAGAAACCGGTTCGGTGTAGTGTGAGAACGATCCAATCCTCGATCCTGGCGCTGGCCGTTGGCTGCCTCCTGGCACCCCCGGTGCAGTCGGCGCAGGAAGCGCACGGCAACAACGGCGCCGTGGCGTCGCGCTCACCGCTCGCAACCGAAGTGGGGCTAGACGTGCTGCGCCAAGGCGGGAACGCGGTGGATGCCGCAGTGGCCGTGGGGTTCGCCTTGGCGGTAACCCACCCCTCGGCAGGCAACCTCGGCGGCGGCGGATTCATGGTGATCCGTCTCGCGAACGGCGATGTCGTCGCCAACGACCATCGGGAAAGAGCCCCGGCCCTGGCGCACCGGAACATGTTCCTGGACACCCAGGGCAACGTGGTGGCGGACCTGTCCACGGCTTCCCATCTCGCGGTGGGAGTACCCGGCACCGTGGACGGCCTGCTCGACGTGCTCGCGCGCCACGGCACGCGGTCCCGGCGCGAAGTCATCGCCCCGGCGCTTCGTTTGGCGAAAGATGGATTCGCGCTCCCTGCGGACCTTGCCGGGCAGTTCGCCAGCCACCGGGACGGATTCGCGCCCTATCCGGCGAGCCTCGCCAAGTTTACCCGGGCCGACGGCAGCCCACTCGAGGCCGGCGACGTGTTCCGCCAACCGGACATCGCAGCGACGCTAGGCCGTATCGCCGAGCATGGACGCGCCGGTTTCTACGCCGGGCGGACGGCGGAACTCGTCGTCGCAGAGATGACCGAAGGCGGTGGCTTGATCAGCCAGGACGACTTGGCGGACTACCGGTCTGTCTGGCGTGAGCCCGTGCGCGGCACCTACCGCGGATTCGAAATCGTCTCCATGCCACCGCCATCGTCCGGCGGCGCGCTCCTGGTGCAGATGCTCAACATGCTGGAACCCTACGACGTCGCTGCCTCCGGCTTCGGCGCACCCGCGACCGTCCACCTGATGATCGAGGCGGAACGCCGCGCTTATGCGGACCGCGCCGAACATCTCGGCGACACGGACCACTACGACGTTCCGCTGGCCATGCTCACCGACAAGGACTACGCCCGACAACGATTCGGCGATTTCGACCGCCTTGCGGCGGACAAGTCCGAGGAAGTCGGCGCGGGCCGGTGGCCGGAAGAGAGTCCCGAGACGACCCATGTCTCGGTGATGGACGCGGCTGGCAACGCCGTCGCCTACACCACCACGCTGAATCTCGGCTACGGCTCGAAGATCGTGGTGACCGGTGCCGGTTTCCTGCTCAACAACGAGATGGACGACTTCTCGAGCAAACCGAACACCGCCAATTCCTTCGGCCTGATCGGCGGCGAGGCCAACGCCATCGCGCCGGGCAAGCGCATGCTCAGTTCGATGACGCCGACCATCGTGTTGAAGGACAAAGAACCGGTGCTGGTGACCGGCTCTCCGGGAGGTAGCACCATCATCACCACGGTGCTGCAAGTCGTGGTCAACGTCATCGAGCACGGCATGGATCTGGCGGCGGCGGTGGCCGCGCCGCGCGTTCACCACCAATGGCTGCCGAACCGGGTGCGCTACGAGCCCGGCGCGCTGTCGGCGGAGACCCTCGCGGCGCTCGGCTCGATGGGCCACGTCGACCTCCAGGAGACGCCGAGCATGGGCGACGCCAACTCCGTCATGCGCTTAGGCGAGGAACTCGTCGGCGTGTCGGATCCGCGCAACGCGGGCGCAGCGGCGGGTTTTTGACGCCCAAGGAGGTACCCGGGCGGTCGCGGTTCCCCCTCGGAGCGCCTGCCACGGCGAACAGAATCCAACTTTTTTTGGTCGAGTGGGGGAATGTCTTTGAATTTCAAGACCTTTGATTTCGGATTCCAAGCCCCATCTTCGGGTTCATCGACTTGATCAACCGCTCTAAATAAGGAGAGTGATATGAACATCGTGCGTTGGAACCCATACCGGGAACTCGACCAGGTCTTCGACCGCTACATGCTCCCGGTCCCTGGCACGTTCGCCGAGAACGCCCACGGCTGGCAACCGTTGGTGGACATCCGCGAAACCGACGACGCCTACCGCGTTGATCTGGAGCTGCCGGCGATCGACCCCAAGAACGTAAGCGTCACCTTTCAGGACGGCGTCTTGCAGGTTTCCGGCGAACGGCGCTTCGCCGACGATGACGAGTCGGGCCGCGTCCACCGCAGCGAGCGTCGCTACGGCAAGTTCACCCGCAGCTTCCGGCTGCCGGAGGACGCCGACGCCGAAGCCATCCGCGCCACGGCCAAGGACGGGGTGGTTTCCATCGCCGTCGGCAAGAGCGCGAAAGCCACGCCCCGGGCGATTGAGGTGGAACTCGCCTGACCATTCCCCCCTTGACCATCCCCCCTCCCCCCGCATTCGGCGGCACGACGTGTCGCCGGATGCGGTCAGGGACTACGGACCCAGCGCGGTTACCGGTATTACAGCGACGCCGTCTTCACGGCGGTATCCGTAGCCTGAACTGACGATCACGCCGAGGACTCGCGGCGCGCCGATCGCTCGCAGATCCGCCCGCTCGCTCAACCTGAGCAGCGACTTGGCAGCGGCGTCCGTCTGTCCGACACCCAACTTCACCTCAAAGGCGCACCAGTCTCCTTGGCGGTTCTCGACCACCGCATCGACTTCGAGGTTGGTGTTGTCCCGGTAGTGGGACACCGTCGCGTCGCATGACCGCGAATAGACAGCCAAGTCGCGGTACGCCATGGACTCGAACAGCAAACCCAGCGTCTCAAGGTCTCCCAACAGCCGATCGGGAGTCGCGCCGAGAGCGGCGACCGCCAAGGACGGATCGACGAAGTGACGCTTGGCCGAGCGCCGCAGCAGGGATCTCGAACGCAGTTGCGGCGACCATGCCGGCTGCTCTTCGTAGACCATCAGCCGGCTCAAGGCGTTCAGGTAGCCGCGCACGGTATCGGCGTCCAATGGACCGTCGCCGCCGCCGGCGTCCGCCGCGATGGTTCGGGCGCTGGCCAAGGTCGCGACGTTGCGTGCCAGCGAACGAAGCACGCGCCCGACGTTCTCCGGGTCGCGCCGCACATCGTCGACGCGGGAGATGTCGACTCGCCGGATTTCCTCCAGATAGTCGATGCGAGCCCTCAGACAAGCCGCGTCGGCCCGGTCCAAATCGCCCGGCCAGCCGCCTCGGCAGAGTTGGACCGTGACATCCGCGAGCTTGAGGCGCGACGCCGCGCAGCCCTCGAAGCGCCCCTTGAGCAGATCCGCCAGCGACACCTCGCCCGTCGAATGTCCGGTCTCGAAGAGACTCATCGGGCGCAAGCGCTGGCGGGAAATTCGCCCCGCGCCGGTGTGCCGAGTGATTTCGTCCGCCAGCGCTGCGGAACCGGTCAAGACGAACTGTCGGGGACGGTTGCGCTCGTCCACCGCTCGCCGCACGTGATTCCAGACGACCGGTTCAAGCTGCCATTCGTCGATCAGCCGCGGCGTGTCGCCCGCCAACACCAAGCTCGGATCGACGTCCATTGCCCGCCGCGCGTTCTCGTCCACGTCCATTAGCACTTCGCTGGCGGCGACCTGGCGGGCCATCGCGGTCTTGCCGCACGCCCTTGCGCCCTCGATGAGCACGGCGCCGGCGGAAGCCAGCCGCTCCGCAAGCTCCGCATCGCCGACTCTCGATCTGTACATCGCCTCTCCAAACCGTACAACCGGGTTTTCGAGATCGTTCCAACCGGCCATATGTAACGTTAGTGACCGGCCATATGTAACTACAACGACCGGCCAAATGCAAAGGACTGCGCCGACGTACGACAGTGGTCCGCTAGCCCGCATTTCTCACCAGGGGCCGTGATGATCGCGGAGGATTTTGGCCCCGTTTGTACACGGCCCGTGTGTACACGGGGCCAAAAGACCCGCGAGGGCCTCCGCGCGAAGCGCGGGCGGGCGCGGCCAGCGCAGTCCGCCATCGGCACATCGGCACGATCATCGACATCGCGGTCAAACTAGTGAAACCCAAGAGCTTTTTGACGCCGACGAGCGGCCTGGTGAGAAATGCGGGCTAGGGTCGCCGCACGCTTCCCGTCGTCGCGGCGATGGTGCGTGTAACATACGCCTCCCTTCCCACCGGCCAACTGGACCCTGCATGAGCCGCGACAGCTTCGGATCAAGGCAAACCCTCAACGTCGGCACCGAGGAATACGACTACTTCAGCCTTCCCCGGGCTGCCGAAGCCGGCGCCGGCGATATCGCCCGGTTGCCGATGTCGCTGAAGATCCTGCTGGAGAACCTGCTCCGGTTCGAAGACGGCGTCAGCGTGCGCCGCGAAGACATCGAAGCGTTGGCGAACTGGGCAGAGGGCGCGCCTGCGGCCCGGGAAATCGCCTACCGCCCCGCGCGGGTGCTCATGCAGGATTTCACCGGCGTGCCGGGCATCGCGGATCTTGCCGCCATGCGCAGCGCCGTCGTGGGCGCCGGAAAGGATCCCGCCATCATCAACCCGCTGTCGCCCGTGGATCTGGTCATCGACCACTCCGTGATGGTCGACCGCTTCGGCGATGCCCAAGCGTTCGAGCGCAACGTCGCCATCGAGATGGAGCGCAACCGGGAACGCTACCGTTTCCTGCGCTGGGGCCAGAACGCTTTCGACAATTTCCGTCTCGTCCCGCCCGGAACCGGCATCTGCCACCAGGTCAACCTGGAGTACCTGGCCCGGACGGTGTGGACCAAGACCGAAAACGACCGCACCGTCGCCTATCCGGACACGCTCGTCGGCACCGACAGCCACACCACCATGATCAACGGCCTGGGCGTTCTCGGCTGGGGCGTCGGCGGCATCGAGGCCGAAGCGGCCATGCTCGGCCAGCCCATCTCCATGCTGATCCCCGAAGTGGTCGGCTTCAGGCTCACCGGCGCGCTGTCCGAAGGCATCACCGCCACGGACCTGGTGCTGCGCGTCGTGGAGATGCTGCGCCGGCATGGCGTGGTCGGCAAGTTCGTGGAATTTCACGGCGACGGCCTCGACCACCTGCCGCTGGCCGACCGCGCCACCATCGCCAATATGGCCCCGGAGTACGGCGCGACCTGCGGTTTCTTTCCGGTGGACGACGAGACGATCCGCTACCTGGCGCTGTCGGGGCGACCCGCCGAGACCGTCGCCCTGGTGGAGGCGTACGCCAAGGCGCAGGGACTGTGGCGCGATCCGAATGCCGAAGCTGCGTATACCTCTTCGATCGAACTCGATCTGGATTCCGTCCGGCCGTCGCTCGCGGGCCCGAAAAGGCCGCAGGACCGCGTGGACATCGCCGACCTCGGTCGCGCATTCGACGAAACGCTGGAACTCGCCGGACGCGCTGGCGACGATCGGCGAGTGCCGGTTTCCGGGACCGACTACGACTTGGGCCATGGCGACGTGGTGATCGCCGCGATCACGTCCTGCACCAACACCTCGAACCCCGCGGTGATGCTGGGCGCCGGACTGGTCGCCAAGAAAGCCGTCGAACGGGGTCTGGGCGTAAAACCCTGGGTGAAGACGTCCTTGGCGCCCGGCTCGAAGGTGGTGACCGAGTACCTCGAAGCTACCGGCTTGCAGGACTATTTGGACCGGATCGGCTTCAACCTCGTCGGCTACGGCTGCACCACCTGCATCGGCAATTCCGGGCCGTTGCCCGAGCCGGTCTCGGAAGCGATCCGCAGCGGCGACCTGCTGGTGTCGTCGGTACTGTCCGGCAACCGCAACTTCGAAGGTCGGGTGCACCAGGAAGTGCGCGCCAATTGGCTGGCTTCGCCACCGCTGGTCGTTGCCTACGCATTGGCCGGCACCACGCGCATCAACCTGGAACGCGATTCCCTTGGCTGCGGCAGCGACGGCGAGGAGGTCTTTCTGTGCGACCTCTGGCCGAGCAACGCCGAGATCCAGGAGGCGGTGGCGCAGGTGTCCCCGGAGATGTTCGACCGCCAGTACAGCGATGTCTTCACCGGCCCCGACGCCTGGCAGGCCATCGAGGTCGATCCATCCGCCACCTACGGCTGGGAGAACTCCACCTATATCAAGGAACCGCCGTTCTTCTCCGCCGGCGGCGATCTGGACCAGTCCGTGGAAGTACGCGAGGCCCGCATCCTGGCCCTGCTCGGCGACTCCGTGACCACCGACCACATCTCCCCGGCCGGGGCCATTCAACCGGCGAGCCCCGCCGGCGAATACCTCCAGCAGCAGGGTGTCGATGCCGTCGAGTTCAACTCCTACGGTTCCCGGCGCGGCAACCACGAAGTCATGATGCGCGGCACCTTCGCCAACATCCGCATCAAGAACGAGATGACCCCCGAGCGCGAGGGCGGCTACACGCGCCACATCCCCACCGGCGACGAACTGGCGATCTACGACGCCGCCATGCGCTACCTTGGCACCGGTACGCCGCTGGTAGTATTGGCCGGCAAGGAGTACGGCACCGGTTCGAGCCGCGACTGGGCGGCAAAGGGGACGCGCCTTCTGGGGGTGAACGCGGTCATCGCCGAGAGCTTCGAGCGCATCCATCGCGCCAACCTGCTCGGCATGGGAGTGCTGCCGCTGGAGTTCTCGGCCGGCGAGAGCCGCGCCTCGCTGGGGCTGACCGGCGACGAAACCGTGGACATCGTGTTGCCGGCGGGTGTCGTCGATGTCGCGCCTCGCCAGGATCTCGTCCTGAGAGTCACCCGGCCGGACGGTCGCGTGACCGAGACCACCGTGGTCTCCCGCCTCGATACGGACACCGAGATCGAGTACTTCCGCTGTGGCGGCATCCTGCAGTACGTGCTGAACAAACGCCTCGAAGCGGCGTAGCAACGCGCTAGTGTCGTGCCAGCCGAAACCCATACGGTGCTGGTCGTCGGCACCACCTCCGACATAGGCCGCGCCATCGCCCGGCGGTTCGCCGCCGACGGGTGCGCGGTTCAGCTTGCGGGACGGGATCTGGCGCAACTCGAAGTCGAAGCCCGGAGTCTTGAGGAACGCGCCGGCAGCAGCGTGAGCATCCACCGCTGCGACGTGCTGCAGGCCAACGGCGGCGCCGATTTCGTCGATCGACTCGACCCGCTGCCCGATGTCGCCGTCTGCGTCGTCGGCTTGTACGGGCGCGAGCAGGATGGCGCCGCTGCCGAACACTTGATGCGGACCAACTACGTCGGTCCGGCGCTGCTATTGGGCTCGCTGGCGCGGCGTTTCGAGGAACGCGGCCGCGGCGTGCTCGTCGGCATCAGTTCGGTCGCCGGCGACCGCGGGCGGGCCCGAAACATCGTCTACGGTTCGGCAAAGGCGGGTTTCACCGCGTTCCTGTCCGGCCTGCGCAACCGGCTGTTCGCTTCCGGCGTCCACGTGGTGACCGTCAAGCCCGGGTACGTCCGTACGCGGACGACCGACGGCACGAGTTTGCCAAGGGCCATGACGGCATCGCCTGCGGAAGTTGCGGAGGCGGTCGTCCGCGCCGTGCGTCGGCGACGGGACGTGGTCTACGTCAGGCGGCGCTGGCGGCCCGTGATGTGGATGGTCCGCGCCATCCCGGAGCGTTGGTTCAAGCGCCTCGACCTTTGACGTCCACGTGCCCTCGTGGGCTGCCCTACCCGCGCTGGAACCGCATTGCCGAAAACGGCGCCGGGTCGATATGCGGCCGTTCCTCGCGCAGAATTTCCGCCACCAGCTTCCCCGTCG
The DNA here is from genome assembly GCA_047518105.1 of Pseudomonadales bacterium. Taxonomy (GTDB): domain Bacteria; phylum Pseudomonadota; class Gammaproteobacteria; order Pseudomonadales; family Azotimanducaceae; genus VXYL01. Next base: position 13,272 of record JAKZRQ010000173.1, on the reverse strand, counting down.
CCGGTGCCATGGTCATTCCCAGCATGTGGTGGCCGGTTGCCAGGACCGCGTTGTCGAGGCCGGGGACGCGACCGACGATCGGCAGACTGTCCCAGGTCGTGGGGCGCCACCCGTACCAGGTTTCCCGCACCTGTGCGCCGACGGGGTGCTTGAGGTAGGGTCTCGCGGACTCGACCAACTGGCGGATTCGGCGCTGCCCAATGGTCGTATCGAATCCCGCGAACTCCATCATCGAGCCCAGCCGAAAGCCGTCTTCGAACGGCGTCACGGCGACCCGGTGCTCGGGAAACAGCATGGCGTGGCGCGGCACGTGTTCCGGGCGGCTCGTGGTCAGCGAGTAGCCCTTGGCGGGTTCCACGGGGATCGAACAGTGGAGATCCGCCGCCAGTTGCGCACTCCACGCGCCGGTGGCGAAGACGTACTGATCGGCCGTCATTTCACCGGCGTCGGTGACCAGACCGATGACCTTGCCGCGGGCCGAACGGACGGTACGCAGTTGGCGGTTCTCCTCGAATCGAACGCCGCGCGCGGTCAACCACCTGGACCAGTTCGCGGTCAAGGCATCGGGACGAACCGAGGCATCGCGTTGGTAGTGGAAGGCGCCTGCCAGCCCGCCCCGAAGCGCCGCCTCGAACTGCGGCAGCTCGCTGCCCGCGATGCGCCTGGCCGCGACGCCGTATTCGGCGCGGGTCATCGCGTCCTGGGCGGCGAACCGGTCCATCCCCCGGGGGGTGAGCAGCACGTAGAGCAGTCCCGTTCGCGTCCACTCGGCGTCGATCTCGTGCTCGGCGAACAACGCTTCGTATTCGCTGATGGACGAATCGAGGATCGATTTCAGATGATGTCCCGCGGCGAGCATCTGCCGGCGGTTGCATCGTCGAGCGAACTGCCACAGCCAGCCGAACATCGCCGGGCGCCACTGCGGCTTGACCCGGAAGGCGGCATCCGGGTTGAGCAGCGACTTCAAGCCGTCGCGCAGGTTGCCCGGTTCCGTCAAGGGAAGGACGTGACTGGCGCAGATGTGGCCGCAGTTGGCGTGGGAACAAGCGCCGCCGACGGTCCCCCGGTCGATCACGGTGACCCGGCATCCCGCGCGCGACAGGTAGTGGGCGCAGGCGATGCCGACGATGCCGGCCCCGACGATCAGTACGCTGTCGGCGCCAGCGCTCAGCGGATTCCGTCCTTGAACGGATCCCCGGCTTGGCGAATCAACGTCGCTTCGCCGCAGACGAAGGCCTCGCCGGTGATGCTGGGGATGACCTCGCCTTTGGCATTGCGGCGATAGCGGGCGACGAATCGACTGCCGATGACGCTTTCCTGGACCCATTCCTCCCCCGGCGCGAGGGCACCCTCTTGCGCCAGGCAGGCGACCTTGGCGCTGGTTCCCGTCCCGCAAGGGGAGCGGTCGTAGGCATCTCCCGGACACAGCACGAAGTTGCGGCTGTCGGCGCCGCGCGAGCGAGCCGGCTCGAATAGCTCGATGTGGTCGATCTCCGCGCCGTCGGCCCCTGTGATGCCCTTTCTGGTCAGCTCCGCCTTGATTCGCCGGGCCGCGTCGCTCAGTTCAGCTACGTTGTGCAGCGCGATCGGCACCGGCGGGGGGGTGTCCACCAGGAAGAACCAGTTGCCGCCCCAGGCAATGTCGCCGCGGATCGGGCCCAGGCCATCGACATCAAGCGCGACATCCCGCCGATAGCGGTAGCTCGCGACGTTCTCGATGGTGGCCTCGTTGGGCTTGGTCAGGTTCACGGATACTACGCCGACGGTCGTCTCGAGTTTCAGCGAACCCGGTTCGACCCGATTCAGATGGGCGAGGGTGACGGCAACGCCGATGGCGCCGTGACCGCACATGCCGAGGTACCCCACGTTGTTGAAGAAGATGACCCCGGTGACGCAGCCCGGTGCCGTCGGCGGGCAAAGCAGCGCCCCGACCAGCGCATCCGACCCGCGCGGCTCCAGGACCACCGAGCGGCGAACGTCGTCGTGGCACTCGGCGAATCGACGCAGACGCGCTGCCAGCGGCCCGTCGCCGAGGTCCGGTCCGCCGTCGACGATCACCCGGGTGGGTTCGCCCGCCGTGTGCGAGTCGACGACGCGCAGAGCCGTGCTCACGCGGTTGCTCCCGGCCAGCCATCCCACCAACGCCTGAAGCGCCGCCACTGTTCTTCGGCGAATAACCGCTGCGAGGTGCAGAGCGCATCGTCCGCGTTGAGGGCATGGGCATACTCCGGATTGCCTTCCAACACCATCAAATGCTTGAAGTAGAGGACGAGATCCGGTCCTTCGTCGAACTTGGCGATCGCCGACAGCGCTTCGTCGAGCTCCTTGGCGAGGCGCAAGGCTTCGCCATCGCCGCTTGCCGCGCGACGAGACAGCGCGACAAGCCGCAGCGTCTCCACGGGCAGCGCATTGCCGACGCCGGTGATGACGCCGCTGGCGCCGCAGTAGACGAGGCCGTGCACGACCTGGGTGTCGACGCCAACCACGAGTTCGAGACCCGCGCGAGCGCTGGTAATGTGCTCCGCCGCGTAGCTCAACGACGCGGCGCCGCCGAACTCCTTGAACCCGACTAGGTTGTCGAACTCGGCGGCCAAGTCGAAGAACAGGTCCGCCTTGGTCTCGAAACCGTAGTAGGGACTGTTGTAGATGACCGAGGGCAGATCGCCGGCTGCGCGGAGAACGGCGGCGAAGTGCGCGCGTTGGGCTGCGGCAGACGTGCCGCGCGATAGAACCCGGGGAACGATCATGAGTCCTGCGGCCCCAACGGCATGGGCATGACCCGCCAAGGCGACGGCCCGGGCGGTGTTCTGGGCACCGGTGCCGACCACGACGGGGACCCCCGCCGCAACCAGTGCTTCGACACCCTCGCGGCGCTGGCCGTCGGCCAGCAACGGCCACTCGCCCATGGACCCGCAGTAGACGACGGCCCGCATGCCCGCCGCAACGAGTGCCGCACCCTTTGCCGCGAGCGCGTCGAAGTCCGGCTCGCCGGAGGCATTGCACGGCGTCATGAGTGCGGGCAGACATCCTGCGAAGACGGACGCGCTGTCGGACATTGGTCGTGACGCCTGAACTACCGCTGCCAAACTAGCCGGTCGCGCCATGGCACTCAAGTGCTCGAGCGGCGCTCAAGCTTGCATATCCGCAACGCTATGCCAATTTGCAGGCCAATAGCCGTCGCGCGCCCTCCAGCAGGTTGAATGAAGGTGCTCCTCGGGACCATCCGTGGTCGAGAGTCGACCCGTCATGTGACAAACTTGGCGAGCCCAAAGCTGTAGGAAGACTGCCGTGCTCGACACCCGCGTCGCTCAATCCGTCATCGACCATGCCATCGCCCTCGGCGCCGACTTCGCCGAGGTGTTCGTGGAGCGCAACCAGGTCAATGACATCGTCACGCTGTCAAACCAGGTGCGCGATCTCGCCTCCGGCATCGACTTCGGCATCGGTCTGCGTCTCGTCTACGGATCGAAAGTGCTCTACGGCTACACCAACAGAACCGACGACGACGAACTCAGACGAATCGTCTCGGAGCTCGCGGCGAAGGACCGGCGCGATCCTGCGGCCACCGCCCAGGCGTTCGACTATCGCCGGGCGGACGACATTCACCGCGCCTCCCGGACGTTGTCCGTGGACTCGGAAGTTCGCGACAAGGTGAACTATCTGCTCGCCGCCGACCGGGCGGCGCGGGCGGCGAGCAACCTGATCGCTCAAACCCAGGGCATCTGCGGCCAGCGCGAACAAGCCGTGGAGATCTTCAACAGCGACGGTCTCCACATCCGCGACACCCGCCACTACATCCGAACCCGGCTTATCGCGGTCGCGTCCAACGGTTCCGAGCAAGCCACCGGCATGAAGACCGATGGCGGATTGCAGGGCTGGGAGATCGTCGAGACTCTGGACCCGGCGGAGTGCGGCGCCGAGGCAGCGCGCCAAGCGCTGGTGAACCTGTCGGCCAAGCCCTGTCCCTCCGGTCGCATGCCGGTGGTGATAGGCAACGGCTTCGGGGGCGTGATCTTCCACGAAGCCTGCGGGCATCTCCTGGAGACCACCGCCGTCGCCAAGCAGGCTTCGGTCTTCCACGACAAGCTCGGCGTGATGATCGCCAATCCGGTGGTGGGCGCCGTCGACGACGGCACGCTGGCGCGGGAATGGGGCTCCATCAACATCGACGACGAAGGCATGCCCACGGAGCGCACGCAACTGATCGAGGACGGCAAACTCGTCAATTTCATCGCCGACCGCAACGGGGCCGCGCAGACCGGCCACCCGCGAACGGCCTCGGGTCGCCGCCAGAGCTACAAGTTCGCGCCCGCGTCGCGCATGCGCAACACCTTCATCGAACCCGGCAGCGACAGCTTCGACGACATGATCGCCTCCATGGACACCGGCCTCTACGCCTCCCACATGGGCGGCGGATCGGTGCAGCCGGGCACCGGCGAGTTCAATTTCGCGGTCACCGAGGGCTACTACGTGGAGAACGGCAAGATCCGCCACCCCGTCAAGGCGGCCACCCTGATCAGCACGGGACCCGACGTGCTGCGGCGCATCTCCATGGTTGGCCGCGACTTCGCGCTGTCCACCGGCATGTGCGGTTCCGTCTCCGGGATGGTTCCCACCACCGTCGGCCAGGCAACGCTCAAGGTGGACGAAATTCTCGTGGGGGGCAACGCCTGATGCCTTCGGATGCGGTCCACGCCAACGCCCGGCGCATCCTCGACCAAGTGGTGGATGCCGGGGCGGTGGGGGACCTGATCGTCCAGGAAAAGTCGTCGCTCACCCTCAAGGCCCACGCGGGTGAACTCGAGGAGCACAACGTCAATTCGAGCCGTATCTACGGGGTACGCGTCATCAAGGACTCAAGGGTCGGCATCGCCTACAGCGAAGCCGCGGACAGCGCGGCGCTGCGTTCCATGGTGGAGCAAGCGCTCCTGAACGCCACCTTCGCCCGTCCCGACGCCAACGAAGGGATTGCAGCCGGGGCGCTGACGCTGACTACGGACGATGCCATTTTGTGTCCGCCGGACGACACGTCCACCGAAGCCAAGATCGACGCCGCGTTGACCATCGAGCGCGAACTGACCGCGCGCGACAAGGTGCAGAACGTTCCGCACAACGGCGTACAGGACGTCACCCGCGCGCAGCACATCTTCGCGACCAACGGCCTGTCGGCCCATAGCAAGAGCCGTCTGTGCGGGGCTTTCGCCTACGCGCTGCTGAAGGACGGCGACAACGACGTTCTCGACGGCGTGCAGCGGATGGCGCGACGATTCGACGACGTCGACACCGGTTCAGTCGTCGATGAGACGTACCAACGCTGCCTTGCCCTGCTCCATGGCGAGCCCGTGGCATCGAAGCACTACGACGTGTTGTTCGACGTGGAATGCCAAGCAGCGCTGTTCGAGGCCTTTGCCGATATGATGTTCTCCGGCAAGACCGCGAGGGACGGCATCAATCCACTGCGCGACAAGGTAGGCACGCGCATTGCCGTCGACACGCTAACCATCCGGGATGCGCCCTTGCGGACCGACGGCTTCCACTACGCCCTGTTCGACGATGAGGGCACTCCCACCTCAGCGACGTCTCTCATCGAGGCGGGACGACTCGAGACCCTTGCCCACAACAGGGCCACGTCAACGCATTTGGGCCTGGCCAACACGGGCCATGGCGCCCGTACGCCGCGTTCACCCCTCGGCGTGGCGTTGCATCAACCGGAAATCTGCGCGGGCGATGTCAGCGAAGCCGCTCTGACGGCGGGCGAGTATCTCGAAATCGTCGATCTGGCAGGCTTGCATTCGGGCGCCAACTCGATTTCCGGCGATTTCAGCTTCGGTGCTGCGGGATTCCTGTGCGCCAACGGCGAGCGACGGCGGCCCGTACGCAACATCACCGTGGCAGGCAACTTCTACGCGATGCTCAACAAGATCGCCGCCATCGGCGACACCCAGCATTGGAACGCCGAGCGTTCGGCGCTGATGGCGCCCATCCGCTTCGGCGACGTGGCCATTTCCGGATAACGGCGCAGGGCGCGGGCGCGCCCTGACGGCGCGTTTGGCTTCGTGCCGGTTGCGGGCGCGTTTGAGAATGCTGGCGCATTCTGCGCGCCTGACGGCGCGTTGGCTTCGTTCCGGCCCCGGGCGCGGACCCGTGTGAGAACGCTGGCGCGTTCTCACACGGGACTACGAATGTTTCGCTACGGCTCGCTCGCTTCGCTAGCTTCTGGCTGTTCCGGTTCGGTGGTGGCCGGTTCCGACTCGGTGGTGGCCGATTCGGGTTCGTCCAGGTCCTCGGTTTCGGCGGATGATTCAGCCGGTTCTTCAATCGCCGAAGCGTCCCCGGTTTCCGTGCAGGACCAGCCCCAGCCGGAGAGTTTGGCAATGAACCCCTCGAGTTCCGCCTCGCAGTAGCCTTCCTCCCGCTCCGCACGCCAGAGCACCTGTTCGCCGACGCCCTCCGTGGGCTTGGTATAGCGGATTTCACAAGGCACGGCTTGACCCGGGCTGTCGTACCTTAGATCAATCAACCGTTCGAGTGCTTCGTTCGTGCAAACAAACGATTCCGCGAATACCGCGTTGCAGCCCACAACTGCTAGGACGATCACAACACGCCTTATGGTTCCCAATGCCATGCTGTTTCCCCTAGGACGCGATGTCGCAATAGTGCCATAGGTCGGCGAGTGTTCGGCAAACGCATTGGACTATTTTCGAGATTGCCGGAACAACGGCAGCACGATCCCCTTGCCCACATCCTCGAACACGACCTCCACCGCCATTCCGATGTCTACTTCTTCGGGCGGCACGTCAAGAAGGTTGGACGCTAGGTGCGGACCCTCGGCCAACGCGATCTCCACGGTCGCCATCGGCGTAAAGCCAACCAAGGCCGGATGCACGGCCTGGTGGGTGACCACGAAGGAATACACGACGCCCTTGCCGGAACACGGCTGCCAGTGGAAATCGGACGACCGGCACTCGGCGCACAACGTACGCGGCGGGTGGGCCAGAGAACCGCAGGCGGTACAGCATTGGAGCACAAGACGGCCACTCTTCAGCGCTTCGAAGAACGGTCGCGCCTCGGCATCGGGCTGCGGCTGCGGCAGTCCCGGCGGTCGCTCAAACCGCCAATCCCTCACGATCCGCTTCGCTCGAGGACTACTGCACCGGTACCGATGCCGGTGTCGCAGAAGGAGAACTCCACATTCGGCACCTGGGCGGTGGATTCACCACGCACCTGCCGGGTCGCCTCGATCAAGTGGTTGATGCCCTGCAAGTACGCCTCGGAGAGGTGGCCACCCGAGGTGTTGACCGGTAGCCGGCCACCGTCCCAGTTGGTCGCGCCTTCCTCCACGAAGCGGCCGGCATCTTCGACAAAGCCATAGTCTTCGAGGGCGAACAGCGCGAACGGTCCGAAGTGATCGTAGATCTGCACCACGTCGATGTCGGCACGGTCAATCCCGGCCATGGCAAACAAGCGCTCGGCGGCGCGCGTGGCGGGAGATCCCGTGCCGGGCCCCGCTTGCGCAGCCGCCCGGATCAGCCCAAAGGGCTTGCCCAGTTCCCTGGCACGGTCCACGGACGTGAGTACCAGCGCACCGCCGCCATCGGTTTCCAGACAACAGTCGTACAGGTGGAACGGGTCGACGATGAGCCGCGAGGCCTGGTGTTCCTCCAGGGTCAGGGTGCGCTCGTAGAACGTCGCGCGCGGATTGCGGTTGGCATGGCGCCGTTGGGCCACGGCTTGCAAGCCGAAATGACGGCTGGTGATCCCGGTCTCGTACATCCGCCGCCGGGCAGCCATGGCGAGGCCGTGCTGGGGCGTCAGCAGCCCGTAGGGCCCGGTAACGGCGCCGCCGCCGCGGCCACCCTGTCCCGTGACATCGCCCCGTCCGTAGCGCCGCCCGGATCGACCGTTGACCCCCCGGTAGATGACCACGACCTTGGCGAACCCCGCGTGGACCGCAGCGGCGGCGTGGGCCACCAACGCCGCACCGACGTTGCCTGCCTGGTTGATCTCGCCCCACCAGGCGAGGTCTTGAATGCCCAGGTTCGCGGCCACATCGGCTTCCGCGCTCGTGTCCACCCACCACTTCATCAGGCCGTCGACTTCGTTCGGTTCGATGCCCGCATCGTCCAGCGCGGCCAGGATCGCCTGCAGGGAGAGCGCAAGCTCGGTTCGGCCGCTCTCGCGGGAGTAGTCGGTCTCGCCCACGCCGACAATGGCGACGGAGTTCGGAAACGACACCGCTTACTGCTGCTTGACGTGATAGCCGACGACGAGCCAGGAGCCGTCGGCCTGGCGCTGCATGGAAACGGTCTCCAGGATGTTCGCCACTTGCCAGTGGGCGTCGTAGACCACGATGGTGTACTCGCCGTCGGGCGCGCCCATGGGGTTGTTGGCGAAAGTCGTGGTCCGCAGTTCGCGATAGCCGAGCGCGCCCAGTGGATCGCGGGTTTCGTGGGCCTTGGCTCGCCACGCGTCCACAGTCCCGACTTGCTCGCGGAACCAGGGCGCCGCGGCCTCCCAGCACTTCTCGTACTCGCCAGCGTCCATCAACGCGAGCCAAGGCTTGGTGGCCTCGTAGGCGGCTTGTTCGGCTTCGGGGTTGCTTTGGGTGCAAGCGGCTAGCGCCAACGCCAGGATGCCCGCGAAGACCGGAACACGCCGTCCCATATGCGAGCGACGTTCCAAGCACTCTCGGGGTCGCGTTTCCATGGGCCTACTCAAACGGATTTCCACGCAACTTGCAATCGGGCCAGCAAGCCTTATGATCCGCGCCGTCATGTACCCGTTCGGACAAACAACCACGGCTACCACCACCACGACGCGTGGAGGGGCCACCTAGTCTCGTCTGTACAACGGTGGCCCCGACCTGGACCGGCCGCCCCTCCAACAACCCCGGATGGCGACGGCCAAACGGGGTTTTTGTTGTTCAAATAGGGAAGTTCGCACGATGCCCAAGCAAGTCGAATCCAAGGCGAACGAGGATCTCTACCGGATCCGCCACAGTCTCGCCCACGTCATGGCCCAGGCCGTGCTGGAGATGCGCGAGGGCTCGACCTTGGGATTCGGCCCGCCGATCGACGACGGCTTCTACTACGACTTCATCCTGTCCGAGCCCATCACCGAGACCGACTTCCCCGAGCTCGAGCGGCGCATGCGCCGCATCCTCAAGAAGGGACAGCGTTTCTACCACGAGGAGGTCCCGGTGGAAGACGCCTTCGCCCGCCTGGAAGACATGCGCGAACCGTACAAGCGCGAGTACGCCCTGGAACTGGTGGAAAAGAACGGACTCGCGAGCCTGTCGTTCTACCGCAACGGACCGTTCCTCGACATGTGCGAAGGCCCCCACGTCGAGTCCACCCGCGACATCGCCCGCGACGCGTTCAAGTTGCGCAGCGTCGCCGGCGCCTATTGGCGGGGCGACTCGAACAACGTCATGATGACGCGCATCTACGCGTGGGCGTTCGCCGACAAGGCGGCCTTGGACGAAGCCGTCCGCGCCCACGAGCTGGCCCTGGAGCGCGATCACAAGAAGCTCGGCCGGGAACTCGACCTGTTCACCTTCGACGATGCAGTCGGCCGCGGCCTGCCGCTGTGGATGCCCCACGGCACCGTCATCCGCGACGAGTTGGAGAAGCTCGCCGTCGAACTGGAATTCAAGGCGGGCTACGAGCGGGTCGCCACCCCGCACATCGCCAAGGCCAGCCTGTACGCGCAGACCGGGCATCTGGACCATTACAAGGAAAGCATGTACCCGCCGATGGAAGTGGTGGAAGAGACGCCCGGCGGCGCCTCGATCCGCGAGAGCTACATGTTGAAGCCCATGAACTGCCCGCACCACCACAAGATCTACGCAGCCCGGCTGCGCAGCTACCGCGAGCTGCCTCTGCGGCTGGCCGAGTACGGCCAGGTCTACCGCTGGGAGGCGTCGGGTGCGGTTTCCGGCCTCGCCCGGGTGCGCATGCTGTCCATGAACGACGCCCACATCTACTGCACCGAGGCCCAGACCGAAGAGGTGTTCCGCCAGGTGATCTCGCAATACGGCGAGGCGTACCGCATTCTCGGCCTGGAGGACTACACGATTCGTTTTTCACGGTGGGATCCCGAGGACCCCAAGGGTCGGGAGAAGTACGTGGATGCGCCCGAAGACTGGAGACGCACCGAAGCGATCATCGCCGGCCTGCTCGACGCGATGGGCATCGACTACGCGGACGGCCTAGGCGAGGCGGCATTCTACGGGCCCAAGATCGACGTCATGTTCCGCACCGTGACCGGCAAGCTCGAGCAGCTTTCGACGGTGCAGCTCGATTTCGCGGTACCGCCTAGACTCGGGCTAACCTATATCGGCGACGACGGCGCCGAGCACGTTCCCTACTGCGTCCACCGGGCACCGCTAAGCACCCATGAGCGTTTCGTGGCGCTCTTGATCGAGCACTTCGGCGGCGCCTTTCCCACGTGGCTGGCGCCGGTGCAGGTTCGGGTGATTACCGTTTCCGAGCACTACGGCGACTATGCCCGCAGCCTGGTCGACAAGCTGCGCGCCAACTTCGTGCGCGCCGAACTCGCCTCCGAGAGCGATACGGTATCCAAGAAGATTCGCGATGCCACGACACGCAAGATTCCGAATCTCCTGATCGTCGGCGAGCGCGAGACCGCGGCTGGCACGGTGACCCTGCGCCGCTACGGCGTGCGGGAGCAAACGACGATGCCGTTCGCGGAATTCGAGGCCGGGCTGGCGAAGACGATCAACAATCGATCGCTGGAGTTCGTGCCCGCTTGACGTCGTTCAATGGGAACGCGAAACCGCTTCTTGGCGCCAGGATACGGCCTTGGGGCTGCCGCCGGACGCGTCTACTGGATAACGGGCTTGACCGCGCCATCCGCCAACGCGAGGCCGGTGGAGAGCCCGATGTAGTCGATGAGGATATTGGCCGTTTCGCGCACCAGGGTATCGTCGTCGTACGCTGGTTCCTCGTCAGTGTCTGGCTCGTCCCGGTCGGCCAACTCTTCCATGTTCGCCACGGGCTCTTCGCCCTTGGCAATCAAGCGGTCGTTCTCCAAGCGCAAGTCCCAGGCGTCGTCGGCATCCTTCTCCGCCAGCCGGGTAGCCTCCGACAGCGACAGAACGGTCCGCTCCTGAAGGTGCTCGATGTACTCCCGCTTGGCCTTGAGGTAGGCGAAATCCGAGTCGGTCTTGGTGCGCGCCTCGTGGCGGCTGCGCAGCCTAGCTAGAACCGGGCCGAATCGGTTTGCGGACGCATGTCCGGTTGGCGCGACGTCGCCGGTGCTGTCGATCGCGCCCCCGCCCCGCCGTTCCCGGTAGAGCAGATCCTCCGGCGTCGGGTAGGCAATGTCGGGAACGATCCCGTTGTAGTGAGTGCTCACGCCCGACACCCGGTAGAACTGGCGTTCCGTCACCTTGAGCTGACCACGCCTGCGCGGCAGATCGATCAATGTCTGCACCGTTCCCTTGCCGAACGTTCGGCTACCCACCACGATTCCGAGATCGTAGTCCTGGATCGCACCGGCGAAGATCTCCGACGCCGAAGCGGAGTAGCGGTTGACCATCACGGCCAGCGGGCCCTGCCAGACGACGGATTCGTCGCGATCCCTAAGCACCCGCGGACGCCCCCGCAGGCTCTTCACCTGGACCACGGGCCCCGATTCGACGAACAACCCGGTGAGCTCCACGGCTTCCTGGAGCGAACCGCCGCCGTTGTTGCGCACATCGACGATCAACGCGTCGATGTGTTCCTCTTTGAGTTCACGAATCAGAAGCGCCACGTCGCGCGTCGTGCTCTTGTAGTTCGAGTCGCCAGCGTGCATGGCCTTGAAATCAACGTAGAAGGTCGGCACCACGATGACGCCGACGCGATGCTCCCGACCGCCGCTCTCCAGGGTCAGCAACGATTTGCCGGCCGACTGTTCCACCAGGTTCACGGCTTCGCGGACGATCTGAACGATACGGCTCTCGTCTTCCTCCAACCCTGCGGGAATGATCTTCAGCCGCACCGGCGAGCCCTTGGGGCCACGGATCAGTTGAACCACGTCGTCCGAGCGCCATCCGACGATGTCGACAAAGGGCTCTTTCTCACTCTGGCCAACAGCGATGATCCGATCCTGGGGCTTCAACTGGCCACCTTTGTCCGCCGGGCCTCCCTTCACGAGCCGCCGGACGATGGTGTACTCGTTCCGGGTCTCGAGCACGGCGCCGATCCCCTCAAGGGATAGCGACATGAAGATGCCGAAGTCCTCGGAATCGCGCGGCGAAAAGTACTGGGTGTGTTCATCGTAGGTGAGCGCGAAGGCGTTGATATAGCTCTGGAACACGTCCTCGCTGCGGGTCTGGCGGATCGATCGGTTCCGATTCTTGACCCGCACCGACAACGCATCGTCGATCTCCTCGAGGGATTCGCCAGCGAGTTTCGCACTCAGCACCCTGCTCTTCAGATCCAACCGCCACAGATCCTCCAGCTCGGCACGTGTCGCCGGCCACGGCGCCTCGCTGCGATCGATCTCCAGCACCTCGTCCGCAGTGAAATCAAGCTGCTCGAAGCCCTGGTCCAGGAACGCCTCCTCGTAGGCAACGCGTTCGAGCGCTCGTTGGCGATACCGGTTGTAGATCGCGAACGCCGGTTCCACGTCGCCTTTCCGCAGCGCATCGTCGAGAACCAGCCGGTAGGTTTCCATCGCGGCGATATCCGCAGCGGTGAAATGCAGGCGCCTCGCGTCGAGAAGATCGAGGTAGTTCTCGAACATCTGGCTCGACGTTTGGTCATCGAGGGGCTTGCGGATGAAATGGCCGTCGCGCAACCGATCAATGATATCCAGGCTCGTGCGCGAATGGCTGGGCAGGGGTTGAATGCGGTCCGCGTCGCTGGCCAAGGCACCGAAGGTGGCGATTGCCGCAATGAACGCAGCCCCGAACAACCCGGTGTTGCCGGCGGCGGCGGACAGTCGATTCATCATAGGCGGTTCAACCTTGCACTTGGCGTCGTGCGTAACATTGCGTTGCGGAATGTAACCCATGCGCGTATGGACAACCACCGCCGCATTTCCGCCGCATTTCCGCCGCATTGGCGCTGCGCCGTGTCGGTCTCGAGACGGGTGCCGTCTTCTCAAGGCCGTCTTCTCAAGGCCGCAGAGTCTAAGGAAAAGCAGACCGAAATGGAAAGCGGCGAAGAGCGCTGCCCACCCGTGTACGAATGCACACCCAAGTGTGGGCATTCGGCATGCTCAGGGATTCCAGGGTCGCCGCACGGACACTTTCCGTCGGGG
>JAKZRQ010000172.1:0-3910 GCA_047518105.1 Pseudomonadales bacterium | reverse complement strand
GGCCAGATCCCGATAAAGGTACACCGGTACCCTTGAGGCGTCGTAGCTGGCCTTCTCCCGCTCGTACCGCGCCAGGTCGCTCAACCTCGGGTGGTAGACGAGGTTGTTGCGCAGGAACGGCATGCTCGCCGCGATCAGTTCTAAACTCCTCGCCACCTGCTCGAACGAACGAGACTCCCAAGGTATGTGGATGAAGCGGAACGTACCGGGTTCGCCGTTCGGCGCCATGAGGTACGGGTGGTAGACGATCTCGCCGCGTATGTGCTCCGCGCGGTGAACGACATCCATAGGACCATCGTAAGGATTTTGCAGTAACGAGAGCACGCCGTCATTGTCGTCCTGTTCACGGTAGTCCACTTCGCTCGCTCGGGTCAGAAAGATACATTGATTGACGCCACTGTCCTCATACGCCTGGTTCGCTACGGCGACCCTCAGGTCTACGAGCGCCTCCATCATCGTCTGACTGCCAGCGGCGCGCTGCGCAGTACAACCGCCTTGAACCCGACGTCTTCGAACAGGTTCAACTCGAGCGAACCGCCTTGCCCTGGATCCCTCAGGTAGGCAGCGCGCGCCGCATGCAAGCTCTCGAACAGGACCTGCGCACGGCGCACGCGCAATTCGGCACCGCCGCGAACGGTGGTCGACAACGCCTGCTGGAACGGAGGTCCGATATCGTCTTGGGCGGGTGATTGAACCGAAGAAAAGAGCCTGTCCGCCCCTGCGGCGACCGGTGCCCCTGCCACCAACAACGCCAGGGCCAGCAACAGGCACCGCCGCAAACCTACGTCCAAGCGGCTCACACGTACAAGCAAAACGATCAGGTACATTGGTGTGGCCTGACGTAATCTGGCGAGCCCTACACGTACAACAACTGGATAGCACCCGTCAACCGACTTTGCTAATTTTGTCAACGCAAAGCAGAAATGTCCCCTTTTTGCGGTTCGGGCCTTCCCTCTTTTTCGAGAAGAAAATCTTGTTGCTGAAGCTGTGGGGTTGTGGTCGAGAGGCGCGCGAGTGTGGGCAGCCGGTGGGCAACGCGCGGCGAAACGCCCGGTCGATGACCACTCGGCCGAGCGCGTTGTCCACCGGCTGTCCACACGCCCCGAAGGGCGCGCGCCGGTCCGCAGGACTCGTCCACAAATTCACGGCGGCGGCCCGCGCTCGCAGCTTCATCCGCCTCCAGCCGCCGCGCTCGCGGCGGCGGCTTGTAGGCCGGTCGCGACAGCTGCTCCGCCTTGGCCTGCTCGACCCGGTGCACAACCGTCTTCCCATCCTCCACCGGCGCCGCCTCCTCGCCTTGCGCAAGCTGTCGCACCGACAACTCCCGCCCGTCGCGCAGCACCGTCACCGCGCCGTCGAACGCCTTGCATACGGTCACCTCCGCGCCCCGTAGCCAGTACCCCTTGCCGCGCCCCGTCACCGGGTACTCGCGACACTCGAACCGGATCGTCAGATTCTTCGTCAGCTTGCGGCCGTGCTGCTCGCACAAGATCAGATCCAGCTCCGCCGCGTCGTGCAGCACCGCGCGGTGCGCGTCCGCCGGGTTGCGCGGCGCCACCGCGAAGCGCCGGTTGAAGTCCGCCATGAACTCACCCAGGTACGCGTTGCCCGCCTCCATGCCGTCGATCCCGCGCAGCCGCATCTCCTTCACCAGCCGGTCCTGCAGCGTCCGGTTGGCCCGCTCCACCCGCCCCGGCTTCAGCCGGCCTTCGCCTGCGGGCTGCCCGCCTGGATCGCCGCGATGTCCAGCGTCCGCAAGGCCCGCGAGAACTGCGTCAACTCGTCCTCCTTGTCCCTCTTGTTGACCCGGAACACGCTGTACCGGTCCGAGTAGTACGCCACCGGCCGCCCATGCGCCGCCAGATGCTCTCGTGTCGTCTCCATGTACGCCTCAGTCGTGTCCGTCGGGGAGAACCTGGTCGCCAGCAGCCGCGTCGTCGCATCGTCCACGAACACGATCAGCGTGCACTCCGGCGCCCGGCCCTCGAACCCGTCGTGGGGCGAACCGTCGATCTGCACCAGATCCCCCCACGCACTCCCGCCGCGGACGGTTCGGGTGCACCCGAACCGTCCGGCGCGCCTTCGCCCGCCACAGTCCATCCGCGCAGCGTCTCCACCGACAGCCGATGGCCATGCCACTCGACCAGCTTCTCGCGCGCGAAGGTCGGACCGAAGTCCGCATCGCGTTCCCGCAACCGTTCCAGAACCTGCCGTCGAACAACGTCGTCGATGGCGTTGTTCGGCCGCCTGCCGCGATGCCCCGACGCCAGACCGACCGTGCCCCGCTCCCGGTAGCGTCGAATCAGCCGCTTGACCTGCCGCACACCGATGCCGAGCCGTTCCGCCGCCTCACGCTGACGCAGCCTCTTCTCCACCACGTCACGGATCACCACCACCCGATCCGCTTCCTCGACACTCATCCATCCCACTCCCTTGCCCACTTCCGCAGCCTCCCTTCCGCCGGAAAGGGGACATTACGGCTTGGGGCTAACACCGACTTTGCTAATTTGAAGGGGCGATTCCATAGTCGATAGAGACTTTGAGTCGACAGGTGGAACCGCAGCAACCAGAGATTAAACACTGTCTCGGTCGCAGCGATTCCGGCGGGGGCGGATACGTCGAACCGCACGGCGAAGCCCGATTGCTGCCCTGCCGACAGCCGCTCCATCGCCGCCTGGCGAACGAAAAAGGTCAACCGCCCTTTCGTTCATGGCGATCCTAGATAATGGGTCTTCAAACAGTAATGACTATCAGCTAATAGCATGAACTGACTGAACCGTATCGGGCGACCACGACGCTCAGTGGACTGGCGGCGGTTTGTCGTGCACGCACGACAAACCGGCGTCAAGGCCCGACACTCGCTACGATGAGCCGTTGATGTAGCTATTCTCTGATAGTAATTAATAATACGAGTACTACTACTAACGACAAATACCCAATCCGGCGTTGGCCAATATAGGAGGCAATCGACTGTTGCTATCATGTGGCGCACTGCTGTTTCCCTGCATCGACGAACGTGCCGGGCGCGGACCGGATGGTGCTTAATCGAGGAATGTGAGCCTTGGCCCGAAAAAATCACCGACACGCCGAACCCAAACCAGCCGCCCTTTCCGCCCCACGGGACGGCCAGGAAACGCGCCCGCGCGATTCCGCACGCGACGCCCTGCCCTGGCCCCCTGAGCACGAGCACCTCGACTTCGAGCCCGCCGAAGCGCTCGACCAACTGGTTAGCGCGTCCATCCATTACCGCGTCGCCATCGGGCCCAACGCCGGCAAGAAGGCGTTGACCCTGCGCACCGTCCCCGCTCGGCCGGAGCCGTTCGCGTCAACCTTGCTCGCCACGCAACCGGGGTTTTCCCGGCACGCCGTAACCCGCTGCGAGGCCAACCAGCGTGACAAGCTCGAAAAGCTCTGCCGCACCATCACCCGACCCGCCATCGCCAACGAACGGCTCTCGATGAACGAACGTGGGCAAGTCATCGTTCGCTTCAAGCAGCCCTTTCGCGACGGTACGACGCAGGTCGTGCTCGATCCACTCGACTTTATCGCCCGCCTCGCCGCGCTGGTGCCACGGCCCAGACTCAACCTCACCCGCTTCCACGGCGTGTTCGCCCCGAACGGCAAACACCGACAACGAATCGTGCCGAGGCGCGAACCCGAACAGGCAAACCCCGACCCGTCGCCGGCTCCCATGACGTGGATGCAGCGCCTGAAACGGGTATTCGCCATCGATATAGAGACTTGCCCGAAGTGCGGCAGTACGCTGCGTGTAAGCGTTCGGTCGTGCCGTGACGGCGTGTAGAGTGTCAGCGGTTGAGGATTCGTTTCCAGTCTTTTCTGAGCGGTCGGAGCCAGATGTCCTTTCGAGGCTTGTCGAACTGTCTTTGCCGATCATAGCGCCCGCGTCCGC
>JAKZRQ010000171.1:0-14890 GCA_047518105.1 Pseudomonadales bacterium | reverse complement strand
GTGATCACGGAGTGGATTCGCCTCGGACACCCGCCGTCGGATCTGTGGGAAGTGGATGTGCGCCGCAATCACCCCTTCCAGCGCAACCGGAAGTACCTGCGCGAACGGGTCTCGGAGAGCCTCGGCCTGCTGTACGCCACGCACTATCCCTATCGTCAATACGACACCGCCCGGGGAGTCCGCAGATCGCCGCTCTACGACAGGCTGCAATCCATCGGGGCGTGCCACGGCGAGGTCGCGGGTTGGGAGCGGCCCAATTGGTACGCACCGGAGCCGGGCCGGGCCGGCTACGAGTACAGCTATGGACGACAGAACTGGTTCGAGCATTCCGCTGCGGAACACCGGGCGGTGCGCGAGCGGGTGGGGCTGTTCGACCTGTCCTCTTTTGCCAAGTTCCGGTTTCAGGGCGCCGACGCCGCCCGGGTGCTGAACTACGTCTGCGCCAACGACGTGGACGTGCGCCCGGGCCGCATCGTCTACACCCAGTGGCTGAACGCCCGGGGCGGCATCGAAGCGGATCTCACCGTCACCCGGCTGGCCGAAGACGACTACCTGATCGTGACCGCCGCGGCCACGGAAGTGCGGGACTTCCACTGGCTGCAACGGCACGTTCCGGCCGACGTCCATTGTGTGCTGACCAATGTGACGTCGGCCATGGGCGTGATCTCGATCATGGGGCCGAACGCGCGGGCGCTGCTGCAATCTCTGAGCCCGAACGATCTCTCGCACGAGGCCTTCCGCTTCGCCCACAGCCGGGAAATCGAGCTCGGCTACGGGCTAGTGCGCGCCTCCCGGATCACCTACGTCGGCGAACTCGGCTGGGAGCTCTACATCCCCACCGAGTTCACTGCCGGCGTCTACGACACCATCGTCGCCGCGGGCGCCCCCTTCGGCCTGGCCCACGCCGGCTATCACGCGCTGGATTCGCTGCGCATCGAAAAAGCCTATCGTCATTGGGGCCACGACATCACCGACGAGGATACGCCGCTGGAAGCGGACCTGGGCTTTGCCGTGAAGTTCGACAAGCCGGGCGGGTTCATCGGACGGGAGGCGCTGCTAAAGGACAAGGAGGCGGGGCCGACCAAGCGCCTATTGCAGTTCCGGCTGATGGACCCACAGCCACTGCTCTACCACAACGAACCGATCTGGCACGAGGACGCCCTGGTCGGTTACGTCACGTCCGGCGCATACGGCCACACCCTCGGCGGCGCCATCGGCCTCGGCTACGTCGATACCGCCAAAGCGCCGGACCCGCCAGAGGGGGGCTTCAGCATCGAGGTGGCCGGGAACCGCATTCCGGCGGAGGTTTCGTCACGGCCGATGTACGATCCCGGAAACAGACGCATCCGCTGCTGATGTCGGGCTAGGCGACTGCGGCCATGGCCCGTTCGAGCATGGTCGGCGCCGCGTCGTCTGTGGCTCCGCTGCGTTGAGCGGCGGCGCGATTCGGATCACGTTCTTGAAGGCGCCCGGACGGGCCGGACCCGGTCGCGTTGGTGCCTGGGGAGGCAGACCGGCGCAACTTTGCATCCCCAAGACATTGAATCGACATGTAAATTTCCTTTCATCAGGTGCGGAGCAACGCACACCCGCGCAATCCATTTCGTCGTATGCGCCTATCACATCCTAATGGTCGGTCGAAGACGGCGCGTCGTCCTCAGCGGCGCCCGCCGCATCCACAGTGGCCGACCTACTAGCCATGCCCCGACCGACGTCCCGCACGGCTTGTTCGATCTCGGTCCTGAACTCGGCGTTGAAGCTGCCCGGATACTTGTTCAGGATCGTGCCTTCGGGACCGACCAACACGTAGGTCGGATAGCCGGTGACACGCCACTTGCGAACGAGTTCGCTCTCCGTGCCGACATGCCAGACCACCCATGGCAGCGGTTCCTTAGCCAGGTAGTCCGTCACCGTGTCGAGTTCCTCGTCGACGCTGACGCCGATGATCTGAAAGCGTTCCTTCGGCAGGTTGTCAGCCATCTCGCGAAGCTTTGGGAACGCCGCTATGCAGGGCCCGCACCAGGTCGCCCAGAAGTCGACCAGCACGACGCGACCGGCGTAGGCCGCCAGCGAGTCCTCGGTGCCATCCACGCGTCGCGCCCCGACGTCGGAGACGACGCCGCCGATCATCGTCGAGTGGAGGCTGTAGAGCAGTTCCGCCTCGGCATCCGCGAACGTCATCGGCACGTCGGTCCCGTCCGCTCCCTGCTTCGTCAATACGAACGTCTCGTTTTCCCGGCCCGCGCTCAATCCCGTCGCGAGTGCCTCCGCCCTTTCGCGCTGGGCGAAGCGCTCGTCGGCGGCGATCTGCTTGTCGTTCGCCGACTGGATCAGGTAGCTGGCCGCGAAGTACCGGGCGGTCGCCCGCGCAAGCGGGTCTTCGAGGGTTTCCGCGAGACCGCTGATGAATGACTTGCCGGGTTGGTAGACGGACGACAGGCCATTGACCTGCTTGAGCCGGAGCGGCCATTGGTCGTAGTCCGGAAAGTGGGCGGCAAGCACCTGCGCGCCCCGGAGCGCCTTGGCGGCCCCGCCACGCGTCGGATTGTCGAGCAGGAATTCGGCGGCCTCGCGGGTCTTCTCGTGGGCGCCTTCGGCATCGACGATGGCCAGGGCGGCGGCGGTGGCGCGGTAGACCTTCGGGGCGTCGCCCAACTCCCGCAAGCGCCGCGTCTTGTCTTCCTCGTCGACATCGGCCGCGCGAATCGCCTGCTCCGCCGCCTGCCATGATTTCGACTCCGCGACATGGTCTCGGACAACGTTCCAGTCCGGGCCGATCAATTCCGCCAAGGTGGCTTCACCGAATTTCATATTGGAACGTAGCCACCACGACGAAAGGCCCATCGCGGCGCTCCCCGGGCGCAGGGAATAGGTTTGCTGCATGAGAAACTCGGCGGCCTCGAGGGCACGCTCGTGGTTCGATTCGATGATGGCTCTGGCGGCAGCGACGGCCTGCCAAGTGGGCAGTTCCACACCCCGTTGAATGCGTCCCTGCCTCGCTTGATCGGGTATGTCGGCTCGTGCCGCCTCCAAAAACGCGGTTTGGGACTCGATATAGTCCTCGACCAGCGACCAGTCCGGGCCTATGTGTGCCGCCACCGCGTCGAACACCGATTGCTGCGTTTCTTCCGACGGGCGTGCCCGATTCAGGAGGAAGTCGGCAGCGTCCAGCAGCCGTTCTCCTTTCGACTCGATGATGGCCGTTGCGGCAGCGTCGGCAAGGACAGCATCGGGCGCCGGACCGAGATCCTGCAGCAGACGTTCCTTCTCTTCGGTCGAGATGTCGGCGTTGCGTAGCTCCCATTCCTTCGTCCGATGCGCATTGATCGCTTCGGTGTACGCGGCCATGACCTTCCAATTCTCAGACGAAGACGGCGCGTCGTCCGCGGCGGCGCCCGCCGCGATCAGTGGCAGCAACGCTGCGACCTTGAAGAAGTCGAGAAGCCGCCGGCGGAAGCATCTGCCCGGCGTCGTATCGTTGAGTTTCATAACCATGTCTGCAAACTCGTTGTCGCAAAGATCGAGCGTCCGTAGCGGCAATCGCTGCACAGACTCGCGCGGTGTCCCACGTCGAATGTTGGGCCGACTGCGGGGACGCGCATGTTACGATATCGATCGCCCGCCATCCAGCCGCACCGTCGACCTGCATCGCCCAGATCGCTTCTCGAGTGGGCCGAAGAGGACTCCCATCTCGACAGGACAAAGTGTGTCGATCGGTTCACACACACCCTGCTGATCGCCTCGCCCATCGAGATCTGAGTATGGGGCCAAACCGTGGGACCTTCGAGTTTTTACTGAAAAATCCTTTAATATCAAGGTCTTGTAAATGTATTTGGCGGAGCGGACGGGATTCGAACCCGCGACCCCCGGCGTGACAGGCCGGTATTCTAACCAGCTGAACTACCGCTCCGTGGTGGGTGTTGCAGGGTTCGAACCTGCGACCTACGGCTTGTAAGGCCGTCGCTCTCCCAACTGAGCTAAACACCCCCATACAGGGGACGCGTATCTTAGCGTGGCCCCTTGGGGTGTCAATGGCGCAGCTCGGATACGGGCAGTGTAAGCCCGCAGCGTCCTGCGCGCCAACGCCCCGGTGCGTTCGCCCTGCTCCATGCCAGGGGCACCGGCACCGACAACCACCGTACCGTTTCGGATCACCAAGTCGCGGGGAGCCTTCCGTACTGGTTCCGTTACCCTCGCGGGCACCAGCTACGAGCCCCCGCCCTGGAAGTCGCCGCCGACGATTTTCGACAAGGGACTGCAAACGCTGCGCGATGTCCGAGACGTGCACGAACGTGCCGTCGCGATGTTTCTGTTCGGTGCGCTCCAGCAGTTCTTCTACGACGGCAACAAGCGCACGTCGCGGCTCATGATGAACGGTGCCCTGCTCTCGGCCGGCTATGACGCCATCTCGGTACCGGCACGTCGCCGGCTCCAGTTCAACGAGGCGATGATTCGCTTCTACGACGGCACCGAGATAATGCGCTTCATGGCCGGCTGTTCGCTCGACCCGGGCTTGCACGCGACCCCGTAGCCGAAGCGCCGTTCGCCGGCGTACGGCGTCGCGGGTGTTCCCGATCCCGGCAGTCGGTTTACACTGCACGCTCTTCATCCAGACAGGCAAGAGGATCTCAAATGTCCGAACACCCAGCCGAGTTGCTCGCGCAGCTCGCCACCATCGATACGCCCACCGTCTGCAATGCGCTGGAGAGAGTCGCCTCGGCGCGGCGCGGCTTCGGCTACACGGTCGAGCCCCTGGTCTGCACCCGCCCGGAACTCGGCGTGATGGTCGGCTACGCGCGCACCGCCACGATTCGTGCGCGGCATCCCGCCGATCGGCGCAACAGTCCCGGCGACTACTACGACTACATCGACAACGGTGGGCCGAAACCCGCGATTTCGGTGATCCAGGATCTCGACGGCGATTCCCGCGGCTACGGCTCGTTCTGGGGTGAGGTCAACAGCAACATCCACAAGGGACTCGGCTGTCTCGGCGTCGTCACCGACGGCAGCGTCCGGGATCTGCCGGACGTGGCCGACGGGTTCCAGATGCTCGCCGACCGGGTGGGTCCGTCCCACGCCTTCGTCCACGTGGTCTCCTTCGGCGGCCAGATCAACGTCTGCGGCATGACGGTCATGGACGGCGACCTGGTGCACGCCGACCAGCACGGCGCGGTCGTGATACCCCACGACGTCGCCGACAAGGTCATGGACGCCGCCGGCGCCATTGCACGCCGCGAGGGCGTCATCATCGCCGCCGCGAAGCAGCCGGGCTTCAACATCGACAAGCTGCGCGCGGCGCAGGGCAGGTCCGCCGAGATCCACTGACCACGCGACGCCGCTCGTGCCGACGGTTCTGCCCGCGTTCTCCCTCGCCGACATGGCGGGCGCGGACCGGTCGTTCCCCACCGGTTCGCCGGCGCTGGTCTGCTTCGTCAAGGAGGACTGTCCGACCTGCAACCTGGTGATGCCGCTCCTGCAGGCGGCCCACGATGCCGGCGACGTCCCGTTGCTTGTGGCGGGGCAGACCGCCGAGGGCAATCGGAGCCTCGTCGAGCGCCATGCGCTGACGGTGCCGATCCTCGACGACTCGACGCTCAAGGTGTCGTTCGCCCACGATGTGGAGACCGTGCCGCTGGTGCTGCTTGCCACCGGCGACGGCGAAGAGCTCGACCGCCTGGTCGGGTTCGACCGGGCCGAGTGGCGGGCGTTCTTCGGCAACCATCTTCCCGGCGCCGAGGTGGATTGGGAAGCGCTGCCCGAGTGGCGCCCCGGCTGCGGCTCGCTGACCCAGGATCCGGTGATCGCCGAACGCCTGCGGGCCGAGTCCGAGAACAGCCCGCTGCGCGCCCGCAAGATCGAGATCGCCCCCGCCGACGACGTGCACGAATTTCTGTCCGACCAGGGATTCACGGACGGCCTGCCGGTGGTGCCGCCGACGCCGGAGCGGGTGCTGCGCATGCTCGGCGGCACGCAGCGCGACAGCCAGGAGGTGATCGCGGAGATCCCACCCAACTACGCCCCCGCGACGGTCGAGAAGATCGCCATCAACGCCGTCCTCGCCGGCTGCAGGCCGGAGTACCTGCCGGTGGTCATCGCCACCGTCGAGGCGATCTGCAACAAGACGTTCAACATTCACGGCGTCAACGCCACCACCATGGGCGCTTCGCCGGTGATGATCGTCAACGGCCCCATCCGCGAACGCATCGGGATGAACATGCGCTTGGGCGTCCTCGGCCAGGGGTCCCGCGCCAACGCCGCCATCGGCCGCGCGGTGCGGCTCGCCGTGCGGAACATCGGCGGTGCCAAGCCGGGCGGCACCGAGCGTTCCACGCTGGGCAATCCCATGAAGTTCACCATGTGCTTCCCCGAGTGGGAGGAGCGCAGCCCTTGGGCGCCGCTGCATGTGGAACGAGGCTTCGCGGCCGAGGACTCCGTGGTGACGGTGTTCGCGATGTCGAGCGGCCCGTCGCTTTGCGTGGACCAGTCTTCGCGCACGGGCCGGCAACTGGCCGGCAGCTTCGGCTTGTCCATGGAAGCCGCACATCACGTGCGCGCCCACCACGCCGGCGATGCGCTCCTGGTGATCTCGCCGGAGCACGTCGACACCCTCAAGCGCGACGGCTTTACCAAGGACGACATCCGCGAACAGATCCAGAAGGTCACCGCACGACCGCTTGCCGACTTGGCATCCACCGACGACGCGGGCGGCGGGCTATCCCCCGAGCGCCTGGCCGCGATGCCCGAAGATCGTCGCGGGCGGCTCGCGCCGAAGTTCGCCTCCAAGGACAACATCCACATCGTTGTCGCCGGTGCGGAAGCCGGCAAGTTCTCCGGCATCTTCCATGGCTGGGCCGGCGGCGAGATCGGCTCGATGCCCGTATCCCAGAAGATCGAGACGGACTGAAAGTCCCGTCAAACTGAACTCAACCTCTGAACAGGAGCGAGAAAACCATGACCATCATCCTTGACCCAACGGACGAGCGGGTACCGGTGGCGCGCTCGGTGACCCCGCGCCGCGGCTCGATCCGCGGCACCGTCGCCCTGCTCGACATCTCGAAGCCGCGCGGCAACGTCCTGCTCGACCAACTCGAGCTACGGCTTGCCGAACGCCTGCCCGACATCAGCATCACGCGCTACGCCAAGCCGACCTTTGCTAAGCCGGCCCCGGACGCGCTGCGCCGGGACATCCGCGATGCCAGCGACTTCGTCATCGAGGCGCTTGCCGACTGAGGCTCCTGTACCACGTGCAGTTTGCATGACACGGTATGGCTCGAGATCCAGGGCGTTCCCTCGGTCAGCATCGCTTCGTCGGAGTTCACCGACGCGGCCGCCGCGCAGGCGCAAGCGCTCGGCATGGACGACGCGCGTCGAGTGTTCGTTCCGCATCCGATCCAGGATGCGACGGACGACGAGATGCGCGCCAAGGCGGACGCGTGCGTGGACGCAGTAGTCGCCGCGTTGACCGGCTGACCCGCGCCTTGCAGTCGACCGAAGGGGTTCTTCTCCAAGACACCGCCGTATCGCTGGCCCAGGGCTCATTTGTTCCGTTCAGCCGTGCCCGGGCACGCTAGTTCGACACGGTGTTGCGTCGTTCGAACGGTTGCCGCCAGTCGTGGACCGCTTCGTTGCCGGACCGGGGCGAACGCGGCACGTTCTGCGCCAACACCAGCGACAGCAGTGCGAAGCCCGCGCCGATCAGGAACACCGATGCGCGCGATTGGAGCCAGACCATGCCCAGCAGGAACGGAATCACGACGGCGGCGATGTGGTTGATCGTGAACGAGACGCCTGCGGTCGAGGCGATGTCCGCCGGGTCCGCGATCTTCTGGAAGTACGTCTTGATGGCGATGGACAGGGCGAAGAACATGTGGTCGACAACGTACAGCCCCGCCGCCAGATAGGCGTTCTCCACGAAGGCGTAGGCGGTGAAGACGAGGATCAAGCCGCAGTACTCGAAGGTGAGCGCGTGGCGTTCGCCGATGCGGCCGATCCAAGCCCCGATCCTCTCGGCGAAAAGCCAGTTGAACAGGTGGTTCGCGAGCATCAGCGCCACGATGTTCTCCGCCGAGTAGCCGAACTTCTCGACCATCAGGAACCCGGCGAAGACCACGAAGATCTGCCGCCTCGCGCCAGACAGGAAGGTGAGTCCGTAGTACAGCCAGTAGCGGCTGCGCAGGACGATCTCCTTGCGTTGCGGCGTCGCGCCCTGGAAGTGCGGGAAGCCCACGAGTGCAACGGCGATCAGCAGCGCGCCGCCGCCGGCTGCCAGGTAGATCCACCGGTACTCGAGATCGAAGATCTTGAGCGCAACGAACATCGCCCCGAAGGCGACGAGCGAGGTCGCCGAGCCCACCCCGATCAGACGGCCGAGAATGCGCGGCGCTTCGGCTTTGTCGAGCCACTGCAGCGACAGCGACTGGCGGATGGTTTCGAAGTAGTGGAAGCCGATCGACATCAATACCGCGGTGAAGTACAGACCGTACTCGCTGGGGAAGTACCCCGTAAGCGCGACCCCGACACCGAATACGGCCACCGCGACCACGGCGAAGGTCTGTTCGCGCAACACCAGGATGACGAATACGGCCGTGAACGCCATGAACCCGGGTACTTCGCGCAGGCTTTGCAGGATGCCGATTTCCCGGCCCGTGAACGCAGCCTGCTCGATCGCGAAGTTGTCGAGCAACGCCCGCCAGGCGGCGAAGCCCAAGGGCATCGCGATGCTTGCGAGCACCAGGAAGGCAACGGGTGTGCGCCAGCGCTGGGGGATCACGGGGAGGACACTATCCGTCGCAGAACCCGTCGCAGAACCCGTCGTAGAACCCGTCGTAGAACGACGGCGGGTGCAGGCCAAGCAGCCGCCGTTCGCGCTTCGAGCGGATGCGCGTCAACGCGTCGGGATCGACGTGGTTCACCGTAGCCGTACGCTTGATCCGCTGGGCGATGTCCCGGCGGGCGTAGTGCACCTGCAGGAAGAAACGTCCCTTGTCGCCTTTGCGGGCCGGTAGACGGCGATGCCAGACATCGGACGCGAACAACGCGATATCGCCCGCCGTCGCGGTCAGCGCCAGGGCGCCTTGGCCATCCCAGGTCAGCGTCTCGTCCATACGGCGGTCCAAAGGCGGCGCCTGCCCCGGGTATGACCGCGAGGAACAACCGCGGTGGGACCGCACTCGATGGGGCAGTCTTCGACAAAGATGTGCGCACCAATGGCGAATACCGGGTAGGGAATCTCCGCCGGCCGGGCCGTGCCGGCAGGACGCGGGATGTGCGGACCCGCGTCGATATGCCAACCACCGCCGCCGTGGCGGCGTTCGGCACCGGCCTGGTTGCGCCAGCAGGTGTTTGGCGACGATGTGGCAATCCTCGCCAAGCAACGGTTCGATCACGTCGAGGATCTCTCGGCGGCCCACCAGCTTCTGCGCGCGCGGGCTCTTGTTGAACATCTCGTAGCGGAAGTCCTCATCGTGAACACGGGCTCGGCCATCGCGGGGACGATTGGCGTAGCTGCCGAGGATTTCGCTTCGGACGGGTGCGAGCTGGCGGGCCGAGAGCACCCCGCGCAATACCGCGTAGCCTTCGCACTCGAGTTGCCCGCTCGCGTCCAACGCCACCACCTCGCGCGGGACCAGATAGCCGCCGACGCGACTAGGCACGGGCGGCCTCCCCTGCCCGGTCCCGGATCGACCACGGATTGTCGCCGTCGCCAGCCACCGTGGTTCGCCGCATTACCCTGGGTTGCTCGAAGGGCCAAGGATGGCCCCGGTGCAGCACGCAACGGTTGTCCCACGCGACCAGATCGCCAGCCCGCCAACGGTGGCGAAAGATGCGCGGCGGCTGGCAGGCGTCCTCGGTCAACTGTTGCAGCAGCGCCCGGCCCTGGACCACATCCATGCCGAGGATATGCGATGCATGCCGCCCCACGTACAGGCTCCTGCGCCCGGTCACCGGGTGTACGCGCACGACCGGGTGCTCCACCGGCGGCAAGGCGTCCCACTCGTTCCCCGTCAGCAGTGCCGTACCGCCGATCAACCCTTGCGAATAGGCGTAGGAGTGCACGGCCACCAAGCCATCGAGGCGCTTGCGGGTCGCCCTGTGGAGGACATCCCACGCGGCGCGCATATCCGCCCACTCGGTGTCGCCACCGGAGTCCGGCACCTCGAGTGCCCGCAGCAGCGAAACCTTGGCGCCGACCGCCTTGAACGACGAATCCGTGTGCCAGGACCGGTTGCCCTTGAGGAAGCGCCCGAGGGCATCCTCGGGCTTGGCAATGCTGCCGTCCTTGGCCACGTTGGAGAGCAGCGAGATCTCCTGGCGCTTGGCGCGTTGGGACAGCGTCCGCTCCAACGGTCCAAACCGGCGGCTGAAGGCGATGTGCTCGGGCTCGGTCAGGTTCGCCCCAGCGAAGACCAGCACCGCATGCGCGTGAAACGCGTCCTCGATGGCCCGCCACTCGCCACCCGAGAGCGCGTTCAACCGAACTCCGGTCACGGTCGCGCCCAAGGTCGACGCGCTCGCAGCGATCTCCAGCATCGTTGTCTCGCTCGAAAACAGCCATTTTGCCACAAGGCGGTTGGGCGACTGCGAACCGGTACGGGGAGATTCGGGAGATCGGGGTGGATGGTGCAAGGCTGCCCGACAGGCTAAACTAGTGATTCATCGCTCCGATGGCCAAACTGGATAAGGCATCGGCCTACGAAGCCGGGGATTGCAGGTTCGAATCCTGCTCGGAGCGCCAGTCTTCATCGTCGGCCCACGGACGCGAAGTTCCGGTGAGCCGGCGAGCCAGGAGAGGTGGCCGAGCGGCTGAAGGCGCTCCCCTGCTAAGGGAGTATGGGTCAAAAGCCCATCGAGGGTTCGAATCCCTCCCTCTCCGCCACACTATGACTCCATCATGTTGTTTTTGTCGAAAAATTTCTGACTTTCAACTTCAGTATCACTTGAAATATCATATTTGTGGCGGGTGGGTGACGTCTGTGACTGGTTGCGCTTTGTTCTTGGCGCAGGAATCGTCGTCGATCAGCTCGGTAGAGTCAGCCGCCAACGGCGTTTAGGACCTACACCATTTGCGCCGCCCCTAGCGCGTCGACAAACGCGGGCACCTCATTGCAGCGGGCAACCACCGCACGAATTTTTGGATAGGCGTCAAGCGGTGTCTCGAATCGCACGGCATTGAAATGTTGCGGCACCAGGCAAACATCGGCCAGCGACACCACGTCGCCGCAGGCGTAGGCGGATTGCGGATCAAGCTGCGTTTCGATGGCTTCGAAGCCGACGCCGATCCAGTGCCGGATCCATTCTCCTACTAGCGATTCGTCAACGGCCAGATTCTGCCGCAGCCTGTTCAACACCCTTAGGTTTGCGATCGGGTGAATGTCGCAGGCAACGCACTGCGCCAGGCTGCGCACGCGTGCCCGAGCCAGGGGGTCAGCCGGGAGGAGCGGCGGTTCGGGAAGTGTCTCGTCGAGGTATTCGCAGATCGCCAGCGACTGGCTGAGGAGGCCCGACCCCGTATCCAAAGTCGGCACCAACTGCTGAGGATTGACGGCGCGGTACTCGGCGGAACGTTGCTGCCCCCGTAGGAGATTAACCGGCAGCTGCTCGTAGGCCACGCCCTTCCAGTTGAGTGCGATGCGCACCCGGTAGGACGCCGACGAGCGGAAATAGTCGTAGAGCTTCACTCGGAACCCGCTGGCAACACCGTACCCACCGCTTCGCCGAAACCGATGCCCACCGTCCCTTCTCTTTCGCAGTGCGCCCGCAGGATCACCGCATCGCCGTCTTCGAGAAACGTGCGTTCCTCACCGTTGTCCAACCGGATCGGCTCGGCACCGCCGCGGGTGATTTCTATGAGCGCACCCTGGCTGCCCTCAAGACTGCCGGACATGGTGCCGCTGCCGAAGAGATCACCCGGCCGCAGATTGCAGCCGTTGACCGTGTGGTGCGCCACCATCTGCGCGACCGTCCAGTACGCGTCGCTGAAGTTGCTCCGGGAAAGACTTTCCGGTGCCGTGCGGCTTTTGCGCATCACTGCGCTCTGCAGCAACGCCTCGAGCTCCATGTCGATGGCGCCTGCGGCCGAATTGCGTTCGCTTGAAAGATACGGCAGCGCCTGCGGCTCTCCAACGGCCCGCTGCCAAGGCGCACGGAACGGTGCCAACGCCTCCATTGTCACGATCCAAGGCGAGATGGTCGTTGCGAAGCTTTTCGCCAGAAACGGACCCAGCGGCTGATACTCCCAGGCTTGAATGTCGCGGGCAGACCAGTCGTTGAGCAGACAAAGCCCGAACACGTGGCTCTCCGCGTCGTCGATGTCCACAGGTTCGCCCAGGGCATTGCCGCGACCGATGAAAATACCGATCTCCAACTCGTAGTCGAGACGCCGAGAAGGAGCGACTTCCGGTTGCTCCACGCCGGGCGGCTTGAGCTGACCGCGCGGACGGAGAAATGTCTGTCCGCTCACACCGATGGACGAGCTGCGGCCGTGATACCCGATCGGCACCCAACGATAGTTGGGCAAAAGCGGATCGTTGGGCCGGAACAGTCGACCGATATTGGTGGCATGATGGATGGACGTGTAAAAATCCGTGTAGTCACCGATGTGCGCCGGCACCCGGTACTCCACTTCGCCAAGCGGAATGAGGCAAGTCCGCACCGCAGCTTCATGTTCCGATCCCTCGGCCAGCAGCGCACTCAGATCCGCCCGCAGGGCAGACCACGTTGCGGACCCTTCACCCATGAGTCGATTCAGGGTCTCTTCCTGACACGCGTCCAGACCTCGTGATGGCGCAAGCCTGGTGGCGTGCAGCGCCTGCAGATCGAGCGCGTGGTCGCCGATGGCGACCGCCGGTCGGAACCGTTCGTCATATCCGGCACGACGCAACACCGCAAACGGCAGGTTCTGAATCGGAAAGTCGGCGTTCGATACGTTTGCCGAGGTCACCCAGCTACGAAGTGCCGGGTCGTGCGTCGCGTTCATGCGTCCTTGAGCGCTCTGCAATGCAGCCAGGCAGCCTGCCGGGGAGCCTTTTTCGTGCGGCTCCACTCTTCCAGCATCTCATCGGCCACGGCTTTCGTGCGCGCCCGTTCTTCGTCCGTTCCTTCGTCAACCGCGAACTCCAGGCGGTGGCCGTTTGGATCGAAAAAGCAGATCGAATCAAACAACCCGTGATCGACAGGGCCGAGCACGTCGACGCCACTTTTTTCCAGGTGGGCTTTGCACACCAGGAGCTCGTCATATTCCCCCAGTGCGAACGCAATATGCTGAATCCATTCCGGGGTGTTCGAATCTCGATCCATTTCCGGCGAGTTCGGCAGTTCAAAAAACGCCAGCACGTTGCCGCTCACCGTGTCCCGGCAGTCGAACCTCCAGCATCTCGTAGTAGGTATCCGGCGGCGGCTCCATGAATGCCAGACCCCGTTGGTGCAGGCGATCCCAGGTCGCGAACAGATTGTCTCACGCGAAGGCGATGTGCTGAATGCCTTCGCCGTTGTACTGCATGAGGAACTCCTCGATCTGCCCGGTGCCGCCGGCATCTTCGTTGAGCGGGAACTCGATGGGTTGCGCCCCGAACTCCACCGCTCGGTTGTACGCATGGTGCGAATCCCGTACCCGGAACGCGAGTGCACAGGCTGAGGGGCCATGTTCATCGGCCTGTAGTAAGCCGGGCTATTCGGCTCGTAGTTGACGATGAGGTTGATGCCGCCCCGACGCCAAAGATGCACATCCTTGGAGCGGTGTTGGGCGACACGGTTGAATCCAAGCATTTCGAACACCGGTTCGAGCCGACCTTGTCATCGCAGCGAACTCGACGAACTCGAAACCGTCCAGTCCCATGGGGTTGTCGTACATGCAGGAATTCCCGAGCGCAATGGCACGGCTAGTCTTGATCACCGACCGGGGAATATGTTGCCTATTTGACCCCATTCTTCGCATATTATTGCTGGATTTCTTCTATATCTGTGCTAGAAAAGGAAGATTTCTCCTGTCGAACCAGATGAGTCGAAACCATTGGGCCACTCGGAGCGCGCAATCCTGCGCGAGCTGCCTCTGGAGGGTTGCATGGCCAACGCGAAGCTGGCCGCCCGCATTGGCCTGTCTCGTCCCATAGCGGGCAGATCCGCTGCTTGCGTCCTTTGCCGCGCAGCAGGACCTGTCGCGGAGGTTCCAACTGGAGGTCGCCGGCTCGCATGTCGAGCAATTCCTGGGCTCGGGCGCCGGTGTTCACATGTCCGGTGTTGTAGCACGTGAGGGGCAACCCATATCGGGATCCTCACGCCAGTTGCCCCGTTGTTGGTACCGACCACATGCCGTGAAAGTCCGCGTAAAGCGCATGTCTCTGCATCAGTTGGCGGGGGTCGCCGACATCGATGCCATCGCCGTCCATCACCATCACCCTCTTCGCACGCAACGTCGCCGACATGCGATGCGCGACCACGATCAGCGTGCTTCCCGTCGCCATGAAAGCTCGTTCCGCCTTTTCCTCGGCAGCCGGGTCCAAATGGCACGTGGCCTCGTCCAGGACGATGATGGGCGTTGCCGCGAGATGCGCCCGCACCAAGGTCACCAACTGCTTCTCGCCTGCGGACAATCCCGACTTGGCGAGGTCGACTCCCCATCGAAACCGCCAAGCCGGTCCAACACCCGCTCGAGCCCCACCGCCTGGGCAGAGGCGGCCACCTCCTCGTCCGAGGCCGATGGTCGCAGGTAGGTCAGGTTGTCGCGCAGCGATCCCGCAATACATGAGCCTCCTGGGGAACCATCGTGACGAGCCCGAAACGGTCCCGACGCAGATGCAGGGAGGTGCCCGCGATTTCCACAAGACCTCCATCCGGGACCAGTACGCCGGCGAGCAGGGCCGCGAGCGTCGACTTGCCGATTCCACTCGGACCG
>JAKZRQ010000170.1:0-23949 GCA_047518105.1 Pseudomonadales bacterium | reverse complement strand
CGAGGGCCTCCGCGCGAAGCGCGGGCGGGCGCGGCCAGCGCAGTCCGCCATCGGCACGATCATCGACATCGCGGTCAAACTAGTGAAACCCAAGAGCTTTTTGACGCCGACAAGCGGCCTGGTGAGAAATGCGGGCTAGGTCCGACAGCGAAATGGACGCGGTGCGGCTCAGTGCCGCACCACACCCTTGATATAGCCGTCCACCGCACCTTGGGTGACGCCCGCCAAGAATTGCGGGTACTCGTCGATCCGGACCAGGTGGGTCACCAGCGGCTTCAGGTCGATGACGCCCTTCTCCAGCAGGCGGATAGCGGGCGGGAAGGGGTCGCGCAGTTGCGCAGCGGGCGACGAGTTCACGACACTAAGCGCCTTGCCATGCCAGGTGCTCGGATTGAACGATGCTCGGTCGCCCTTGATCCAGCCGAACAGGTTGATGCGACCGGCGCGCCGGACGATGTCGGCTGCGAGATCCAAGCCTTGCTGGGCGCCGCTGGTATCCACGACGGTGTCGATGCCGCGGCGGCCGAGTTCGCTGCGGATCTCGGTGAAGTCGGGCACCGTGACGTTGTGAGCTTCGGTGGCGCCCATTCGCCGCGCCAGTTCTAGCCGGCGATCATCGATGTCCAAGGCGATGAGCTGGTCTGCGCCCGCGCCCGCGAGTCCTTGGATCATCATCAGCCCCATGAAGCCGCAGCCCACCATGGCAAGCCGCTCGCCGGCACGGAGTCGGCAGTGGTCCATGCCCGTCACCACGCAGGACACCGGTTCGACAATCCAGTAGGGGTCGTCCAGCTCCGATTCGGGA
The DNA here is from genome assembly GCA_047518105.1 of Pseudomonadales bacterium. Taxonomy (GTDB): domain Bacteria; phylum Pseudomonadota; class Gammaproteobacteria; order Pseudomonadales; family Azotimanducaceae; genus VXYL01. Next base: position 23,144 of record JAKZRQ010000170.1, on the reverse strand, counting down.
ATGCGGTACAGGCTATGAGCCGGGGCGTTGTGCAGTCGGGCGAAGCCGCCGCCGGCCACCCGTTGGCCGACCTCGACTCCGGTCACGCCGGGACCCAGCTTGGCGATGTAGCCGATGCCCTCATGCCCCGGCGGGGCCGCGTAGGGCGAGTCTGAACCGCTGCGGAATGTCTGGAGGTCCCAAGAGCAGATTCCGCAGGCGGCAACTTCGACCTGGACCTGGCCGGGACCGGGATCGTCGACCTCGACCTCGACGATCTCGGCGCCGCCACCCGGCATGTAGCGTACGTTCTTGACCCTCATGCGTTCTCCTTGGGGTTCTTCGCGTCGCGAATGCGCTGGCATTGGCGCTCTCGGCACGCCCTCGCCAAGGCGGCACGGAGGGCAAACACGGTGCCCGACGCTAGTGCGCGCCGCACGTGCGTCGGCGCGCCTGACGGCGTGATCGGGAATGCGTGCCCTGACGGGCGCGTCGAAGAACGCCTACGCATTCTCCCGGCTTCGTTCGAAATGCGACTCAACGTCGATATTCGGCGTGCTCAAGGAATCTGGGGCGAGATGATCTGCACGGCGTTGATCAGCCCCTCGTTCAGGGATCCGCTGCGGAATCCCCCGAGGTCCAGCGCGACGAAGCGATAGCCCGTCGCCTTGACGCGTTCCTGGATCGACTCGCGAAGATCCAGGGCACGCGGCAACTCTTCGGCGTCGAGCTCGATCCGGGCGACCTCCTCGTGGTGGCGTACGCGAAACTGGCTGAAGCCGAGTTCTGCCAGCGCGTCCTCAGCGGCCTCGACTTGGGCCAGCCGCGCCTCGGTGATATGGGAACCGTACGGAAACCGACTCGACAAGCAGGCGGCCTGGGGTTTTTGGGCGTTGTCGAGGCCGAGCGCCGCGGCCAGTGCGCGGATGTCGCGCTTGGCGAACGCCGTGTCCACCAGCGGCGAAACGACGTCGTAGTTCTTCGCGGCGACCAGTCCGGGCCGGTGATCGCCCAAGTCGTCGGTGTTGGTGCCGTTCAAGACGTGGTCGTAGTTCTCGTCGGCGGCGATCCGTTCCAGTGCTTCGTACAGGGAGGTCTTGCAGTGGAAACACCGGTTGACGGGATTGGCGCGGTATTCGGGTTTGAGAATCTCGTCGGTGACGATGATCCGATGGCGCATGCCCCACTTCTCGGCGAGTTCGCCGGCGAGTGCGAGATCGCTGCGTTTCAAGCTCTTCGAACCGGAGGTCACCGCCAAGGCGCTATCGCCCAGGGTCTCGGCGGCGACGTAGGCGACCAGCGAGCTGTCCACGCCGCCGGAGAAGGCCACGATGACCCGACCGAGGTCTCGGATGTTCGTCTTGAGCGCCTCGTACTTGGCAGCTAGCGCTTCGTCCATGACTGTCATAACCGGTTGATCATGTTGGCAAGATAGCCCGCGCCGAAGCCGTTGTCGATATTCACGACTGAAACACCGGATGCGCAACTGTTGAGCATGCCCAGAAGCGCGGCGACCCCGTTGAACGATGCGCCGTACCCGACGCTGGTGGGAACCGCGATCACCGGCTTGTCGATCAACCCGCCGACCACGCTCGGCAGAGCGCCTTCCATGCCGGCGACCACGATCACGACCCGTGCGCTGCGGATATCCTCGACCCGGGCCAGCAGCCGATGCACGCCGGCAACGCCCACATCGCTGATGCGCAGCACGGGACTGTCGTAGAACTCCGCAGTGAGCGCGGCTTCCTCGGCGACCGCACGGTCCGAAGTGCCGGCGGTGACGACGGCGATGCGGGTTTCCGCGGGGTCTGGTTCGCGTTGTTTGAACGTCACCAGCCGGGCTTCGGCATGATGAACCGCACCGGGAACCGCTTCCAGCGCGGCGCGAGCGGCGGTTTCGCTGAGCCGGGTGGCGAGGGCGTTGTGGCCCCGGTCCGCGACCGCCTTGAAGTTGGCGGCGACCTGCGCGGGCGACTTGTGCTCGCCGTAGACGACTTCCGGTGCGCCGGTGCGCCGTGCCCGGTCGTGATCGATGGTGCTATGGCCCAAGTTCTCGAAGTAGGTGCCGCCGAGTGCGGCCGCCGCCTGGCCTCGGTCGAGATCGCCCGCCGCGAAACCGTCCAGGATTTCCTCGATGGACTTCACGCGAGTTCCCGGTCGATTTCCCGCGCCACGATCGACGTGGTGGTCAGGTAGTCCTCGCCCGTGCGCGTCGCGATGGCCGCAATGTCGTCGTGCTCGGGCTTCCAACGCGTCGAACCGTTGGGCAGCGTCACCACCTTCACCCGCACGTCGCCTAGGGAGGTGGCGATGGTGCGTTGATGCCGCGGCAGCATGCGCTTGGTGACCTCGCGCAGACGGGCGCCGATGGTGGTCGATGCGGTGAACAGCTCGGCAAGTACCGCCTCCAGTCTCGACTCGTCCGTGAGCAGGGAGACCTTGGTGCCCGGCCTCGATTTCTTCATGACGATGGGCGTCAGAAAAACGTCCTTGGCACCCTTGGCGAACAGTGCCTCGGTCAACGGCCCGAACGCCTCGGGGGACATGTCGTCGATATTGCATTCGACCTCGAAGTTGGTCTCGGTCTCGGTGGCGAACGCCGGGCCTTGCGCCGCGCAGTCGCCCAGCGTCAAGCGCAACGCGTTGGGCACGGCGAAGTCCTTCTGTCCGATGCCGTAGCCGATGGCGCGGGCGGTGAACCGGTGCGGGGCTTCGAACCGGTCCACGACGCATTTGAGGATCGCCGCCCCGGTGGGCGTGGTGGCTTCGCCGTCGACGCCGCCGTACCGGCAGGGTGCGTCCTTGAGGATTTCCGCCGTGGCGGGCGCCGGTACCGGCATCATCCCGTGCGCGCAGCGCACCATGCCGCCGCCGACCTCGACCGGCGTGCAGTAGGCTCGGTCGACGTCCAGGTAGTCGAGCCCGATGGCGGCACCGGCGATGTCGACAATGGAGTCCGTTGCGCCCACCTCGTGAAAGTGGATGGCCTCGACGCTGGTGCCGTGGATCTTGGCTTCCGCTTGGGCGATGGTGGTGAACATCGACACCGCGAGGGCTTCGACACGGGGCGAGTAGCCGGCGCGTTCGAGGATGCCCTGGATGGTCGACAAGTGGCGATGGGGTTTGTCGATGCCTTCGGCAAGACGGACTGTCGCCCGGGTGCCGGTCACGCCCATCTTCTTGCCGGGTTCGACGACGAGATCGAACTCTGTGGCGAGTTCGAGGCGCGCGAGTTCGCGGGCGAGATGCTCGGCGGGCACGCCCACGTCGATCAACGCGCCCAAGTGCATGTCGCCGGAGATGCCAGCGAAACACTCGTAGAAGAGCACGCGTCTAGCCACGGGTTCAACCCCGGCCGATGTCGATGTCGGTAGGTCAGGCAAGCAGTCGATGGGTCGGGCCGCACAGCTTGTCGATCGCGATGCCATGGGTACAGGCGTTGGCGCAGGGTTCGCCGCTGCAGGACAGGCAAGCGGCGGCGTTGGTGCGTAGGAGCGCGTACTCGTCCCGCGCCATCGCTGCGTCCTGATAGTCCACCGCGTACATCCGCGTGCGCAGCACCTCGGCGATGGGCACACCGTAGGGGCAGGCGCCTTCGCAATCGTTGCAGATGTTGACGCAATAGCTCTCGCGGTTCAGATGGGCGTATCGCTCGAGCAGATCCAGATCGCCGGTGGCCAACTCGCGCCAACCGGAGGCGCCGAGGTACTCGTCGATCTTCTCGGCGCTGTTCATGGTGATCACCGCCGCATCCACCTGCACAGTGGTCAACGCCCAGCGCAATGCCGCCTGCGCATAGGTTGCATCGTTCTTCTCGAACGGACGCATGTCGTTCAGTCGCCCGCCCCGCAGAGTCTTCATGACCGTGATGCCGACGTTCTTCGCCTTGCCCTTTGCCAGCACCCGGGGAAGGTCCTGGTGGGTGGCAATGAAGTTCATGGAACGGGTCAGGCTCTCGTAGAACTTGGGGTCCTGGCCGAAGTTGTGCGCAACCAGCACCACATCCACCAGGTCGTTGTCGAAGGCGTAGTCCAGGCACTCGATCAGGCGGCCGGCGTGTCCGGACAGGCCCGAGAATCGGATCTTGCCCTGCTCCTTGGCCTTGGCGGCGAAAGCGTGCCACTCGGGGTTCTTGACCACGTCGATCTCGTTCACGGCGTGGTTCATGAAAACGTCCACGTAGTCCGTCTGCAGGCGGCGCAGCGACGCTTCGAGCCGCCCCATCATCTCGCCAGCACCGGTGTCGGCCTCGGTCCCGATCTTGGAGGTGATCACCACACGGTCGCGCTTGCCTTTGAGTGCCCGGCCGAGCACCGTCTCCGCTTGGCCCCGGGTGTAGCTCTCGGCCGTGTCGAAGTAGTTGATGCCCCGATCCAGGGCCATGTGCACCAGGTCTTCCTGTCCGGGACGCAGTGCGGAGGATCCAAACGAAATGTCGGAGATCTCGTGACCGGTGCGGCCTAGCTTGGCATAGCGTTTCACCTGGCTGGGCGGCTTCGGCTCGCTGCCTAGGGCGCGGGCGGCAAACGGCAACGTGGAGGCCGAGGCACCCCAGCGCAGGAAGTTCCGTCGGTTGGCCGACAGGGTGGATTTCTTGGTCTCCACGGACATGGCAAACCCCTGATCTTTGCGTGGTTGGGAGTTTACGCCCGCTACAAAGTTATCGCCATGCGCGCCTGCGGCGTCCAACTCGCCGGGCTGATTTGGCCGCTCTGGCCGATGCGTCGTTCACCCTCGGTTTCATTTCCCGACGGCTCTTGGTAAGTTGGCGCGTTCGCAATCCAAGCACCAAGAAGCCAGCGAACAAGGGGTAGACCATGGCGGAATACGAGAATCTGGTCATCGACCGGGTGGGGACGGACGGGCGCGTCGGGCGCATCGGCCTCAACCGGCCGGAGAAACTGAACGCGCTGTCCCAGGAACTCCTGTACGAACTGAACGATGCATTGCACGACATGGAAGCGGACGACTCCATTCGTTCCATCATCGTGCGCGGCGAGGGTCGCGCCTTCAGCGCTGGCTACGACCTGACGCCGTCGGGCGGCGGCGCCGACGCCGTGGTTCGTCGCCACCGGCGCGTAGACGACAAGGGCCGCCGCCTGCTCATGGGCATCCGCACGGGCATGCAGCAGGTCACCGACATCCACATGTATTTCTGGAACATGGCGAAGATCACGATCGCCCAGGTCCACGGCTATGCCGTCGCCGGCGGCTGCGAACTCGCCATGATGGCCGATCTCGTGGTGGCCGCCGAAGACGCCCAACTCGGTCACCCGGGCTTGCGCGGCCTCGGCACCTCGCGCACGGGGGTGATCTGGCCTCTGGTGATCGGCATGCGCAAGGCCAAGGAGCTCTACTACACCGGCGAGAACGTGACCGGTGCGGAGGCAGAGGAAATCGGCATGATCAACTACGCTTGGCCCAAGGACGAGTTGGACGACCGGACCATCGCCTTCGCCGACCGAATCGCCGTCATGACCGCCGACCACCTCGCCATCTTGAAGCTCAACATGAACCGCTTCTACGAGAACATGGGCATCTACTCCTCGGTCCGTAGCAGCACCGATCTGGATGCCGCCGGCCAGTTCACGGGCTTCTCCTACAATTGGCAGGACAAGATGCGCGAGGTCGGCATGCGCGATGCGGTGCGTTGGCGCGACGGCTTGTTCCGCGACAACGACTGGTACAAGCACAAGAGTCCGAAGCCGGAAAAGGAAGAATGAAGCCGGGAAAAGGACGAAAATAAGCCGGAAAAGGAAGAACAAGGAGCCAGTCCAATCAACATTCAAGGTAGGATCGACACCTCCAAAGGCTCGATCCACCTGGACCTGTTTGCCGGCGATGCGCCGGTGACGGTCGCCAATTTCGTGAACCTTGTGGGCCGCGGCTTCTACGATGGGCTGACGTTTCACCGGGTCATTGCAAACTTCATGGTTCAAGGCGGCTGCCCGCAGGGCACCGGGCGAGGCGGCCCGGGATACCGGTTCGAGGACGAATTCGCGCCGTCGCTTCGTCATGACCGTCCCGGACGGTTGTCGATGGCGAATTCCGGTCCTGCCACCAACGGTTCGCAGTTCTTCATCACCCACGTGCCGACGCCTTGGCTCGACGATGCGCACTCGATCTTCGGCGAAGTGGTGGCGTCCGATCAAGCCGTGGTGGACGCCATCGAGCAGGGTGACCGAATCGAGGGGGTCGAGGTCTCTGGCGATGTCGACGAACTGCTGGCAGACCACGCAGGCCGGGTTCGCCAGTGGAATGCCACGCTGGCCTGAACGCTCGTAGGGCCAAGGTCATCCACCCGCCGAGAGGGGCAATGACATGTTCGGATCGCAGTTCCACAACCAACAGACCTCGTGGGAAGAGATCAAGAGCGTTCTGGAGGTGATGGAGGCGGGGCGGTGGACCAGCGTCTACACCTACGACCATTTCGTACCGCCATTGACGCGCACGGCCGACGTGGCGGAGAGCGATCTGCTTCCCACCCTGGAAGGCTGGTCGCTGCTCGCGGGCATGGCCGCGGTCACCAACCGCCTGGAACTCGGCGTTCTGGTATCCGGCAACACCTACCGCAACCCCGCGTTGATGGCGAAGATGGCTGCTACCATCGACGAGATTTCCGGCGGTCGGGTCATTCTCGGCATCGGTGCTGGCTGGAATGTTCGCGAGCACGAGGCCTATGGCTGGGAGTACCCATCCATGCGCGAGCGCCAGGACCGCCTGGAAGAAGCCTGCGAACTGATCCACAAGCTGTTCACCGAGGAACGCTTCGTGGACTACGACGGCAAGTACTACACCCTGAAACAGGCGCCGTTCTCACCCAAGGGCGTCAAGCGCAAGATCCCGGTCATGGTGGGTGGCATGGGTCCGAAGCGCACCCTCCGCACGCTCGCCATGTACGGCGACATCATGAACGCCATCTGCGGTCCCGAGGACTTGAAGCGCCTGTGGAGCATCGTTGAATCCCACTGCGAGGCGGTCGGTCGCGATCCATCCGAAATCACGCGTTCAGTGCACGTGCCGATGCGCATCGTGCGCGACGAGGAGGAGGCGGAGCGCATTCGCCGCGGCAATACCTGGACCATGATCGGCCCGCCCCAGTACGTCATCGACCGTTGCGGCGCCTTCATCGACGCGGGCGTGGACGAGTTCTGCCTGCAATCGATCCCGCAGAAGCCCGAGCTCTACCAGGAGTTGAACGACGAGATCTTCGGTGCGTTCGATTGAGGAGTCGCGTCGGGCGACGCTCCGCCGCACCATGCACCGCTGAACTGAATTGAACGAACCAAGTTTCGCGACCCGACGACCCGGCGGCCCGTAGAAGATGCGGCAAGCACTCTCGATCGCGCCGTCAGGCGCGCGCGGCTTTAGGCGTTGCCGCTCTCGCGAATAACCGCGTTCTGGTCCCTCGGCACGTAGAAGTACGACCCCGGGCGGAAATCGTATCCCAAATCTCCCAATAGGCGCCGTTGCCTGGGCGTGGCGCGTTGGGCCACGTCGGGAATCGCTCCGAAGTCGTAGCAGCGTACCCAGAGCTGGCAGTAGTTGTAGAGCAGCACCTTGCGGGGTTTGCCGGACTCGTTGCGGGAGGGTCCGTGCCACAGCGCGTGCGGGAACAGGTAGACGTCGCCGGCCTTGCCGGTGAGCTGCGCGGCACCGGGCGAATACGGCGTCATGGTGCGATCGCCCTGGTAGGGGATCTGGCGCAGATGGCTGCCCGGGTAGACGGTGAGATTGCCGCAGTTTTCCTCCGGCACGTCGGACAACAGGTACATGGCCTTCAGCGCGATGGGCGGGCTGAACTCGCTGACGCGCGTCAGGCGCAGCGACTCGCCGCCGTCGGTGTGGGTGTAGCCGGCGAACTTCTCGTCCGCCGGTCGTACGATGGCCTGGGTCATGCTGAGCAGGATGTTCGTGCCCATGATGTCGACGATGTAGTCGAATACCGGTGGTTGGTCGATCAAGTCCATGAACGCCTGGTGGTAGGTCAGCAAGTCGCGGCGGTCCATGAACCCGCCGGGATCGAGGTCGACCGCGTGGTCCATCCAGGCGTAGTGGCCGATGGGCAGTTCGGGGTCGTGCTTGGGCTCCCAGCCCGGGACGGTGCGAATGCGATCCATCTCGTTCGAGAAGAAGGCGACCGCATCCTCGTCGAGAACGCTTTCCAAGTGCAGGTAGCCGTCGGTCTGCCACTGCCTGCGTTGTTCGGTGGTTAACGTTTCCATTGCTGCCCTCCAAACGCGCCCCGAAGCGACACGCAGTTTCAGATCCCGTACAGGGCCTTCACATTCTCGCGGGTGATCCTCGCGCGCTCGGCGCCATCGCGAATTCCGGGGCGTAGGCCGTCGTAGCCCATGTCCAGTATGCGCTTCGCTTCCTGGTCGCGCATGTGGTCGACCTCGGGCCTGTGGCCCGGGCGACGTTGGAGGTCGAGGCCTTCGCGCTTGCGCATGCCCGCGAACCCCATGCGGCGGCGGACGCCGCGTGGTCCCTTGGCAGGAGTGATGATCGAGTCCTTGAGCGTCCCCGCACCGACGACTCGAGGCGCGTCGTCGCCGAATCGTTCCGGCAGGCCGATGAACACATCCTCAGCCTCGACGACGTGCGAGTCCGCCGATAGGGCTCCCATGGCTTCCATTGCGGGTTCCCCTCCGTTCCACGCTCGAACACAGCCCCGGGCGACGGGGCGACCGTGCAAGGCGACAAGCCAACTTTCGCGCAATCGGGAATGCGAGTCCAGCGGGCGACTCCTGCAATGAACCTTTGTCAGCGCGTCAGCGCTGCGGAACCCCGTAGAGATAGCGGGTGTTGACCTCGGCTTCGTTGCCGTCGGGGTCGAGCATGAATAGCGCGCGGCCCTTGCCACGTTGGCCCATCGGCCCGCGGGTAAAGATATTCGCCTTGGCGGCCCGTTCGGCGACGTCGTCGAACGCATCCTCGGTCACCGTGAACGAGAAGTGCATCGGTCCGCCCCCTTGGTGACGTCCGACATGGTCCTTCACCTGCAGGACGACATGGCTGCGTTCGCATTGCAGATAGGCGCGTTCCTCGTTGCGCACGGCCACGGGTATGCCCAAGAGACCTTGGTAGAAGTCGATGGCAGTGGCCAAATCCTTGACGTCGAGGAAGATCTCCTCGATCCCGATGATGCTCATGGCGCCTCCTGCTTGCTCGTCGGGACGGGTGGGACGAGTGACGGGAATGTTAACTCGGCAGAACTTCTCGCAGTAGGCGCCGCGTGCAACGAGGCGTGTTAGAGTCCGCGAGCGCTCCGAATGTTGACATTTGGGTTGCATTTTCGAAGGAGGCCGCGCGTCCACAGGGCGCGCATTCTCGATCGCGCCGTCAGGCGCGCCGATGCACAAGCAGCGCGCCTTGGACTATGGTAGCGGTCGTTGACAAAGACTCGATTCCACTCCATGAGACATCCGAGGCGTTGGCCCATCTGCCGGGTGTGCGGCTTGCTCTTTGCCATGACGGCCACCGCGAGCGAGCCGAGCCATGGGTTTTCCTACTTCGGGGGCTTGAAGTACCCGAAGGACATGCCCCATTTCGACTACGCCAACCCCGCTGCGCCCAAGGGCGGCGTGGTCAGGGTTCCCATGGTCGGCACGTTCAACAATCTGAATCCCTACGTCGACAAGGGGATCCTTGCGGTATACGTCGATCCGAGGCGGACCGCGTTGCTGTGCGAGCCGCTCATGCTGGCATCGCAAGACGAGCTTGGTTCCTACTACGGTCACCTCGCGGAAACCGTCGCGGTCGCGGACGACTACAGTTGGGTGGCCTACACGCTGCGCAGGAACGCCTACTGGCACGACGGCACGCCGGTCACCGTCGCCGACGTCCTATGGACGTTCGACGCCATCAAGACCAAGGGTTCGGCGACTTGGAAGAGCGTCTACCGGGACATCGTCCGCCTCGAGCAGACGGGGCCGTGGTCTTTCAAATTCCACTTCAGCGACACCGTGGAGAAGACGCCGCATCTCATTATCGAAACGGCGTGGTTCGTTACCCTGCCGAGACACTACTGGGAAGGTCGGGATTTCGAGGCCACCACCATCGAGCCCCCGCTCTGCAACGGGCCCTACCGCATCGCGGAAGTCGATCTCGGACACAAGATCGTGTTGCAGCGCGTACCCGACTAGTGGGGCAAGGATCTCGGCGTCAACATAGGCCACTTCAATTTCGACCGCCTCGAGGCCATCTACTTCTTCGACACCAGCGTCATGCTCCAGGCGCTCCGCGCCGGGGTCCTGGACTACTATCGCGACCAGAACGAAAGCGACTTTGCGACCGCGTACGACTTCCCGGGCTTTCACAAGGGGCTCTTCAAGAAGGAGACCTACACCATGCGGGAGTCCTACGGGATGCACCAGGCCGTCGTCTTCAATATCCGCAAGCCGTTGTTCCAGGACATCCGGGTACGGGAAGCCCTGACCTTGGCCTACAACTTCGAGTGGGCCAACCGGGTGTACTGGCACGACGGCATGGACCGAAACAACTCCTTCTTCATCCGCTCGGACATGCAGGCCAAGGGCATGCCGTCCGAGGCCGAACTCGCCCTCTTGAGGCCCTATCGGGACATCCTGCCGGAGCGGGTGTTCACGCAACCCGTCCCGCTGCCGCGGAACGCACCGTTCGGGCGCAACCGCGAGACCTTGCTCGAGGCCGACCGGCTGCTCGAGGAAGCCGGATGGATCGTCCGGGACTTCGAACGGGTCAACGCGGACACCGGCGAGCCGCTCCGATTCGAATTCGTCGTCTCCTGGGGCGACTACGAACGCATGCTCGTGCCGTTCGTCGAAAACCTCGGGCGATTGGGAATACACGCGACGTTGCGAAAGATAGAAAACAACCTGATGGTCAACCGGCTGCGCAAGTACGACTACGACGCGACCATGCGCAAGTTCTATACCTACAAGATCCCGTTTCCATTCCGCCTGCGCGGCCAATTCACCTCGCAGTACGCGGATATTCCCAACATGACGAACTATGCTGGCATCAAGAACCCGGTTGTCGACCTTCTCGTCGAGAGAATCGCCCAGGCGAGAACCGAAGAGGAGATGAACACGGCGGGACGGGCACTGGATCGCGTACTGATGTGGAATTTCTACATGATTCCGGACGGACATCCCGTTGGCCGACACCTGGTCTACTGGGATCGGTTCGGGCACCCGTCCCTGGGTGCCGAGCATATGAATTGGACCGGATTCCCCCAGCTTTGGTGGATCGACGAAGCCCGTAGCGCGCGGGTGGACGCCGGGATCGCGGCGCTCAAGGACGAATAGCCATGCAGGCATTGCATGCAGCGTTCGGGTGGTTGGCGGGGTCCTACATCGCGCGCAGGATTCGGCTCTTCCTGCCGACATTGTTCGGCATCATGCTGGTGAATTTCGTGATCATTCAGGCCGCGCCCGGCGGGCCGGTGGATCAAGCCATTGCGCGCATTACGGGCGAGAGCGTGGCGGTAACCGCAACCATCGCCGGAGGCGGCGGCCCGGTTGATACCGATGGGGGTGGGCGCAGCGGCTACGAGTTCTCCCGGGGCATCGACCCCGATCTCCTGAAGGAGATCGAACGCCAATTCGGGTTCGACAAGCCGGCCCACGTTCGCTTCTTCAAGATGATCAGCGACTACCTCACATTCGATTTCGGCGACAGCTTCTATCAGGACGTGCCGGTGGTGGACCTGGTGATCGATCGGCTCCCGGTATCGTTGTCGTTGGGGGGCGCGACGTTGCTCATCGACTATCTGGTCTCGCTGCCGCTCGGCATCGGCAAGGCGGTTCGCGACGGTAGTCGCTTCGACGTCTGGACGAGCCTGGTGATCCTGGTCGGCTATGCCGTACCCGCCTTCGTTCTCGCCATGCTTCTCATCGTGCTGTTTTGCGGCGGCGAGTATTTCGACTGGTTTCCACTGCGGGGTTTGATCTCGGACAACTATTCGGAACTGGGTCTTGGCGACCGGATTGTCGACCGGCTCAAACATCTCGCGATGCCGGTGACGGCGATGGTCGTCGGTAGCTTCGCGACGCTGCTGGCCCAAGGCCGTACGAACATCCATGCGCCGTGGCTCGGCCTCACGACCTTCTTCACGTTGGCATTGATGTTGACCTTGCTGATCTTCACGGGCGAAGCGGTGCGGGATGCCTTCGATCCCCGAAAAGAGTCGTGAACGAAGCGGGCGCGCGGTCCGGCTAGGAGATCCGAAGATGCTCTCGAGTCTGCGCAATCCGCGCGTGAAGGAGGTCGTCAGGCTCCGCACACGCCGGCATCGGGACCGCGAGCGGCGATTCGTCGTCGAAGGGCTGCGCGAACTCGTTTGCGCGGCGGATGCCGGCTTGTCGGTAGAAGTCCTTTTCCATTGCGACAGGTACTATGTCGGGCCGGGCGGAGTCGGGCCGGGCGGAGTCGGGCGGGGCGGAGTCGGGCAGGGCGGAGTCGGGCGGGGCGGAGTCGAGCAGGGCGGAGTCGAGCAGGGCGGAGCCGGGCGGGGCGGAAGAGACCTGGTTGAACGACTCGGCGCGGCGGGCGTCGAATGCGTGCCGACAACCCCGGAGGTGTTCGAAAAACTGTCCTACCGGCGCACGCCCGACGGGTTGCTTGCCGTGGCGCCAACGCCGAAGTTGCCCCTGGACAGACTGAATGTCCCGGGAGACTCCCTGTGGCTGGTTGCAGCCGGCATCGAAAAGCCGGGCAACCTGGGGGCCATGCTGCGCTGCGCGGACGCTGCCGGCGCGAATGGCATGCTGCTCGCGGATCCGACCACGGACGTGTTCAACCCGAACGTGGTCCGCGCGAGCGTCGGGACGCTGTTCAGCGTGCCGGTTGCTCAAGGGACGGCGACCGAGGTGCGGGCGTGGCTGGATGCGCAGCGCATTCGCGTGGTCGCCGCCAGGCCCGACGCGGACAGCGACCTCGCTGCCACCGATCTACGTGGCAGTCTCGCCATTGTCGTCGGTAGCGAACATCGGGGCCTGGGTGCCGACTGGTCCCCGCCATGGTGCGAAACGGTCCGCATTCCGATGGCCGGTCGAGCGGATTCGGTCAATGCAGCGATGGCGGCGACAGTGCTGCTGTTCGAAGCGCGCCGACAGAGGAGCGTTGTTGAGGAACCGCCATCTCTTGCATCTGAGCCAAGTGCTCGTGATCCATTGAGAATGCGATAGAATTCTCGAACGCGCCGACAGGCGTGCTGGCGGACGAGGGTGAGGAGGACCGGCATGCGCCATGCATGGGCCATAGCATGACGTACATCGCGGACCGGAGACGCTTCGTTCATTCCTGTCTTTCCCTTTCCGTAGCGGCTCACGGAGAGCCTCGAGGACAGCCATGAGCACCAGTCACCGCAATCCTGCACCGGCACAACAGATCCGCTTGCTGAGGACGGTGATCATGCTCCGTCACGGCCAGCACAATCAGGCAGCGCCCAATCAGCTCGGCGGGCTCACCGAATTGGGCCGGCGGCAGGCGAGGCTGGCGGCGGAACGGCTAGCGGAGGAGCCCATCGACCGCATCGTGGCCAGTGACTTCCGACGCGCGCAACAGACTGCGGAAGAAGTGGCTTGCCACCACCCGACGGTTGCCATAGAAACCGACGCGGACCTGTGCGAATGCGTACCATCCGTCCCGCCGGGCCAGGAGTTCTTCTATCCCGACGGCGTGCAGGCTTCGCAAACGGCCTCCTGCCGCGAGTGTCTCGATCACGCCTACGCGCGCTACTTCGAGTCGGATTCCGAGGGCACGACATTGCTGGTTGGTCACGGCAACGCGTTCCGCTACCTGCTCTGTCGCGTTCTTGCGGTACGGCTCGATGCCTGGGCCCGGTTCGACATCCGCAACTGCGGAATTTGCCGCGTTGCATCCAAGAGCCTGCTGGGCACGCAGGTCGCCGGCTTCAACGACACTGGCCATCTGCCGGCGTCCATGCTTACCTACAGTTGAACGTCTGGTTGTTTCCGGACTGTTTCGAGGGAGCGCGAAGATGTGGAAGTGGTTCAACTCGCTGGTGGGACGGTCGACACCCGCACAGGACGGCACGCTCCGCGCCGACATGGAGGAGGAACTGCGCCGAGTTCGGCGGGACGGCGGCGACGGCAGCGCCTTGCTCATGGTCCCGGCCATCGGGCAAGCCGGGCAGAACTCTTCCGATGGAGATTCCGACGCCCCGGATGCGTCCGATTCGGCCAGCGGTGGCGGATTCGACGGTGGATTCGACGGCGGGTCCTGCGGCGCGGCCTGACCCCGACTACGCTGCCGCGCGTCGTCCCCATTCCATGGCGTTGTCGAGGATGCGTCGGAACGACGAGGTCTCCCACGCGCCTCGGAAGCGCATCGGCGTCTTGCCGTTGTCGGCGACGCTCCGGTCCACGAACGGCTGGCTATTGGTCCTCGGCGAGTGGCAGTGGCCAAGGGCCACGTAGGCCACGGCGCCGTCTCCCACCCGACGTTCGAGGCCGAGGACGCGGGTCTTGCCATCGTCACCCACCGAGGTATCGGCGTCGTAGGCGAAGCCAAAGCCCTCCGGTGACGGGTCCTTCGCAAGCTCGGTGGTGAGCAGGACTTCGCTCTCGCCTACCGGTTCGATCAGGTAGAGCTCGTCGGTGACCGCGAAGGAGGGCGGCACGCCATGGACGAGCGGATGCCCCGGCGCCTTGACCTCGACGTCGAATTTGCGCACGGGCGGATGGTTCAGGAAGAACGCGCCGAGCAGCTCGTGATGGGCTAGCCGCACCATCTTGCGCCGTTGGCTGCCGTCGACCCGCTTGGCGCGTCCGCCGCTGGTGCCGTGGAGAGCGAACCATTTGCCGCCGCCGGACAGCCACTCGTCGATGACTCGGGTCTGTTCGGCGTCCGGGTAGGGACCGGCGACGTAGCTGACGAGGAAGTCCACGCCCTCGAGCCGGGTTCCCACCTCCGTGAAGTCGTTGCCTACCGTGGTCTGGTACCCGGCACCGTAGAGTCTGCCTAGCAACTCCAGGCGCGCGTAGTCCATGTCATGACCGGCGGTCGAACCAATCGGAAAGCCGCCTGTGATGAGATGTGCTCGGTTGGCCATGTGCCGATCTGCCGAAGAAACAGGCCGATTCTACTGCGTTCCGGTCCAAGGCTTCATCGCGGGTATGATTGCCGCGTCTTACCCAGGGGGATGCGGTGGCGATGAAAGTGATCACGGGCGTCGGCGGCTGGCCGGCATCGGTCCCGAGGCAGGCGCAGGCCGCGGAGACTGCGGGTTTCGACGGCATCACCTGCGGCGAGCTGTCCCACGACTCGATGCTCACCGTGACCGTTGCCGCAACCGCCACCGAACGGATCGGCTTGCAGACGTCGGTGACGATCGCGTTCCCCCGCAGTCCCATGGTGCTCGCCATGGAGGCCTGGGATCTCCAGCATCTGTCGGGCGGTCGTTTCTGTCTCGGCCTCGGCAGCCAGGTGAAGGGCCACAACGAGCGGCGTTTCGGCGGCACCTGGTCGCCACCGGCGCCGCGGATGCGGGAGTACGTCCGGATGATGCACGCGGTCTGGGACTCCTGGCAGGACGGCAAGTCCGCGGAGTTCCTCGGCAAGCACTACACGTACACGCTTATGACGCCGAACTTCAATCCGGGATCGATTCCCTTCGACCGGCCCAAGGTCGGGCTCGCCATGGTCGGTCCCGCAATGGCGCGTACGGCAGGCGAGGTGGCGGATGTCGCAATGCCCCACGGCGGCATCATGTCGGACAAGTACATGCGCGAAGTGCTGCTGCCGGCCATCAAGACCGGCCTCGAGCGTTCGGGTCGGACGTGGGCGGACATCGAGATCGCCGAAAGCGGCTATCTGATCGTCGGCGACAGCGATGCCGAGATCGAGCGCAAGGCGCTTGGGATGCGCCGGGCGCTGTCGTTCTACGGTTCGACACGCACCTACCACAAGGTGCTCGCCCTGCACGGCCTCGAGGAGTTGGGTCAGAAGCTGCACGCGCTTTCGCTGCGGGGGAAGTGGGACAAGATGCGCGACACCGTGACGGTGGACGACATCCTGACGCTCGCGCAAACCTGCACCTACGACGGCTTGCCCGAATTCCTGAAGGAGCACCGGGAATACGCCTCCCGCACGGGTCTTGGCTTGCCTCGGGGCACGCCGGAGGAGGAGGCGCGGTTCCGGGAGGTCATGGCCCGCGTGCAGGCTCTGGAGAACCCGGGCGTGCCAACGGGCATGGAAATGGTTGGCGGCTCGCCCGACTCGGCAGCCCGATAGGAATACCGCGATGGCCTACGACGACAGCAACATCTTCGCGAAGATCCTCCGTGGCGAGGCGGACGCCCACGTGGTGATGGACGAGGAGCACTGCGTCGCCTTCATGGACCTCATGCCCCAGAGCCCCGGCCATACCCTGGTCATCCCACGCGAACCGGCGGAGAACCTGTTGGACCTCAGCGCCGAAGGGCTGTCGGTGCTCATGGCGACCACCCAGCGCGTTGCGCGGGCGGTGAAGGCGGCGTTCGAGCCTGCCGGCCTGATGATCATGCAGCTCAACGGGGCCGACGCGGGGCAGACCGTGTTCCACATCCACTTCCACGTCATTCCGCGCTATCCGGGCGAGGGACTGACCCTTCACACCCGGTCCATGGCGAACCCGGTGGATCTGAGGGAGCACGCATCGCGAATCCGGGCGGAACTCGAATCGCCCTGGCGTTCTTGAGAGGCCGTCACCGTTGCAAACAGGCCAAGTTCTTGCCGCCCGTAGAGAATGCGCCAGCATGGGTTCAGCGAATGAGGCGGACGTCCACGTCGAGGTCGAGCGTCGCCCAGATCCGGTCCGCCGTGATGACGGCAGCGCCTTCGCGCATCGCAAGGCAAAGGCAGGCACGATCGCCGAGCGAGAGTCCTTGCTTGCGGGTCTGTTCACGTAGCAATCCGGCGGAGACCGCCAACACCTCGTCGAAGGGCCGAACGTCCAAACCGAAGTTCTCGAACCAACGGCGGGCTTCGTCGTTGCTCGATCCCCTATCGATGTAGCGGGCGACGACCTCGGCGGCGTTGACGGCGGACACGATCCCGCCATCCAACGCTTGGGCCGCAACGTCGGCACCGTCCTCGTCGAACGTGATGGCGAGCAACGCCGAACTGTCGAACACCATGCCCATTCAGTCCTCACCCCACATGGCTCGTCTCTGGGCGAGGAACTCGTCGACAACGCTCTCGTTTGAGTTCTTGTATGCTTGGGCTTCCCTTTGCATCCGCTTGATGGCGACGGATCTGGAGATCAGCCGAAGCTCCCCGTCCTCCACCCGAGCGGTGACGCGTCCGTCTTCACCAAGAAGCATTGCCGTACGCATCTCCAGAGGGATCACGAACCTGCCATCCGGCGGGACGTTGAGCACCTGGGCACCAACGCTGCCGGGTTCGCCGGGCGCCGAGGTCCCGGACCGCTGGCGGGCGTCGTACGCCATCTTCCAATATTGGTACTGGGTGTTCGCCGTGTTTGGGTTGCCGTTCTCGGCGACAACGCGTTCGACGACCTCACCGCGCTTTGCGCGCCGACCGGTTTCCTCGGTAACGGCGTCGGCGATCTCCCACACGCGGCGCGTTCGCGTGCCCGGCCTAGGTATCGGATGGGCGAAGTCTCGACCCTTTGATCGTCTCATCTGGTGGCACCGTGCGATATAGGTGCCGAATTGTATAGTTCATGGCATTTGCGTCACAAGAAACCAATAGCAAATAGATCACCATGTTGGAGCGAGCGCCTGTAGCTGGTAGCTTGCGGGCGGCGAATCGGATTGGTCAGAAGACTTCTAGCCCGCATTTCTCACCAGGGGCCGTGATGATCGCGGAGGATTTTGGCTCTGTGTACACACGGGCCCGTGTGTACACGGGGCAAAAAGACCCGCGAGAGCCTCCCGCGCGAAGCGCGGGCGGGCGCGGCCAGCGCAGTCCGCCATCGGCACGATCATCGACATCGCGGTCAAACTAGTGAAACCCAAGAGCTTTTTGACGCCTACAAGCGGCCTGGTGAGAAATGCGGGCTAGGTTGCCGGAGATGGTATGAGACTGCCGATCACACTGGACACCGACTATCTGACCGAGGCTTGTTCTCCATGAACTCGGGACCGGTCAGACGGCAAGGACCACGCGGTTTCCGGTCACGGAGACGTCGGAGACCGTGTACGCGTCTCCCGTCTCGGAAGTGATGCTGAAGTCGGCCTTGCAACCACCGGGCCGTGTCCGTCAGGCTGTTGCGCTTCTCTTACGACACGACTCGGCCCCGACGATCATGCAGGTCCTCCTCTACCACCAGCTCGACCCCCGCCGGATTCCCAACTTCGCCAAGATGAGGTCCTACCTCGAGGCCGGTGACTTCCGCTCCGCCCAGGCGAAGAAGGTCGGCGACAACCTGTACCGCGCCCGCCTCGATCACACCAACCGCATCCTCTTCTCGTTCGCCCGCTACCAAGGCGAAACCCACGTTCTCGTGCTTGAGTACATCGCCCGGCACGCCTACGAGAAATCTCGGTTTCTCGCTCGCGGGGCGACGGTGGACGAAGACAGGCTGCCGAATCTGCCATCCGATGCGACCGAGACGGCTTCCGATCTCGCCTACCTCAACCCGCGCCGGCGGTCGTTCAACCTCCTCGACAAGATCATCTCCTTCGACGACGCGCAGCAGGACGTGTTCTCGTTGCCGCCGCCGTTGATCGTCATCGGCTCAGCTGGCAGCGGCAAGACCGTGTTGACGCTGGAGAAGATGAAGGAAGCGGAGGGCAGCGTACTGTACGTAACCCGTTCGCCCTTCCTCGTCGACAATTCCCGCGAAACCTACTACGGCCTGAACTACGAGAACGACGACCAAGAGGTCAGCTTCCTCTCCTATACCGAGTTTCTCGAGAGCATTCGGGTTCCGCAAACTCGCGAGATGCATTTCGCGGATTTCGCCCGCTGGTTCTCCCGGCACCGGGTGGCCACCGGCCTCAAGGACCCCTATCAGTTGTTCGAGGAGATCAACGGCGTTATCACGGGTTCATCGGTCGACAACGCCTATCTGTCCAAGGAAGACTACAAGGCGCTCGGCATCCGCCAGTCGATTTATCCCGCCGACGAACGCGACAGGGTCCATGACCTGTTCTTGAAGTATGTCGCGCATTTGAACGAGTCCGGTCGGCACGACATCAATGTCTTGAGCCACGGGTACCAGTCCTTGGTGGAACCCGTTTGGGACTTCGTCGTCATCGATGAAGTGCAGGACTTTACGACGGTTCAGTTGGATTTGGTGTTGCGTTCCCTGAAGGAATCGGAGCGTTTCATCCTATGCGGCGACTCGAATCAGATCGTCCATCCCAATTTCTTCTCCTGGTCCGGCTTGAAGCGCCACTTCCACCTTCAGACGGGCATCGACACGCCGGTGGATCTGATGCGGATTCTCACCACCAACTATCGCAACTCCAAGCACGTCACCGAAATGGCGAACCGGATTTTGCGGTTGAAGAACGCCCGCTTCCGGTCGGTTGACAAGGAAAGCAACCATCTGGTCCAAAGCAATGCCACGCAGACAGGAACGGTACTATTGCTTGCCGACGAACCGGCAATGACCAAGGAACTCGACGACAGAACCCACGACTCGACGAACTTCGCCGTGATCGTCATGCATGCCGCGCAGAAGGCGAAGGCGAGACAGCGCTTTCGGACGCCGCTGACCTTTTCCATTCAGGAAGCCAAGGGCCTCGAATACGACAACATCATTCTGTACGACTTCGTCTCCGGCGACGAGGAGAGATTTCGCGAAATCACTCGGGATGTCGCAGCCGAGCAAGTCCAGGAAGGGGAGCTCAGGTTCGCGCGCGCCCGCGACAAGAGCGACAAGTCGTTGGAGATATTCAAGTTCCACATCAACGCGCTCTACGTGGCGGCGACCCGGGCTGTGACCAACGTCTACGTGGTCGAATCCACGCCGAGACAGCGCCTGTTCGACTTGCTTGGCATCGGGCTCTTCAAGGGCAGACTTGATTTGGAGGATCAAACGTCGAGTCTCGCCGACTGGCGGCGGGAAGCCCAGAAACTCGAACGCCAGGGCAAGGATGAGCAGGCGGAGGAAATCCGAACGCGCATTCTGGGCGTTCGAGAGACGCCATGGCAGCCACTGACGCGAAAGGCCGTGCGCGAACTGGCGGAACAGGCGTTGGACGGTGGCGGTAAGAAGGAGATGTTGCTGCTCTTCGAGTACGCGCTGCTCAGCCACGATCAAGCCAAACTGTCGAAGCTCAGACGCGCGGGCTTCCGCCCGACGCGGCGACCTCTGGAAAGCAGCATGCGGGCGTTGGTCGCCAATCACTTCATGCCTTACACGTTCAAGCGCCCCGACGGCGTCCGCGCCTTGGTGGGAAAATACGGAGTGGACCACCGGGATCGGTTCAACTGCACGCCGTTGATGCTGGCGGCGCGCTTTGGAAACGAAGCGGTGGCCGCCATGCTCGCGGAGGTGGAGGCGAATGTCGAATTGGTGAACAGCGCCGGCTTGACGGCCTTTCAGATCATGCTGCAGGAGGCCTTGGACGGAGGGCGCTACGCACAGCGGACGGTGCCGGCTCTGTACCGCCGGCTGATGCCGGCAAGCGTCACGGTGATGGTGGATGGCAAGTTGCGGAAGCTCGACAATCATAAGGTGGAGTTCCTGTTCTTCAACCTATTTGTGGCGCTTTTCCATACCCGGACACAAGGCAATGTCGTCGCGTCGAAGATCGGATTGCGGGCCGCTGATTTGGTGGCGGCTCTCTGCCCGCTACCGAGGCCCGCCGTTCCGGAATACCAGACGAAACGACCGTACGTGTCTGCTGTGCTGGCCCGCAACGAAGTCGACCGCGACGGGCCCTACAACCGACGAATCTTCCGGCGAACGAGCCGCGGCTTCTACATCCTGAATCCCGAAATGCAGGTGCGGATCGGCGATGAGTGGGTTCGCATCCACGACCTGCTGGATCCGGATGTCCTGTTCGCCGATTCGGGATGGACGCTGCCTCCGGCCATGAGGAGGATTATCCAAGGGGAGCAGGAACGTTTCCGCCGCACGGCGATGGATTTTCTCGGTGGCGAAAACGGGTCCGCCCAATGAGATCGTGATCGCCTTCGCCTTGGCGTTTCTGGCACTGCAAGCGCCGTCGGCGATCGGTGCAACCGCCGGCGGCGAGTCGCGATTTCTTGCCAACGGCCGCCAGTTGGCCTTACGAAGTCTCGGTCACGTCCGATTGCGTGACGGGCACGGTTTCCGGGTTGTCGGTGGGCCGGTTGTAGTCCGCGTGGCTGCCCGTGAAGAAGCTCAGGATGACGGCTCGACCCGTTTCGCCGAACAGCCGCCGTCGGGCAGGCTTCGACCGGGCACTCCTCGACGATCCCTACCTTCGCACCGACAGCAGGCCGACCAAGCGGGGATGCGAGGTGGAGACGGCATCGTCGAATTCGGCGGCCAAGGCATCGCCAACATCTACGACTACACCTACGCCCTGGACGCCGTGAAGATCGGCGAACCGGTGGAGGTCGTCGTCGTACGCAGGGGCGAACGGGTGACCCTGCGCATCGTGCCGGAGGCGCGACCGTAGCGGTTTCGCTCTGTTGAAGTAAACTCGCCACGAAATTCATCCGGGAGAAGGAGGAAAATCTTGGACTCACTGGAACGGCTGCTCATTCGAACGGAGCTGACTCAACGACGCGAGGAGGGCTGCGACGTCTCGGGATTGGCGCCGAGGGTGGAAGACGCGTTGGCGGACGATGCCACCGACGAGGCGGTCTTCCAAAGCCTCTACGACGAACTCGATGCTTTGGAGCCGGACGCATCCTTCCCCTATGAGGAACCGTCCGACCTCGAAGCCATACGCGCGCTGCGGCCAGATGGCCCGCGGCGCATGGACTTGGCCCTGTCCGACGACGGGATCCGTGACCGTATCCATGGCGCCTGGCTAGGCCGGGCGGCCGGCTGTTCCTTGGGCAAGCCGGTGGAAGGCTGGCCGAGGAAACGCATCGACGACTACTTGGCGGCCACCGGCGCGCTGCCGCTGGACGACTACATACCCTAAACCGAGGGGTCGATTTCGCCGCGCTTGAAGTCCAGCACCCGGGACAACATTGAGTTCATGGCCCGGGACGACGACATGGACTATCCCATTCTCGGCCTGCTCGCCCTCGAGAGTAAGGGCGCGGAACTTACCTCGCGCAACATGGCCAACACCTGGCTCGGCCGCATGCCCTTCCATTTCCTCTACACCGCCGAGTCGGTGGCATACCGGAACTTCGTGAATCGGCGCTGGCCCCCGGAGTCCGCCACCTGGCGCAACCCCTACCGCGAATGGATCGGTGCGCAGATTCGCGCGGACGTGTTCGGCTGGGTCATGCCGGGCTGGCCCGAGAAGGCGGCCGAACTGGCCTATCGGGATGCCAGCATTTCGCACGTGAAGAACGGCATCTACGGCGAAATGTTCGTCGCCGCCATGCTCGCGGCGGCCTTCGTGACCAGCGACGTCGGCGAAATCGTGGGCATCGGCCTTTCCGAAATCCCCGCGAAGTGCCGGCTCGCGGAAGCGGTGCACGACACCCTGGCTTGGTGCCGGGAGTCGTCGGGCTGGGAGGATGTCTGGGACCGGATCCACGGCAAATACGGCCACTACTTACGGCGTCCACACGATCAACAACGCGGCGCTGGTCGTGATGGGGCTCGTGTTCGGGGCGGAGGACTACGAGAACGGCATCGTGGTCACCGTGCGTGGCGGTTGGGACACCGACTGCAACGGCGCCACAGTGGGTTCGATCCTCGGTGCGAAGTTCGGTGCCAACGCCTTGCCGGAGAAATGGATCGGTGTACTTGGCGACCGTCTCATGTCGTGCGTCCGCGACTGCAACGACAACCGGATCTCGGAGTTGGCGGAACGCACGCATCGTGTCGCCATGGACATGCTGGCTCCGCCTGAAGAAGCCGACGCGACAGGAACGTTGCCGGAAGGAACCGCCGGTGGACTCGCGGGAACCTGGGCGATGGATCTCACTTGGGGTAGGCCGGTCCTGACGGTCAATGACGATTTGTCGGGTCAGATCGATTTCACCGCGTTGGACGAGGTCTCGAAGATCCGCAATATCCAGGTGGATGGAAGCAAGGTCCGGTTCACGTTCGCCATTTACAAGGGAGATACGGAAGTCGATGC
>JAKZRQ010000169.1:0-18295 GCA_047518105.1 Pseudomonadales bacterium | reverse complement strand
CCGTGCCCTGCGGCTTCACGGAAGACGGTTTGCCCGTCGGTCTGCAACTGGTGGGCAGGCGCGCCGCCGACCACCTGGTGCTGCGCGGCGCGGCGACGTTCGAGCGAGCCCGCCCATGGGCCGACCGCCGACCGCCGTTGGGCCAATAGCGCTGCATCTGCAGCGGCGCGCACGGCGGCGTGATTGAGAATGCGCGGCCTGACGGGCGCGTCTGAGAATGCTTGCCCATTCTCGCGGCTTCGTTCGAAATGCAACTCAAGTGTCAACATTCGGAGCGCTCAAGGAATCTAGCCGGAAAAGCCGATCCAGCGGCCCGCTGCGGCGACCGTGAACCAAATGCCCAAGGACAGGACCGCGACCCCCTCCGCCACGTGACTCGATACGTCGGTCCCGGATGCGACCCGATTCCTCACGGCCAAGGTGAATGCGAGGGCGATGATCAACGCCGTGATCTTCACCTCGAAGGAATGGCTGAAACAGCACTTGATCGCCTCGGAGAGGAAGAGCGGAATACCCGTCGCCAACATGACGACCAGGCCGACGACGAACCAGGGTCGAGCATTGGCATGCACTTGTCCGGGGGGAAGGCCCTTCAGCCCGACGCCCAATAGGCGTAGGTCCACCACCAGGATCGAGCCCCCCAGGACAGCGAGACCCAACAGATGCACGATTTCGATGACCGGGAACAGCCACAGCGACCGACCCACGGCCTGTCCGATGGAACCCTGTTCCAGACCGTCGTAGAACTCCACCCAGCCGAGTGTTTCGCACCACGTCGCGCCATCGGACTTTGCGGGCAGCAGCACGCGCCAGAGCATCGCCACCACGCCGACGCTGCCAAGCGCACACCAATGCCGGACCAGCCAGCGTCCAAACGGGACGAAGCAACTCGACACGGATGTCACGGTCACAGGGTCACGGCGCATCCCGCCGCCCAGACAATGAAAGCCGATTGGTCCCGGCCGCAGTCGAACCAGTTGTAGGCGATCATCCGCCCGGCAACGATGACTCCGGACCAAACCAGCACGGACGTGGCCGCCGTCAGGCGTACCGCGACGGGCGGGCGCGGCTGCGAGTCCCACCGTTCGCGATCCCGGGAAACACGCCGGTGGAAGGCCCAGGCATTCACCGCCGCAGCCACCAGCAGGATCACCTTCAGGCGAAACCAGACGTTGTGGGCGGTGTGCACCGGGTTCGCGTAGAAGAGCAAGAGCCCGGTAGCCACCATGATGACGAATCCGCCCACGGACCAAGGCAGCAAGCGTCCGGTCATCGCAGACACCGGCGTGTCCTTGAATGCGACGCCGAGCAGGCGCAGGTCCACCATGACCAACAGGCCGACGAACACGGACACGGTCAGCACGTGAGTGGACTCGACCAAGGGCCAAACCCACAGCGATTCGTGCAGCGCGGTGCTCCAAGCGTGGCTGTCCACCCACTCGGCGAACGCGTGGACAAGCGACGGCTCGTAGGGCGAGTTCAAGGCAGGGCCTTGGCCGGACGAGGCGCGCGTGCGCGGCTACTCCTTGTGGGCTTTCTCCGGTGCCTTCTCGTCCTTCGACCGCAACCTTTCGGTGGGATCAGTACCGTCCCGAGGCGCGCCGGTGCCGCTCGACCCCATGAACAGGGTCTCGCCGTTGGCGAAGGTCATGTTGCGGCCGTTGGCGCGCATGGACAGGTCCTTCGACTGGTAGCCGTCGATCACCACCTCGGTGCCGACGGGAACCGAGTTGCGGTGAATCCCGCGCCTCAGCAGGGTGTTGGGCGTGCCCGCTTCCACCATCCAGACGGTCTTGGCGCCATCCTCGCCGGTGTGCTCGACGTGGAACCACGCGTGGGGGTTCGTCCATTCGATCCTGACCACCGGCCCACGAAGAATGACCGGCCGATTGGGGTCGAATTCCGCTCCGAACGCATGGTGGGCCGACGCTTTGAGCCCCACCACCAGCGCAACGGTCAATAGCATCACCAAACCCGCTCTCCTCATGATCTTCGTCCCTTCCATTGCCATCGCTGCCATCGCTCGCTTGTCAATCGCCGCTGCTGGCGGACTTGGCCGCCATCGCGTCCCGTTCCATCCGCCGCGCACCGCCCAGGATGCCGAACATCGAGTAGTTGCCTTCGTGGCAGGCGTACTCGTACACCGGCTCCTCGCTTTGCGCCCAAATGTACTGACCGGTCCACGACGCTTCCCAGACATTCGGATCCTCCACCGTGAAGTTGTACAGCACCGTGTCCTCGTCGACGCGGCTGAACCGTTCGACCACGTGCAGGTCGCGGGTGGCGGACTGCAAGGAGGGCCGGTCGGTGAAATTCGTGGTGTCGACCACCAGCGTGTCGCCGTCCCACCAGCCGATCGAGTCGCCGAACCAGCGCCGGACGTCATCCGGGGCGTGTTCGCCATTCATACGCACGATGCGGGCGTCGTGGACCATTTCGGTCAGGATCATCACATGGCCCGGCGTCTGCACGATGCGCTTGTGGTTGTTGTAGAGGGTGGAAAGCATCGGCGGCCCGGCGGTGGTGCCGAACCCCATCAGGCAGCGGTCCGACAACGGCCGGATTTCCGGGTTGTCGTAGGGGCCCGGGCCCGGGTACCACCATGCGGTACCGGTGTTTTGCCGACCCCAGTCTCCGCCGAGACCCCTGAACTGGTCGCGTCGCTCCCTTGCGGTGGCCGTGACCGGGGGAAGTCGGCCGTTGGGCGGATCGATGATGATTGACGTCGGATACTTGCCGTCGATCTGGAAGTTGTCGTCGCCGGGGTCGATCCAGAAGGAATCGTAGCCGCCAACATTGCCTGCAGGGCCGCCCGATCCGTCGCCTCCAGCCGGCGGCGCCCCGCGATCCGGATCCTGGTTCGCCGATCCGGCGGCCAAGCCGAAGGCCGTGCGCTGCGCGTTCTGTTTCGCCTGCTCCTCGGACAGGAACTCTTCGCCTTGCCGACGCCGCTGCAACGGCGTCAGGGTCGCGGTGTCGTAGTAGCCGGAGAGGTCCGGCTTGCCGTCCGCCGTGCGCGGAATGTCGCCCCAGGCCATGTCGGCCACGTACACGATCAGCACGACAGCAGCCACTGCGAAAGCCAGTTGTATCCAGGCAACCAGGCTCAAACGGTGTCTTCTTCGTTCGGTTTTCATTGTCCCTCCTCCTCAACTTGCCAGCGGATCCGGTGGACTTGCTCCGTGAAGTCGTCTGCTACTCGGACTCCACGCTCGGAACCGGCAGCGGAAACCTTGGCAACGGTTCGCGCCGGTACTCGCCGTAGACCAGTTCCTCCACGAATTCCACGCACTTGAAATCGAGGATCATGGCACTCGACTCCATCCGTCGGTAGAGCGGCATGTTGATCTTCCATGGTCGCGTAAACGTCTGCGGATCGTCGATCGTGGCTTCGTAGTGCAGGTGGTTCGGACTCATTGGCGTATAACGCTCGACCATCGTCATCTGGTTGCTGTGGTGGTTGCCAGCCCGGTCGAACCAGGTCTGGTCATTCTGCGCGGTAACGGTCAGCACCAGCGTATCGCCCTCCCAACCGACCACGGACTGGCCCATCCAGGAGTCGACCGGGGCCGGTCCCGGATCCTCGCTGTAGATGTTGCGCACCGCCCCTGCATACTGGTAGACGATCTCGATCTCCTTGTCGCCCTGCAGAATGCGGAAGGGATGCGGCATGTAGGTGGCCCGCGGCACGCCCGGCAGGTAGCACTTGATCTCCGGATCCCGGTGGACCCACAAGCGGCGGTTCTCGTCGCGCTTGGCAAGCGCCGCGGGCTTGTACGGGATCTCGCCGCCTGCTACGACGCCCATGCCCGGGGGCACCGACACCACCGCGCCGAGATACAGGGTGGCCAAGTCCGGTACGGGACCTTCCGGTCCGGGGCGCAACGACAACGACGGCCTCGCCATGTGGCGTTCGAGGTCGTAGTTGGCTTCGTTCAGTGCCTGCCAGATGCCGTTCAGATCCGGATTGACGCCACCTGGGCCGCGCGCCGCCACAAAGCCGCCGGACTCGTCGGCGGCGGCGGCGAATAGCCCCGCACAGAGCGCGGCGCTCGCGAGAATGATGGTTGTCGATCGGAACCGATGCATACGTCTCATCCCCCTGTGACCGACCGACGGTACCACAGTGGCCGAATTCACTCAGCCCACTTGCCGGACTCGCCCAACTCCCCGGAATGCTCCCCCCGGCGTGAGCCGGTGCGGTCCATCATGGGATGGTCCCCGAACCAAAACTGCCCTACTTCGACCGCGACCCGGTGGGCACGAACCCTGCGGATCCGCCACCGCGACGGCAGGAAAGCGCGATACGCTGCATTGGCGAAGCGCGGATCGACAAGGACCGCGACGCCGCGATCCGTGGCGGACCTGACCACCCGCCCGGCGGCCTGTACCACCCGGGTCATGGCCGGCTGCCGGTAGGCAATCTCGTCGGCACCCGATCCAGCGCGAGCGACCAGCCCGGCGGCAGCGCTGTCGCGGGCAACGAGATCGCGTTTGAGCGACCGGGGCGGCAATCCCGCACCCACGACGATGACGCCGTCGAGCGCCCCGCCGTCGAAATCCACGGACTCGGCGAATACGCCGCCCATGACGACGAAGCCGAGGCGCCCGGCGTCCCGCTCGGTTATCCAGCGAATGAAATCCTCGCGCTCGTCGAGGGTCATGGCTCGTGCCTGACAACGGCTCTCCACGCCGGCGACTGCGGCGGCCACCGCTTCGGCATACTCGAACGAGGGCATTGCAACCAGGTAGTTGCCGGTGGTTTGGGTGCAAACGCGCAGGATCAGCGCTGCGATCGAGGAAAGCGTTCGTTCCCGGTCGCGGTAGTAGGTGGACAGGTCGGTCACCAGGAAGACGCCGAGGTTTTCAGGCGGAAAACACCCAGCCGACACCAGCGTCCTGGCCGAGTCGTTCAAGCCGTGGATGCGCTGGAACACCGATGTCGGGGTCAACGTACCGGACAGTCTGGCACTCCCGTGAAACGTGGCGATGGATTCCCGGATGTGCGGGCCCGGCACCGTACACGCCAACTCGATGACGAAACGTCTGCCCGTGCCGTGCGCCAAGTAGTGGAAAGCGCCTTCTTCGGCCCATTCCGCCGCCCGACCGAAGCCCAGCAAGTCCAGATAGGCCGTAGACGCAGCCGGGGACGCGCCGACGTCCATTCCCGCCTCCGGTGGCGTTGTGAGCCGCTCGATGGCCCGCAGCAATGCGCCGGGCTTCGGGACCTCGCGTTCCACGTCGGCCTGTTCCCGGGCCAGCGTCGCCAGCGCACGCTCGACCGAGCGGAGGCGCTTCATGAACGGTTCGGACAGTCCGGGCTCGGCAAGTGCCGCTTTCACGACTTGACGGGACAGCCGCGATCCGAGCATTTCGCGCACGCGTTCGCCGAGCTGGTGAGCTTCGTCGACGATCAGCCCGGCACGGGTGAACAGGTGGCTCTCGCGCCGCGCGAGACGTACGATCGGGTCGAATACATGGTTGTAGTCGCACACCACCACATCCGCCCAGGCGACGGCGTCCAAGGACAGTTGGAACGGACAGACCCGGTGTTCGCGCGCCACGTCCTCGATCTCCTCGCGACGGATCAAACGGCGTGCCAGCAAATCCCGGCGCGCGGCTGGCATCCGTTCGTAGTAGCCGCGCGCGTACTCGCAGGACGCCGGGTCGCATGACGTTTCCGGGTTGAAGCAGATGCGATCCTTGGCGGTCACGGTTACGGCGACGACCCCGTCGAGGTCGCCAACGGCATCCCGGAGGGCGTCCTCCACAGCCCGTTGTCCGGTGGTGCGGGCAGTCAGGAATACCACCCGATCGAGTTCGTCCGCGCCCATGGCCTTCAACGCCGCGAATAGGCTCGCCATGGTCTTGCCGGAGCCGGTGGGCGCCTCGACGAGCCAGTCGTCTTGATCCCGAAAGCCCCGGTAGATGTGCTTGGCGAGGCGGCGTTGATCGGCCCGGAACTCGCCATAGGGGAATCCTAGACCGCGAAGTTCCCGGTTGCGCACCTCGATGCGGGCCCGGACGTTGGCGATCCAAGCGGCGAAGATCGCGCAGGTGGTCTCGAAATAGCCGATCAGGTCCGCGCGGGCGGCGGTCTCTTCGACCACGGTCTCCCCGGGTTTCGCAGGATGCAGGTAGACGAGCCGCAGCACGAGTTCGTCCAAGGTGTCGTCCTCCAACACCAGGAGCGCGCCGTAGAGCCGCAGTTGGGCCGTGTGGACATCACCCGCGTGGGCGTGAAGTTCGTGAGGGTCCGCGCGCGTCGTCTTCACCTCCTCGACCACGCCCGCATCGGCATCCCAGCCATCGATGCGACCGCTGACCTCCAACGCGCCGAACACGGCAGCGACCCGGCGTTCGCGCTGGTAGTTCCCGCCCCGGCCCTCTTGCCAGGCCTTCTGCCGGGCAACACCCTCCTGGGCAAACGTCGCCGACTGGTAGTGATAGCGAATGTCGCCCCGTCGGTGGACGAACTCGGCGAGTTCCTTGACGCTGATCCGCATCGAACAACCTGTTCCGCTCAAGTCAGGGGTCCGCCGCCCACGCCTCGGCGAATTCGCGCCAGCCATTTCGACCGGCTACGGCGAGGGCCCCTCGCCTTAGCGAGGGCCCCTCGCCGTAGCGAGGGCGTTTCGTTTCACGAGGTGGCGATTCATCGCCGATAGCGGAGCACCCGCACCGGGAGCCCGCGCCGTTCGAGTGCTTCGATCCACAGGCGCTGGTGTATCTGCAGTTGGTCGCCCGGTCCCTTGACCTCGACGAATTCGTACTGCCCAGGGCCGTAGACCACCGTGAGGTCGGGGAAACCCGAACGCCTGCCGGGCAGATCTTCGCGGACGATGCCGGCCAAGGCCCTGAGGTCGGCCTCGGGAATGGCGTCGACCACTACATCGGCCACCGCCGGCGTGAACCGCTGCCAGTTGAAGAGCCGGTTCGCCACCCCGGCCTTCGCCCGTGCGGTTTCGCGCAGACGAAGCTTCAGCGGAGCATCTAGCGGGTTCTGGCAAACGGCTTCGCGCGTCTTGAAGAAATCGGGCCAGAACAGATCGACCGGCCCGGTCTGGAAGGCGTTGACGAATGCGCCTTCGACCGGTGCGAACAGCCAGGACCAGTAGGCCAGCGCGAACACGGCCATCGGAAGGTGGTTCTCCAGATGCCAGCCGACGCCGCCGTCAGCCGTCAGGCATCCCAGAGCATATGCCTCGATGCCCGTTGCCGAAGTCGTCAGCACTTCGTCCACCACCGGCGCGGCGCGCCGCCGGAACGGTCGCGAGAAACGCCCGGCGAAGTCCGCCTCCAGCGCAGTCCAGGGCGATTCGAAGATGGCCGACCGCAGTTCTTCGACGCCTTCCTCGTCGCCCAAGCGATCCAGGATGCGCATGCGCCGTTCCCGCGCCGGCGCCAACGTCGAACGCGCATAGCAGGCAAGCGCCGTGTCGAAGTCCCCTTCCCTCTCCAGGTTGCGGCCCAAGCGGTTGAGGGCGCGGCACCGACGACGCTCCAACATCCGGTTGTCGAGCGGCACCCACAAGCGGTGGACGAGATCGGCCAGAGTCCTTGAGCGCTCCGAATGTTGACATTTGGGTTGCATTTCGATCACGGGGGTTCGGCCTAGGATTCCAATCGAAAGCCGGTCATGTGGCGTGGGTCCGCAGGTAGTCCTTGACGGCGTGAGGATCTGCTGGAAGCACGGTTCGCCGGGCGGCGGCGGGATCGAGACGGTCAAGTGCGGAATGGCGGGCGGCATCTGCGGCGCAGGGGCCGATGGCGTCGATCACGGCGTCGGGAAACTTCGCGGGATGCGCCGTGGCGATGCACACCGGCCGCATCTCGCCGGAGATCTTCGACGTGCCGCGTCGGGCGGCCTCGATGCCGATGGCACTGTGCGGGTCCGCGACGTATCCGTAGCGCCGGTGGATGTCGCGCATCGCCGCCTTGGTGCTGCTCACGTCCACGGCCACCGCCTCGACGTCAAGGTCCACGGGTTTGCCGTCACCGATGGACGCCTCGCCGGTGTCGGCGAACTCTGCCATGAATGCCTTGACCTGCTCGGTGTCGCGGCCGAAGCGCAGCCATAGGAAGCGCTCGAGGTTGCTCGCGACCTGGATGTCCATGGACGGGCTGATGGTCTGGCGTACGCGGCCACGCCGATAGACCCCGGTCTGAAAAAATCTTGCCAGGATGTCGTTCTCGTTGGTGGCGAGCACGAAGCGCCCGATCGTTGCGCCCATCTCGCGCACGGCGATGGCGGCGAAGATGTTGCCGAAGTTGCCCGTAGGCACCGCGAACACCGCCGGCCCGTCCGATCGAAGGCAGACGTACACGTAG
The DNA here is from genome assembly GCA_047518105.1 of Pseudomonadales bacterium. Classification (GTDB taxonomy): domain Bacteria; phylum Pseudomonadota; class Gammaproteobacteria; order Pseudomonadales; family Azotimanducaceae; genus VXYL01. Next base: position 9,964 of record JAKZRQ010000169.1, on the reverse strand, counting down.
TACGACATCTGCGCAAGCACCCGGGCCCAGTTGATGGAGTTGACCGCGCCGAGGCGATAACGAGTCTTGAAGGCGAGGTCCGCGAACGTCGACTTGAGTATCGTCTGGCAGTCGTCGAAGCTGCCGTCAATCGCCAGGCAGTGGACGTTCGCGTCCGGAACCGCGGTCATCTGCAGTTCCTGCAGCGGACTCGTGCCGCCGTTGGGGTAGAGCACGAAGATGCTCAGGTTGCCGCGCCCGCGAACGCCGTAGATCGCCGCGCTACCCGTGTCGCCGCTGGTGGCGCCGACTATGTTCAGGTGTTCCCCGGACTTGCCGAGCATGTATTCGAACAGCCGTCCGAGTATCTGCAGCGCGACGTCCTTGAACGACAGGGTGGGCCCGTGGAACAACTCGAGCACCTTGAAGTCCCCGAGATCCACGAGGGGCGCGATCTCGGGGTGGTCGAAGGTCGCCAAGGCGTCGGCGACGATCGCGTCGAGGTCATCCCCGGGGATATCGTCCACGTACAGTTGAAAGATCGCCTGCGCCAACTCGACGTAGGAGAGGTCCCGCCAGGCTTCGATCCTGTCCGCGACGTTTGGAAAACGTTCCGGGACCAACAGCCCGCCGTCGGGTGCCAGTCCGGTCAGCACCGCCTGCGAAAACGACATGGGCGCGGTCCCGCCGCGCGTCGAGACGTACCTCATTGTGCGGACGGCTTGGACTCGAGGTGGTGACCCACGAGGAAGTCGAAGACCGAGTGGGTGTACCGCTCGGTGGTCAGGTCGGCCTTGGCGTAGAGCGCGGCGTTGTGGGAGACCAGCTTGGGATCGCGTGCCCTCAAGTGCGCTTCGGCGACCCGTTCCATCATCACGAACCAGGCGACCGCCTGCTTGACGGTCGCGCCGACGGTCAGCAAGCCGTGGTTGCGGAGCACGATGCCCCGGTTGCGCCCGAGTTCCCGGGCGATGCGTTCGCCGCAGTCGACGCCCTGTACCTGCACCTCCTCGTCGTCGAACACGGCGTGGTCGTCGTAGAAGATGCAGGCTTCCTGCGTAATCGGCTCGAACAGCCTGGCCGACGCCGAGAAGGGCGTCCCGTAGGGCGTGTGCGTGTGCGCCGCGCTCACGATGTCCGGCCGCGCGGCGAGAATCGGGTAGTGGATGTAGTACGCGGGCAGGTTGGCGCGCCCGCTGCCGCCGCACACCGAGCCATCCGGTTCGACCAGCACCAGCTTGTCCTCGGATGCCTCGCCGAACGGCGTATCGACGTCCAGCAGCCAGAAGCAGTCGGTCCGCTCGGGGTCGCGCGCGCTGATGTGCCCGTCGCCGAGATCGCCCCAGCCGAACGCGGCGAACACGCGGTAGCCGAGCGCCACCTGGCGCTTGCGCTCTTCACGCTGGGACATCGTCGAGTCCTGTTCCATGGCGGGCAATGATGCCAGACCGAAGCCTCAGCCGCCCTCTCCGCGTCGTTTTTCCAGCACGGCCCTGCGCCAGCCCCGAAGCCACGTCGATGCGCCGGGCTCGATGGTCACCACGATGACCTGCTGCCGGGTCGAGCCGCCCGGGCCCGTTGCGGTCACCGTCACCGTTGCTACCCCGCTCTCGCCCTGTTCGTTGGCCGCGATCACCAGCGTGGTCCCGTTCAGCGTTGCCGTCGTCAGCGTCGGCGCGTTCGAGGTCGCCCGACAGGTCCAAGCTTCGCCGGTGGCGCCGAACCGTGGGGGCAGGTCGATACGGATGGAGTCGCCCCGCGCGGACAGTTCCGCGGTGGCCGGCGTCGGTGTGCCCTTGGCCGGGTCTGAAGGCGGGCCGTCTTCGAGCCCGTTCCTGGTGGCGACGACCCGGACCGCGTACTCCGTTCCCGCGAGGAGCCCGGAAATGGTCTGGCTGGTGGTATTCCGCCGCCGATGATGCGCTGCGCCCCGGTGTCGAAATCCCCGTCGTCCCACTTCCACTGCGCCTTGTAGCCGGTCGCGCCGAACACGGATGTCCACGACACGGTCAGTTTGACGCTTGGATGGGTCGCCTTCCCAATAGATGCCGCTGCAGCTATCCGGATCGCGTCCGAAAGCGGCGGACTCGAGATCCTCGCAGGACCGACCGTCATTGAATACGAAGACCTCCAGATGCCGGTTCGCGTCGCCCGGAACGGGTTCGCAGTCCGTGTCGACCATCGAGTGGAAGCCCCGTCCGTGATGCTCCAACCGCCGACAGGCCAACGCCAATTTGCCTTGGCCGAGATCCTCCGCGTGTACGGTGATGGTGTCGGCGGAACAGGCATTGGCCGGGCATTCCAGCTTCTGGACGAACAGCGCTTCCCGGAAGTTGGCGTTGAAGCCGTCTCCCGCGTACCAATCGCACGGTCCATACCGGGCGCAGCGGTCGCCGTCGTTGTAGTCGATCTCCGCGATCAGGCGCAATCGGATGCTGTTTCCAGACGCATTGTTCCCATAGTCGCCAGGACCGACTCGACGATGGGGACAACGTAGTCGTAGTTGCTTGTTCCCCTGTACTTGGAATAGCGCCCGAGTTCGATCGCGCTTCGGTCCATGATCCAGTGCGAGTTCGTGTTCAGCCGGCGCTCGTCCAGAACGCTGGCCCCCCACGTGAACGTGAACAGCGAAAGCGCGCAGAGCCATGTGCCGCAACTCGCTGTTCGATCCGTTGTCATGTGTGCTCTTGTGCAAATCCGACGCGGTACGACGTGAGCGTCGGCGCAGCCATCCGGACTCGGAACCGACGCGATCCCGAATATCGAACATCGGGGGCGTTCAAGAAACATCGTCTTGGGCATTTTGAGCCGCGCGTGTTTGCCAGTTCCCCTCCGAACTGCCACACTCGAAGCGTTTCCTTCTACCGAGCTGGGCCATGGGCAGGACCGAGACCACCTTGGGCGAACTCAGGGCTTCCGGCTACGAAGTGCTTGGCGTCAAGGCCGAGATGCGGCGCAATCTCATTGCCAAGCTGCGTTGCGGCGAGACGCTGTTTCCGGGGATCGTCGGCTATGACGAGACGGTCATCCCGCAGATCGCCAATGCCATCCTGGGCGGCCAGGACATCATGATGCTGGGCGAGCGCGGCCAGGCGAAATCGCGCATCGTGCGCGGGCTCACCGACCTTCTCGACGACGAGACGCCCATCATCAAAGGGGTGGAGATTCCGGAGAACCCCTTCGACCCGATCACCCTGCAAGGTCGCGCCCTTGTCGAGGAAGCGGGCGACGACACGCCCATCGCGTGGCTGCCCCGGTCCGAGAGATACGCGGAGAAGCTCGCAACGCCCGACATCACCATTGCCGACCTGATCGGCGAGGTCGATCCCATCAAAGTCGCGGAGGGCCGCTATCTCGACGACGAGTTGACCATCCACTTCGGGCTCGTGCCGAGGGTCAACCGCGGGATATTCGCGATCAACGAGTTGCCCGACCTTGCTGAGCGCATCCAAGTGGGTCTTCTGAACGTCCTCGAAGAGCGCAACGTGCAGATCCGCGGCCACAAGGTTCGCCTGCCGCTCGACGTGTTCCTGGTCGCCACGGCAAACCCCGAGGACTACACCAACCGCGGTCGCATCATCACCCCGCTCAAAGACCGCTACGGCGCCCAGATCCGCACCCACTACCCGGAGGATATCGACCAGGAAATCGACATCATGGAGCAGGAGGCGGCAGCGCTCGACATGGGCGACTACCGCGTCCACGTCCCGTCCTACATGAAGGAGATCGTCGCCGAGATCACTCACGCGGCGCGGCGTTCGCCAGACGTCAACCAACGCTCCGGCGTGTCGGTACGCGCCTCGATCGCCAACTACGAGGCGCTTCTGGCCAACGCCTTCCGGCGCGCGCTCCGCATCGGCGAGACCGAGGTGGTGCCGCGAATCTCCGACCTTCCCTTTGTTCTGCCTTCGCTGCAAGGCAAGGTCGAGTTCGAAGCCATGGAGGAGGGCCAGGAGGACCGCATCACCGCGCGCATCTTGGCGGCGGGCGTCAAGGCCGTGTTCGACCGACGCTTCAGCGTCGATAGCCTCGCCGATGTCGTGCTGGCGTTCGACGAGGGCTTGAGCATCGAGACCGCGGAAGACGCCAGCGCGGAGGACTACGAAGCCACCGCGGCCAAACTCGACGGCTTGGAAGCCGCCGTGGACACCTTGGCGGAGATTCCTGCCGCGCGCCCATCCGCGATCGAGTTCGTGCTGGAAGGCCTGCATTTGCACAAGCTGCTCAACAAGGCCAGCGCCTCCGGGCGGTCGACGTTCAGCGGCTAACGCGCTCCATCGAGAACGACGATGCGCCGATTCGCCACCCGCCACCGCTTCTCGGAATGGGACGGCAGCCAGGCGTCGAACCTCGCGGCGGACGACGCCTTGGGCGCCATGGTCGACGACTTGATGGAGTACGGCGACCTGCGCTGGGCCATGCGCAACCTACTCTCGCGCGGCATGAACGTTCCCGAGGGCGGCCACAGGCAGGGCCTGCGCGACATGCTGAAACGGCTGCGTGACCAGAAGCGCGGGCATCTCGACCGCTTCAACCTGTCGAGCGCGTTTCGGGATATCGAGAAGGAACTCGGCGAGATCGTCGGCCTCGAACGGCGGACCATCGACGAGTGGCTCGAAGGCAAGGGAGAAGAAATCGCCGACGACGTGATGCAGCGGGCGGCGGCGCAGAACAAGGAACTGCTCGATGCCATGCCCGACAACGCGGCCGGCATGATGCAGGAACTCGAGAAGTACGAATTCCTGAACCCCGAAGCGCAACGGCGCTACATCAAGCTGCTCAACCAACTGCGCCGCGCCATGACCCAGAGCTTCTTCGACGACATCGAGAAGATGGTCAACAACATGTCGCCCGGCGACATCGAGCGCATGAAGGACATGCTCAAGGACTTGAACGACCTGTTGTCGAAGAAGGCGAAGGGCGTTGACCCCGACGCCATGAAGTCCTTCTTCCGGGACTTCATGGACAAGTACGGCGACATGTTCGGCGATAGCCCGCCGCAGTCCCTGGAGGAACTCGTCGAACGGATGCGCCAGCAGATGGCGGCGTCGCAGTCGCTCATGGACTCCCTGACGCCGGACCAGCGGGCGCAACTGCAATCCCTGTTCGCCGACCGCTTCGGCGACCCGGAACTGGAATCGGAACTGCAGCGCCTCGCCCAAGCCATGTCCGCATACGCCCCGCGCTCCTCCCGCTACCGGTTCGGCGGCCGCGAGGACATCGACCTCGAAGCTGCCATGCGGTTGATGCGGGAGATGCGCCAACTCGACGAACTAATCAACCAGGTGCAGGCCGCCGAACGCAGCAACGACCTGGAGCGCATCGACCGCGACCTCCTGAAGGAACTGCTCGACGACGATGCGGCCGAGTCCCTGGACGATTTGAAGAAGCTGCTGGACGCCTTGGAGAAAGCCGGCTACATCCGCCCGAACGGCGACAAGTGGGAGTTGACGCCGCGCGGCTCGCGCATGATCGGCCAAAAAGCGCTGGGCGAGATCTACGCCCGGTTGCGACGGCAGAGCCTCGGCAATCACGCGTTGCCGGAGGAGGGCCGCTTCGGCGAGCGCCTCGAACAGACCAAGCCGTACGAATTCGGCGACCCGTTCCACCTGCACATGCCGCGTACCATCCGCAACGCCATCGACCGGGACGGGCCGGGAACGCCCATCCGCTTGCAGCACGACGACTTCGAGATCTACCGCTCGGAAACCATTACCTCCACGGCGACGGCCATGCTGGTGGACCTGTCCTGGTCCATGGCGCTCCGCGGTTCGTTCCAGGCCGCCAAGAAGGTCGCTCTGGCGCTGCACAACCTGATTACGTCGCGGTTCCCCAAGGACACCTTCCACGTCATCGGCTTCGCGGCCTATGCCAAGGAGTTGAAGGCCCACGATCTGCCGTTCCTGCAATGGGACGAGTACGTGCTCGGCACCAACATGCAGCACGCGCTGCTCCTCGCCGAACGCCTACTCGACAAGCACAACGCAGGCACCAAGCAGATCATCATGATCTCCGACGGCGAACCCACCGCGCACCTCGAGAACGGCCGCGCCCGGTTCGCCTACCCGCCCACGGCGGAGACCTACCGGGCGACCCTGCGCGCGGTGAAGCGATGCACCCGGAAGAACATCGCCATCAACACCTTCATGCTCGATGTCGACTACCACTTGAAGGCGTTCATGGACGCCATTGCGCGCATCAACGGCGGGCGGGTGTTCTTCACGTCGCCGGACAAGCTCGGCGAGTACATCCTCGTGGACTACGTGCAACGCAAGCGGAAGAAGCTGGCGCGGTAGCGCAGTCGGCATGTGGGACAGCAAGTTCAGAACCACGCTCGAGTCGGGCGCGCCGCTCTTGGCGCGGGTCGGCGAGAACACCCAGCAGGTGATGGCCAAGTACCTTGACGGCGGCGGGCTCGGCATCATGACGCCCATGGTGAGTTCGGCTGACGACGCCCGCACCATTGCGGCGTCGACCGAGAAGATCATCGCTGCCGGCAAGGCTGCGGGGACCATTGCCCGAACTTCCGAGGACTGTGCGTATTGGCGCGCACGCGGGGTTCAGGTGTTCCTCACGAGCGCCGGCGCGTTGTTGATCGGCGCGGCGCGGGAGTACCTGGAAGGCGCCAGGGCTGCCGAACAAGCGCGCTGACGGCACCGGTCGATACAGTGCCTGGGCAGGTTCGCGGATGAAGACGGGCGAAATCGAGTACCCCAGCGTAATTGGCGCTGAAGGGCGCCGGCACGCGAAGTACAAGCCATTCTCCGATCCCGATTGCGGACGGCATCTGGTGGAGATCGGCCAAATCCTGTATTTCCTGCCCAAGCCGCCCGGCAGAATTCTCGATCTTGGGTGCGGTTCCGGCTGGACGAGCATCTTTCTTGCACACCGCGGGTACGACGTGCTGGGGGTGGATATTGCCCCTGGAATGATCGCATTGGCCGAGGAGAGGCGCCTGGAGGAGAACGCGACGACCGCGCGATTTCAAGTTGGCGACTTCGAAGACCTGGAATGCGCCGGCGACTTCGACGGGGTGTTGTTCTACGACGCCTTGCACCATGCGGAGGATGAACGCGCCGCCCTCAAGGCCGCCTACGATTCCTTGGTGCCCGGAGGGGTCTGCGTGGTCTCGGAGCCAGGAGAAGGCCACCACGCGAGTCTCTCGTCCCATGAAGCGGTTGAACGCTACAACGTCAACGAGAAGGACATGCCGCCAGACCTCGTCAAGCGGATCGGTCGGTCGCTTGGATTTGCCAAAGCCGAGGTCCACCCGCATCCTTTCGATCTCCTGGTCGCCGTCTCCGCCACTGGCCGAAGCCCCCAATCGGCGAGGCTGCGAAGCCGGTTGCGCCGGTTCTTGGCGTTCCGCATTGTCGCGCTCAACTATTTCGCTTGGTGGCGGAAGTACCGCAACGGGATCACGGTGCTCAAGAAGTGATTCGGTCGGGTGTGTCGAGTTTCGACCACTGATGGATGATGGCTTGGCGTACCGTTCTACGAGACCCGACAAGGCCCGGTGCTGATACTTGCCGGGTTTGGATTGCCTTCCCCTCGCGACTGATCGACCCTCGGAGCCATATGCTACCGATGTCGAAGGCTGTGAACGGGATGCGAGCGCCCCATGGCCGGCCCGGCTGCTTGGCAAGCCAAGCGCCTTCGCTGCCGCTGCACGCCGGGCCGCGCCGCGTGCGGCGCGCCGCCTCCGGCCCGGTCACACCGACCTTCCATGGAACATGCGCCGCCGGTCGCTGTGCTCCCTCTGGCGTCTGTTCCATGCGAGGTGAACCATGACCTCTCCGGTCGAAACGTCTGCCCACGTCAAGCTGCAGCGGCTCTGGAAGGGGACGCTGTTCGTCGGCATCGGGGGCGGGTACATGCTGCTCGTCGCCATGCTGTTCGTCTACCACGGTTGGCGACCGCCCTTGCTGGCGCTCTTCCTCATCGCGCTCTCCCAGTTCTTCCGCTACATCGCCAACGATGTCGATCGCATCGGCTGGCGGATGTCGAACGAGTCGTCGCTTGAGGCGATCAGCGCATCGACGAAGCGCTACCAGAAGCGAATGCTCGTCGTGCTCGCTGGTCTTGTGCAAGCTCTGAACGCGGCATTGATCTACCAGGCGTTCCACCTCGGAAGCCTCCCTTGGATGCTCCCGACCTTGGCCGGGCTCGTGCTCATCGAAGTGCTCTACTTCCGGATCCGCAGCGTCAATCAACGAGTCGAGTTCGAACAGGCGAGCTACGGATTCAAGGACCGGGGACCCTTGAGCGGTGGACCCGAGCCAATGCGCCCGCCGGGACGGGCGAAACGGGACAAGCTCGACCGGAAGCTCAACGAGTTGAAGTCATTGCTGGACGAGGGACGGATCTCGCAAAAGGCCTACGAGAAAGCCCGCGACAAGCATCGGATTCGCGCCGTCATGGAGGCGCCGTAGAAGCATTGGAAGCCGTCTGCCCCGTTGTATGATCGGCTAAATGGACTTCGTCGTCTGTTCCTGCCTACGTGGGGCGATGATGCGGCGACCTCGGAAGCCATAGCGCGGTCGTCCACGACCCTCGTCTCGAAAAGCGTATTTGGCGTGTTTAGGTAGCGAATCTCCTACACCGGGATGGGACGATCTCGCTAACGCGCGTTGCCTGTTTCGATCGATCATCCCGTGTCTTGCCTTGCCCCCTCGCGGCCACCCGAGAACGCTACTGTGGTACTTTTCGATGATGCAGCCCCGAACCTCGACTTCCCGACAACCTGGACGTTCGGCGGAGCGTGCATCCGCGCTGGATTCTCGCCTGCGCTCGGGGCTCGCCGCTGCCCACGCCAAGGCTCTGCACAAACCGGTTCCGCCGATCTATTTTGACGACGACGGCTACATCTGCGAGGACAACTCGCACATCCCCGAAGCCGAGGTCCATTTCCCGATCCTGTCCTATTGGCACGGTGCGTTGTACGCGCACTACAGGGCGCAGGGGCGGCGTGTTTGCGTCTTGGCGGACATGCTTGTGCTGGTCGACCGGGGCGTAGGCGCGGCGGCGGTCGTGTCGGATGTCGTCGTGGCGTTCGACGTCGAGCCGGGAGACCGGTCGTCGTACAAGGTTTGGCAGGAGCCGAAAGCGCCGGACCTGGTGCTCGAGGTGCTGTCCAAGAAGACTTGGCGAACCGACGTTCTCCACAAGCCGGACCTGTACGCCGACCTGGGTGTGCGCGAGTACTGGATTTTCGATCCGCGCGGCGTTCGCCGGGGCGGGCCGGTGCTGGAAGGCTGGGGGCTGCGCGCCGGCGCCGAACACGAACCGCTGCCGTCGTCGACCGCCGGCGGTTCGCACAGCGTATTGCTGGAACTGGATCTAGTACCGGACGGCAACAACCTGTGGCTGCGCGATCCGGCAACCGGCGAAGTACTGCCGGACCAAACAAGAGCCATGGAACTTCGCGAACAGGCAGAGCGGGGACGCAGAAACGAGAAGGCGAAACGCCAGGCGGTCGAGGCGGAGAACGCGGAGTTGCGAGCGGAACTACATAGGCTGCAATCCTGACCCCTTGCCCGTGACAGATAGAGTCATCTGGAATACGGTTCTTGCGCTCGTCGGACATGGCGTTCGCGCGCTGGGCGCCGGACGCCGTTGTCCTGTGCTATGGGTATGCCGTCGAAGGACGCTTTTCCACCGAATTTTCCATGCGCGGGCGGCGGAATTGGCGGCGATGGAGAGCAACTAGCCCGCATTTCTCACCAGGGGCCGCGAGGGCGCGGCCAGCGCAGTCCGCCATCGGTACGATCATCGACATCGCGGTCAAACTAGTGAAACCCAAGAGCTTTTTGACGCCGACAAGCGGCCTGGTGAGAAATGCGGGCTAGTGCGTCTCGCTACGCGAGCGCGTCTCGGAATACGAGCCGTTCAAGAGCGCTGCCCACCGGTGTTCGCAACAACCCAAGTGTCAACATTCGGCATGCTCAAGGATTCTAGGGCAATGGGTGTGGCGGTCGCGCGGCGG
>JAKZRQ010000168.1:0-12410 GCA_047518105.1 Pseudomonadales bacterium | reverse complement strand
AGCCCGCATTTCTCACCAGGCCGCTTGTCGGCGTCAAAAAGCTCTTGGGTTTCACTAGTTTGACCGCGATGTCGATGATCGTGCCGATGGCGGACTGCGCTGGCCGCGCCCGCCCGCGCTTCGCGCGGAGGCCCTCGCGGGTCTTATGGCCCCGTGTACACACGGGCCGTGTACATACGGGCCGTGTACACACGGGCACGTGCGCCCACGTGCTCCCTCAACCGTAGTCCCCGCTATGCTTTCGGTCGCGAGCACGCGCACAGGCCCGTGTGTACACGGGGCCAAATCCTCCGCGATCATCACGGCCCCTGGTGAGAAATGCGGGCTAGCGCACGGCATTGGATCCTCCCGGCGCGGCGGCGGGGTCGCCCATGGCGCTTCGTTCCCGGGGTCGGAATCGCCGACGTTCGTAGTGGACGCGCAACGCCAAGCCCAAGAGCCCCGAACAGACCACCAGGCTGTTGCCCCCAAAGCTGACGAACGGCAGGGTCAGTCCCTTGGTCGGCAAAACGCCGGTGTTGACGCCAACGTTGATGACCGTTTGGATACCGAGTAGCAAGGCGACGCCGTACGCCACCATGCCCGCGAACACCCGGCGTTCGTCGAGGGCATCCCGGGCGATCCGGCAGATGCGGATGGCCAGGTAGCCGAGTAGCGCCAGCACCCCGATCGCGCCGACCAGACCCAGTTCCTCGGCGATCACCGCGTAGATGAAGTCGTTGTGGGGCTCGGGCAGGTAGAACAGTTTCTGCACGCCCTCGCCAATCCCGAGGCCGAAGAACTCGCCGCGGCCGAAGGCGATCAGCGCCTGGGTCAACTGGTAGCCGCCACCGAATGCGGAGGCCCAGGGATCGCGGAAGGTCAGCAACCGCTCCACGCGGTACGGTTCGAGCACCGCGATCGCCGGCAGCATCAGACATGCCAGCAAGGCCAGAATGCAGAAGTCCCGGAATCGGGCGCCACCAAGGAAGAGCACCCCGCCGGTCAGGGTGGCCAGCATGAGGACGCTGCCGAAGTCCCTTTGGCACAGGATGACTGCGCACAGCACGCCAACCCAGGCGATCGGCTTCACGAGCGCAGCCCAACTCGACGACAGGCGGTCCCCCGCGCGCGCGACGTAGCCTGCCAAGTAGACCACCACCAGCGGCTTGGCGACCTCGGCGGGTTGCAACTGAAACAGGCCGAGGTCGATCCATCGTCGGCTACCCTTGACTTCATCGGCGACGCCGGGCACGAACACCACGGCGCACAACGCGATGGCGAGCAGCAGGCACGGCTTGTGCACGACCTCCCAGGTGCGCAACGGCACCGTCGCCACCACGACCACCACCAGCAACGCCGCCACCGCGAACATGATGTGTTTGGTCAAATAGTATCCAGGGCCGCCCGGGAGCGTCGCGGCCGCGGACACGACCATCACCAAGCCGGCGACGATCAGCACCAGCCACATCATGGCCAAGGTGATGTCCAATCGCTCGCTCATGCTCCGGCCGCCTCCCGAGACCCGTCCGCCAACGCACGCACGGCGTCAGCGAAGTCGTCCCCCCGCGCCCGGTAGTCGACGTACATATCGAAGCTTGCGCAGGCCGGCGACAGCAGCACGGCGTCGCCCGGCCGCGTGCTCGCCCGCGCCAGACGGATGGCGTCACCCATGTCGCGGGCACGCACGCTAGGCACCGTGTCGCCCACCGCCTGCGCCACGCGGCCCGCGTCCCGGCCGAGCAACACGAGCCGGGACACGTGACGGCGGACGGGATCGGCAAGGGCATCGAAAGACGCCCCTTTTGCGTCGCCGCCAGCGATCAGCACGATGTTTGCCGCGCCGGTACCGAATCCGTCGAGCGCGGCGACACAGGCGCCGACGTTGGTGGCCTTGGAATCGTCGATGTAGGCGACGCCGTCCACTTCCGCGACCAGCGTCGAACGATGCGGCAAGCCACGAAATTCCGCCAACACGCGCGGGTCCGCCGCAACACCCGCCTGGTGGGCGACCGCCGCCGCAGCCAAGGCGTTGAAGTGATTGTGTCGACCCCGCAAGCCGAACGACGCGGTGGCAAGCCGGCGGCCGTCCACCACGAGCGCACGGTCTTCCACCCGCCAGCGCGGATCGCCGTTCAGCGCGATGGCCGCTGCGGGATGGTTGGCGCCGGGCTCGGTGCGCGGATCCTCGGCGTTGTGGACGACCCGCGCCGCGCCAGCGTAGATGCGTCGCTTGATCGCCGCGTAGGTTTCCACGTCGGCATAGCGGTCCATGTGATCGGCACTGACGTTGAGCAGCGCGGCGACGGCAAGTCCTGGGCGCTCGAGCCGTTCCAACTGGAAGCTCGACAACTCCAAGACGTAGGCATCGCGTTGTTGGCCGAGAAGATCCAATGCCGGCGTGCCGAGGTTGCCGCCGACCCCAACCCCGATGCCGGCGGCGGTGAGCAACTCGCCCACCAGCGTCGTGACCGTGCTCTTGCCGTTGGTGCCGGTGACGCCGATGATCGGAACGCCATCCACCGCGTCAAGAAACAACTCCACGTCGCTGGTGAGAGGAACGCCCTCGGCGCGGGCACAGGCCACCAGGCAGTGATCCATGGAGACGCCGGGGCTGACCACGACGCGATGGACATGCCGGAGTTCCTCCCGCCAACCGCTGGCCGGGACGATATCAACGTCGGGATACGTTTCGCGTACGGCTTCGAGAAACGGCGGCTTCGCCCGCGTATCGACGGCGATGAGCCGATCCCGACCGGCGAGATGGCGAACGCACGAGTACCCGGTCGCGCCCAGGCCGATGACGGCTGTCGTGGTCGGACTCATCGCAGCTTCAGCGTCGACAGGCCGATCAGCACGAACACCAGGGTGATGATCCACAGGCGGACGATCACGCGCGGTTCCGGCCAACCCAGCAGTTCGAAGTGATGATGAATGGGCGCCATGCGGAAGACGCGCCGGCCGGTAAGCCGAAACGACACCACCTGGATGATGACCGATACCGCCTCGACGACGAAGAGCCCCCCCATGATGAGCAGCACGACCTCGTGCCGCACGACCACCGCGACAGTGCCCAACGCGGCGCCCAACGCCAGGGCGCCGATGTCGCCCATGAACACCTGGGCCGGATACGTGTTGAACCAGAGGAACCCCAATCCGGCACCGATCAGGGCGCCGCAGAATACGGCCAGTTCGCCGGCCCCCGGAATGTGGGGAATCTGCAAGTAGTTCGCGAACTCGATGTGTCCCGCCAGGTAGGCGATCAAGCCAAGGGCCGCGGCCACCATCACGGTGGGCAAGGTCGCGAGCCCGTCCAGGCCGTCCGTCAGGTTCACGGCGTTGCTCATGAAGACGATCATCAGGTAGGTCAGGACGATGAAACCGAAGCCGAGCGGTAGCGCGGTTTCCTTGAAGAACGGCACGATCAGGGCCGTTTCCGCCGGGGCTTGGGCTGTCTTGAACAGCACCACCGCGGCGACCAGGCCAACTACGGACTGCCAGAAGTACTTGCGTCCGGCGGAAAGCCCGCGCGAACTCTTTTCTCTGATCTTGAGGTAGTCGTCCACCCAGCCGATGGCGCCGAAGAGGACCATGACGCCAAGCACGATCCAGACGTAGCGGTTGCCGAGTTCGCACCACAGCAATGTGGCGGCAATGATCGATACCAGGATCAGCGCTCCGCCCATGGTGGGTGTCCCGGCCTTGCTCAGGTGGGTCTCAGGGCCCAACTCGCGAACAACCTGCCCGATCTGGTGGTGGGACAGCTTGCGGATCATGGTCGGTCCGACCAGAAGCGAGATCGCCAAGGCCGTCATGGCGCTGACCATCGTACGGAAGGTCAGGTACTGGAACACGCCGAAGCCGCTCAGGTGTTGGGCGAGGAAATCGGTGAACCACAGCAGCATCAGCGTTCTCCGTTGGCCGAACCGACCCGCCTGTCGGCAGTCCCTTGAGGCCCCCGCTTCTCCAGGAGTTCGCGGACCACCGCGGCATCGCTCCAAGGCGAGCGCTTGCCAGTGATTTCCTGGTACTGCTCGTGGCCCTTGCCGGCCAAGACGACGACGTCGCCCGCATGGGCCCGACCCAACGCCGCAGCGATGGCGTCGCGCCGGTCCGCGATGCGCAACGCCTCCCGCGGGTGGCGGAAACCGGCCACGACATCGTCGAGAATTCGCTCCGGGTCTTCGGTGCGCGGATTGTCCGAGGTCGCGACCACGAGGTCCGAACCCGCCTCCGCCGCCCGCGCCATGAGCGCGCGCTTGCCCCGGTCCCGGTCGCCGCCGCAGCCGAAGACCGCGATCACCCGACCTCCGGACTCGCCGCTGCCCGCAAGATGCGCGCGGACCGCGGCGAGAACCGCGCGCAAACCATCGGGCGTGTGCGCAAAGTCGACGACAACCGCAGGGGAGGCGGCCACCGCCTGCATTCGTCCGGGAACGCCGGGCAGCGTTGCCATCGCGTCAACGACATCGTCGAAAGCAGCCCCGAGGGCACAGCACGCGGCGAGTGCGCACGCCGCGTTGTACACCGAGAACTCGCCGAAGAACGCCGGCAACGAAAACGTGCGGCGGCCCCAAGGCGTGATCCACACACCCCGGATTCCATCGCTCCCAAAGACGACGTCGGACCAGCGCACGGCGCTCCGGCGACCGACGGCAATGGTTTCGACTTGGCACCGGATCGCATCTCCGATCGCGCAGCCCGTGGGATCGTCGGCGTTGACGACGGCAATCCGCAAGCCCGGCCCGAAGAGCTTCTTCTTGGCGGCGGCGTATCGTTCCATGGAACCGTGGTAGTCCAGATGGTCGCGGCTCAAGTTCGTGAATACACCGACATCGAACGCCAAGGCGTCGACCCGACCTTGATCCAAGGCGTGCGAGCTGACCTCCATGGCAGCGCGGCGAGCCCCCTGGTCCACCAGCGACCTCAATCGCGCATGCAGCGTGATCGCATCATCGGTGGTCAGTGTCGATGCACGAAGCCTTGGGGGTTTGCCCCACCCGAGGGTACCGATATAGCCGGTGAACCCGTCTTGATCGAGAACCTGAGCGATGTTGTACGCCACGGTGGTCTTTCCGTTGGTGCCGGTGACGCCGACCAGCTCCAGTTCGCGGCTGGGCGAACCGTAGAACCTCTCGCCGAGTTGGCCCAGTCGGCTGGCGATGTCGGGCACAACGAAATTGGCGATCCGGGCCTCGACGGGTCGTTGTGAAACCACGGCAGCGGCACCCGCCGCCACTGCCGCGGGAACAAAGTCATGGCCGTCGAAGACCCTTCCCCGGCAGGCGATGAATAGATCGCCTCTTCGCACCCGGCGGGAGTCGCAGGCAACGCCTGTCACCTCCACGCCCGGCGCCCGCGGATCGGCGAGCAATGTGCCGAGATCCATCGCCGCGGTCACGTTGGCTGCTCCGCAACGCCCGCGCGCCCCCTCGGCGAGTAGCCCGATTCACGTGCGGCGACGGTTTCGCCCGTGGGCGGAACGCCCAGGATGCGCAACGCGCGTTCGGCGACGGCGGCGAACACCGGCGCCGCGACCCTCCCACCGCTGAAGACGCCTCGGCTAGGTTCGTTGATCACCACCACCAGCACGATCCGAGGCGCTTCCACCGGTGCGAAACCCGCAAAAAACGCGACGTGGGTTTGGTCGTCGTATCCTTCTGCCGTCACCTTGCGAGCCGTTCCGGTCTTGCCGACCGCCGTGTACCCGGCAAGGCGCGCTTTCGGTGCGGTGCCGCCCGGAGCGACAACGCCGCGCAGCATCTCGACCACGGCCTGCACGTCGGCGGCGGCGAAAACCGCGCGCGCACGGGTTTGCGGCGTGGAATCGAGCAGTATCCTGAGATCCTTCCGGATGCCCCCGCTCGCCAGCGTCAGGTAGGCGCGCGCGAGCTGCATGGGGGAGACCATCAGCCCGTAGCCGTAGGCGAGCGTGGCCCTGCCGATGGGCTTGTCGAGGTCCGCCGTGGACACGGTGCCGATCTCTTCGCCGGGCAGATCGCAGCCCGTGTAGTCGCCGAAGCCGACCCGGTGGAAGACGCTGACCACCGTTTCCGGCGGCATCGCCAGCGCCATTTTGGTGATGCCCACCTGGCTCGACTTGGCGAGTACCTGGGCGACGGTTAGACGGCCTCGATTGACCGGATCCTCGATGATCTTGTCGCCAATCCGAATATGCCCCGGCGCGGTGTCGATCTCCGTATCCGGCGTGTAGAACCCGCCCTCGATGGCGCCGAGCACGGTCATCGGCTTGACCGTGGACCCGGGCTCGTAGAGATCGGTGATGGCGCGGTTGCGCACGCCGTGGTCGCTGCGGTCGCGCCAATCGTTGGGATTGAAGGAAGGCTGATTGGCGAGCGCGAGGATTTCGCCGGTGGCGGCATCGAGCATGACCAGCGAGCCGGAAATTGCGCCGTTGCGTTCCACTGCGGATTTGAGCTCCCGGTAGGCCATGAACTGCAAGCGCAGGTCCAAGGCCAGTTCCACATCGCCGCCGAAGTCCGGGGCGCGCAAGTAGTCGAGGTCCCGGACGTAGTCGAGATCCTTGACCGTGCCTCCCTTGCGGTCGCGCAGCACGCGTTTCGTGCCTGGCGTACCCGTGAGGTGGTGGTCGAATGCCAGTTCGATGCCTTCGAGGCCCACATCGTCGATGTCGGTACGGCCGACGACGTGGGCCGCAGTCTCCCCGGCAGGGTAGAAGCGGTGGTATGCCCGCCCAATGCGGATCCCCTCGATGTCGAGTTCGGCGACTCGTTGCGCGATGTTCGGCGCCAACCGGCGCGCCAGGTAGACAAACTGTCTGGCACCCGAGTCAAGGCGACGTTGGAGACTCTCGGCGGAAGTCCCGAGGACGTTGGCGAGGCGATGCAGGTCCGATGCGGTCAACGTCCCAAGCTGCGGGTCGGTCCAGACGTAGCTCATCGGTGCGCTGACCGCCAACGGCTCGCCGTTGCGGTCGAAGATCATGCCGCGATGAACGGGTATGTCGACCACACGTACGGATCGCGCCTCGCCCTGTTCCTTGAGGAAGTCGCGCTCGGTGACGCCCAGATAGGCCGTACGCATGCCCAACGCGCAGAACATCGCGACCAGCACGGCCACCAGCATGTGATGACGCCAAGACAGGCCGTTCACGGCGCCACCCGCCGGATGTCGTCCGGAAACCGCATGTGGAGTTCGTCGACCGCGATGCGTTCGACGTTGTGGTATCCCGCCAAGGTCGCACGTTCCAGCAGCAGCAATCGATATTCGGCCAAGAGACCGTCCTGGGACTTCTGGTTGCTCGACAGGCGCTGGAACAAGCCACGCATCTCGCCGGACTGGCGCGCGGACTCGATGCCGGTGATCGCGACGCCCAGCCAGGCGATTGCGCCCAGCAGCATCCAGCGGGTCGGCGGAATCTGTTGCTTCACCCTGGGGATCTCGTCCGGCGTCCGGCGCCAGCGTCGGTGGAGAAGGGGGCATCCGTAGCGACTTTCTCCACGGCCTGAAGGAACGCGCTGCGGGCGCGAGGATTGGCTTCGAGTTCTGTCGACGACGGTCGCACGCCCTTGCCGACCACATCGATCCGACTGGCCACCCTCGCTGCCGCGCCTTTGATCGGCAACCGCCGCGGCAACGCGGGACCCTCGACCCAGGATCGGAATCGTTGACGCACGAGGCGGTGTTCCAGGCTGTGGAACGTGATCACCGCCAGACGGCCACCGACCTCGAGGGCGGCAAACGCCGCGTTCAGACCGCGATCGAGTTCCGCCAACTCGTCGTTGACGCGAATGCGGACGGCTTGGAATACGCGCGCGTAGACGCGTGCGGCGCCAGCCCTTCTCGCAACGGACCTCGCGGTGGACACGTTCAATGCGCCGGCGACCAGTGCTGCCAAGTCAGACGTGGTCTCGAGCGGTCGGGACGCCACGATCCGTCTCGCCAGTCGGCCCGCGTGACGCTCCTCCCCGTAACGGCGGATCACGTCGGCGATCTCCGATTGGGCGGCGCGATTCAACCAAGCTGCCGCGGTCAAAGCGTCGCGCTGGTCCATGCGCATGTCGAGCGGACCGTCCGCGTCGAAGCTGAAACCCCGGCGCGGATCGTCCAGTTGCGGCGACGACACGCCCACGTCGAACATCACGCCCGATTGCGCTCCCCACGCCTCGTCGTCGAAGTATTCCCGCAAGGCAGAGAATCTACCCCTGCAGGCACGCACCCGGGGATCTTCGCCCGCGAGGCATTCGGCGCTTGCGACGGCGGCCGCGTCCCGATCAAGGGCGAGCAAGCGCGCGTTCGGGGACAGTTCCCCAAGCAGGCGGCGGGCGTGCCCGCCCCGCCCGAAGGTCGCATCCACGTAGCCTCCGTCGCGATCAACGGCAATTGCGTTCACCATCTCCTCGACCATCACCGGTGCGTGGACCGCGTTGGCACCTGCCTGACATCCCTGGGTTGCGGCCAGCATCTCCATTCCTCCGCCCATGCCGCTCGTCGTCCTTGGCGAATTTAGAGGTGCAGTTCCAAATCGGGTAGGTCGTCGATGGCCCGGTTGCCTTGTTCGAGCCAACTCTCGATGTTGTCCTCGAGCAAGTCCTCGCTCCAAAGCTCTAGCTTGTTGGCTTGACCCAGCACCGCGACCCTCTTCTCAAGCCCCGCGTACTCACGCAGCGTTTGTGGCAGGAGCACGCGTCCCGCGCCGTCCAATTCCACCTCGTTCGCGAAACCCATGAGCATGCGCTGGAGCTGGCGAATCGCCGGATGCAGGTTTGACAGAGTCTGGAGTTGCCGCTCTACTGCCTGCCAATCGCCTTCGGCGTAGAGGAGAAGACACTTGTCGCGCCGGTCGACGGTAACCACCAGCTTGCCGTTCGAGCGCGCCCGGAGCGCGTCGCGAAAGCGCACCGGCATGGCGAAGCGACCGCGCTCGTCCAGACTGACCTTGTGTATGCCCCGAAACATGCTCGACCGTCATGTTGGCGGGCTTCCCTCCCCGTCAATGTGGGTGGTCGTCCCTGACCATCGACACATCCTTGTTCAAAGAAGCCCACTCAACCCACTGTTTCCCATAATTTCCCCGACAGTACGCCCCGAGGGAATGCGCGTCAACAATTTTCTTGACACAAGTGTTGAATTCGGGCGAACCCCATTGCTGCGGCAAATCGACCGTCCGGTGAACTGGGGCTGCTCGGCGCACTTCTTTGGCAGGGCGCACCCCGCCCCTTGGCTCAACCGTGCGGATGTCCGCGTCTTGACAACGCTAGATTCCTTGAGCCCGCCGAATGTCGACCCTGCTCGCCCGCGAGGCCTGTCGGGACGGCGACCAGGGTGCATGCGAGGGCGCGTCGGCGTCGACGCCCGGCCTACCCGGACCGCAACGCGGACGGACTCCTTTTTGTTGACCTGTTCGGACAGCGGGGAGGTACCAGCGACGTTCTGCGCCTTTGACAGCATGCTGTTTTTTCAAGACCGACGACAAGATGAGCAGATGGTGTGGACCCCCCTTCGCACGACGCACCGCAAGACGCCATGTGTTCCTCAGCCGTGACGGCACACACCGTGGGAGACGCCGCAACCCCGCGACGCCGGGTCGGGCGCCGGGGACTACGGGCGGGTGGTGCGCATCGACCTGGCGGGGCGCGACCGGCGCACGTTCACGCCGACGCCGTGGGGCAGCCCGTCGTGGAAGCGGGGCTACGCCCGGCGCGCGGCGCTGGAGCGGATCAACTCGCGCCTCGACGGCAGCTTCGGCTTCGAGCGCCACTTCGTGCGCGGCCGGGCGAAGATGAAGACGCGCCTGGGCCTGGCGGTGGCCGTGATGATGGCGCTGGCGCTGGGCGCGGTCTTGGCGGGCCGCCCGGAGCGGATGCGTTCGCTGGTCGACCCGGGGCTGCCGCTCGCGGCCTGACCGGCCGCCGTCCAGCCGTCCGCGCCGAATCGACCGCGCCGGTCGAGGGGCCCCCTTGCGCGCGCGTGCGGCGCGGCCCGTGCAAATGGAAATAGTTCGCTTTTGGACGCCGCAAACCCGGTCCCGAGCGACCCCGCGAACCCCCGTCGCCACCGTCGGCGCGGTGTCGGCCGACCGTCGCCTCGGTTTCAAGCCGCCAATCCGGCGCAGTCGCGCCAAAAAAAACTACAGCGCAAGTGCCTCGTGGCCGATCAAAGGTTTACAACACCATATTATTTTTCCCATAATGTAAACTACTGGGTCAAGATTTAGAGGGGGGATCGACATGATTGGCGTACGACTCAAGCTTGCCCGAACCGCTGCAGGCCTATCGCTGCGCGACCTCGCGGCGGCCATCGACCACCTGGTCACGCCCCAGGCCATCGGGAAGTACGAACGCAACGAAGCCACGCCCGGGAGCACCGTGCTGATCGCCCTCGCGGACGCCCTGAGCACGTCCGTCGACCACCTGCTCGGCGACCCCGAACTCGTGCTTCAGGACCTCGAGTTCAGAAAGAACGCCTTCACCAGCAAGCGCGACGAAGCCCAAGTCGAAGCCGCGGTGCTCGGCAAACTCGAACGCTATCTCGCGATCGAAGACATCCTCGAACTTCCCAGCGCCAAGTGGGACGGCCCGAGGGACGCCAAGTATCCCGTGCAGACCGATCCCATCGAGGCCGACCGCGCAGCGGATGCCCTTCGGCACCACTGGGGCCTCGGCCACGAACCGATTCCCAATCTAGTCGAACTTCTCGAGGAACGAGGCATCAAGATATTCGCGTTCCCCCTCGGCGACATCGGCGGGCTTGCCGCGCGCGCGCGCCGACCCGGCCTACCCCCCGTTCCGTTCGTCGTCGTCAATGCCGAAGACTGGGGCGAGCGACAGCGATTCACCATCGCCCACGAACTCGGCCATACCATCCTGGAAGTCTCGCCCCGTCTCAACGCCGAACGCCTCGCCCACCGCTTCGCCGGCGCGTTCCTCATGCCTGCCGAAGCCATGTGGCTCGAAGTCGGGAAGCATCGAACGTCCATCGGTCTGGGCGAACTGCTCGCCCTGAAACACATCTTCGGCGTCAGCATGCAGGCCGTCACGCATCGCTGTAGAGACCTAACCATCATCAACCAAGCTACCTACCGCCGACTGTTCGACGATTTCGACCTGCTCGGTTGGCGCAAGCCTCCGTACCGCGAGTACGGCGCCATGTCCGGCGAACAGCCCCGCCGATTCAGCCGCCTCTGTCTCCGCGCCCTCGCAGAAGGCGCAATCACCGTGTCGAAGGCCGCTGAACTCCTGGACGTCCCGATCGGTCAAGTCGACGACTACATGCGCGGAACCCTCCCCGCATCTCCGGCCACGGAGTGACTCCATGTACGACCGCGTGGTCGTCTCGGACTCGTCCGTGCTCATCGATCTCGAGCGAGGATCCCTCTTCGCCGCCGCCTTCGCGCTCCCCCTCGAATTCTGCGTACCCGACCTGTTGTATCGCCGCGAACTCGAGCCCTACGGCGGCGCGCGCCTCGTCGCAATGGGCCTCAAGGTCCTCGACTTGGACAGCGCGGCCGTCGCGCGCGCGATACGGTATCGGCGAACCGCCCCGGCACTGTCGCTCCCTGACGCCTTCGCCCTATCGCTCGCCCAGCACATCCAAGGTACGCTCCTGACCGGCGATGGCCGCCTCCGACGCCTCGCCGACGGCGAGCACGTTCCCTGCCACGGCCTGCTCTGGCTCCTCGACTACATGTACTCGGTACACGTCGCAACTCCACGACAGTTGCACGACGGCCTCGTAGCCATCCGCGACCATCCCCGTTGCCGTCTACCCAAACGCGAAACCGACAAACGCCTCGCCTTCTTCCACGCCTCCGGCCCAAAGGCTCCCTGAGGCTCACCTCACGCTCGTTGGGCATCGCCTCGCAAAGCGCGTTTCGCCCTCACAAGCGCTTAGCCCGCTGTGCGCGCCCGGCTCGCCTCCGCTGCCGACAAGCCAGTAGGCCGTGCTTCTCAGTGTTCTCGCTCTCTAGGTGTCCAAGACCTTCTTTCTGTACCCGCGGAGGCCGCCAGTCGGGCCCACGTAGCGGTAGAGCGTCACACGGCCGATCCCCAACTCCCGGCATAGCTCCGCCACCGAGGTGTCGCGGCTCGCCATCGCCGCCTGCGCGAGGCGTACCTGGGCTTTCGAGAGCGCGAACTTCCTGCCACCCTTCCGGCCCCGCGCCTTCGCGGCCTCCAGTCCCGCCAACGTGCGCTCGCGTATCAGTTCGCGCTCGAACTCGGCCAGCGCCGCGAAGACGCCAAACACCAGCCGCCCGCCGGCCGTCGACGTGTCGATGCGCGCCCCCTGACCGGTAAGCACGCACAGGTGTAGCGCGACAATCAGGATGCGAAGCGCGCGACAATCAGGATGCGAAGGTGTCGCGGCTGTCGCCAATGATGACGCGATGGTGGGGAACGTGGCAAGGGGTGTTCACGGCGCCGTCGGACGTAGGTTGGTTGGCGCCTCAC
>JAKZRQ010000167.1:0-4608 GCA_047518105.1 Pseudomonadales bacterium | reverse complement strand
CCCATCGGGCGCAGTGACGAGATGGATCTGGATCTCTCGACAGTCGGCGAAGGTGAGCATGTGGTTCGGCTGGAGGTCACCGACAATACCGTCAAAGTTCGCAACGATCCGGAAAGCCTACTCAAAGACTCACGTTCGTGGAGACTGAACGTCTTCGCCGACGAGGCCGACGAGGATGGTGACGGGCTGCCGACGAGTTACGAGCTGGAACATGGCCTTGATCCGAATGATCCCGGTGACGCAAACCAAGATCCGGACGGAGACGGACTCACCAACCTGCAGGAGTTCGTTGCAAGGACGGATCCATCGATTGCTGACTCGGACCAGGACGGGGCCAACGATGGCGAGGAAATCGCGGATGGTTACGATTCCCGGAGTGCCGACAACTGTCCGCAGTGGGCCTGCGGCGGGTCGCGCGTCGTGAGGCTCTTGACAAGAGGTGTGCTCGTACCCAGCGATCAGTCCGACTCGCCAGCAGAGAGTCCCCGTGTCAATACGGCCGTGCCGCCCCCGGATCAGCTCGACCAACTGCCCGATCGACCACTCCAAGACTAGGCGCGCCGCATGTGGCGACGGCGCGCCCTGACGGGCGCGTTTGAGAATGCGCGCCCTTGTGGGCGCGTTTGAGAACGCTCGCGCATTCTCCCGGCCTCGTTCGAAACGCAACCCAAGTGTCAACATTCGGAGCGCTCATGGCTTACAGAAACCGAGGCGCTGCCATGGGGAAGCGCTGAGGGCGCCTGCGACCGGCGCTTGTTCATTGAAGGACGCCGGGGCTGGGCCGGAGGCGGACCCGCGCACAGCTCAGCGAAGCGTGGGCCCGGCACTGGGGCGCTCCGACAAGCCTTCCCACTCGTCCCACATGTCGCAAAGGGCGTTCTTCGACCGCTCCCAAGGGTTGTTGCCTTCCTCGTACTCGAGCCACTCGCCGCGCTGGCCACGGTCGGGATGGTCGGAGATGCCGTTGACCATCTTGTCCGGTTGGCGCTTCTTGTTGCGGATCCGGAAGATGATGTTCACTCGAGTCTCGGTGCCGTTCTCGTTCCGAGTGCCCGAGTGGGGCATGTGGTACACGGTGATGCAGGCATCCCCTGGCTCCATCAGCACTTGGGTCGGTCTTGGCCACGGGACGCCGTCCGGCGTGGTCTCGGAGGTGTCGTCGATGAACTGCTCGCGCACGGATTCCGGTAGGTAGACCAGCCCGCAGCGGTTGGGTGCGTCGTGGTTGAGGCGCGGCCAGCCCGGTCCCTCCGGGCCCAAGCAGTCGTTGACTCCGCGTTGCCAGCGGAAGAATTGCTCGGTGGCGTGGTGGGCGCCGCGCAGGAGCGCCGTTTGGCCACAGCCTTCTCGGGTCTGGTCGTTCAGGCAAACGAACACGAACGACGTGAAGCTGCCCATGCCCAAGGTCATTTCCGGGTCTTCGAAGAGCGGCACCATGTTGTGGCCCATCACCTCGGGACTGCGGCCGATGTCGCCCTTGCGACCGGAAGCGATGTAGCGGTTGTAGATCTCTTCGGGCGTGCCCTCCTGGACCTCCTGGGGAACGCCGATGGTCAACAAGCCGTCGATGTGGGACTCCGCCGCGTAGTACGGCATGTCCTTCTCGCGATAGCCCAGGTTGTTGAAGTGGTTACCGGGCTTGCGAACTCGGTTAGCGCCCACTTGACAAGCCTTTGGCGGGTCGAAGTAGCCCATCGCGTCGTGCAGGATCGGCGTGACGCTCGAGGCGTTGAGCAGGTCGGTGAGTTCCTTGGTACCGCCGGCGTAGACGCCTTCGACGGGATTGCGGATGCGGTCGATGGCGGCATCCACCAACTCCTGGGATACGGCGTTCTTGAGAACGATGTAGCCGTCGTCGTAGAGCGTCTTCTTCTGTTCGAGTGTCAATGCGTGGGTCACTTGTCTCCCCCTTTTTGTCAACCCGCCATCACATTAATTGATCTCTAGTTGATCGCTCGTCGTGTTGAAGATACCAGAAAAGCCGTCGGCGTCAGTGCTTGGGAGTCCAGCCGTAGATGCGCTCGACGTTGCCGCCCATCAACGCCGATCGGTCCGCGTCACTCATCCACGGCCGCTCCGGCCGATCACGTTCGTAGGCGTGTACTTGGGCGTCGATGACGGGTGTGTTCATAACGGCTGGGATAATACCGCCACTCGGTCTTTTCCGCTTTTGCACTCGCGGCGGGCGAGATCATCCTGGGCCGTCGGCTGCGGCCGGGATCCGGCTTCTTGGCTTCCAACGGCATGCCGTACAAGTACACGCGGGCCCAGCCAGCGTCGAAGTCCTCGAGCGGCGCGGGTGTGATGCTTCTGCCGGTGTTTCCAGTCGAATGTTGCGCCGATGTCCTACAGAACCGATTCTTGTACTCGACCCATGATTGACCAAGCGAAACTTGACTTAAGACGTCTAGACGTCTTTAATTTGACACCATGCCTGTAGCTGATCAAAGACGTCCTCCTGGGGAGGTTCGAGATGCCGTTCTGGCGACCCTGCAGTCCCATCCGTCCGGTGCACCGGTACAAGAAATCGTCACCGACGTTCGCAGACTGCTAGGGGATGTTCCGGATTCGAGCATCCGGTCCTATTTGAGGCTCAACACACCGCGTTTGTTCGAGCGTCCGCGACGGGGTCACTACCGGCTATCAGGTGTCCCGACTCCGCCCGACTCCGCTACCTCGACAACGAGACGCTTCCCCACGGTTGTGACTGGCCAAACGACGCTTGTCCAAGCCGAGTGCGTGGAGTGGCTAGGCTGCCAGCCGCCAAACTCTGTTCACGCTGTCGTGACCGACCCGCCGTACGGTCTAGTCGAGTATTCGTCCAAGGAACAAAGGAAACTGCGGAATCGTCAGGGAGGCATCTGGCGTTTGCCACCGGCGTTCGATGGGGTAGAACGATCTCCACTGCCACGCTTTACGGTGTTGTCGCCTAGCGACCTAGAGGAGTTGGGCAGCTTCTTCACGCGCTGGGCAAAGGCTCTGATCCCGGTCCTGGCACCAGGTGCGAACGTCGTGCTCGCTACGAATCCGTTGCTCTCCCACGTTGTCGCCATTGCGTTGGCACAAGGCGGCTTGGAACGCAGGGGCGAGATAGTCCGCCTGGTCACGACCATGCGCGGAGGCGACCGGCCCAAAGGGGCGCACGAGGAATTCGCCGAGGTCAGCGTCATGCCTCGTTCGATGTGGGAGCCGTGGCTTGTATTCCGCAAACCGATCGAAGGCAGAGTTCAGGACAATCTACGCAAATGGCGCACGGGCGGGTTCCGGCGACCATCAGACGAGCAACCTTTCGGGGACGTGATTCGCTCGGCGCCAACACGCAAGGAGGAGCGGGCATTGGCACCGCACCCTAGCCTCAAACCGCAGAAGTTCCTGCGGCGAATCGTACGTGGCGTACTGGCGCTAGGCGAAGGTACGGTCCTGGACCCCTTCTGCGGCTCAGGTTCGACCTTGGCGGCAGCGTCCGCTGTGGGCTACGAGAGCATCGGCATTGAGTTGGACGTCCAATACTACGAAATGGCGGTCGAGTCGGTTCCGCGTTTGGCGCGCTACCAGCGAGAATAAGCCATGTTGTTCCAGACTCACGTCGCAGCCACCAATGGTTCGATAGCGTGCTGGACAGGCGGCGCATACAGCGTCGTCATGGGAATTCGGCTTTGTAGACCCAGCTATCGCGGAGTATTTGCAGTCCCTTTCGATGGAGAGTCGCCGTGCGAGTCCCGAGTTCGCCTCGCGGGTTTCTCCTAAAGTCGCCCACACCGACCCACGCCAAGTAGACCTCCGTGAAAGCCATTGGACGACGCTCCCGCGCTGGTTCGGTGTCGTTGTCCACTGGGTTGACGAACACGCACAACCATTGTTCCCTGGCACCGTGGGTGTCGACGGCACCGCCTCTCTTGCGGGTGGACTTGATCTCGACGCCTTCCAAACCGGCCTGCACTTGGTCGTTGGGATACATGCCCTTTACGACAACGTCTGTATGGCCGTTGAAGTGACGGTTCGCGGTCAGGCTTCGCGCGTGATTCGCCAAGCTCGCGGTTAGCAGATCAGAGATGAACCCCGACATCGCGGCAGGGCGGAACGTCTCTTCCAATCGATTCAGACCTTTATCCAGGAGCAAGCCGTTGATATCGCGAAACAGGTCGTACACGTCCTGCATGGCGATCTGGAAGTCGACAAGCCTCAACGAACAAGGCAGTTCCGCCTGGTTGTTGAATCCGTTCGCGTCGATTATTGCTGCCTTGTGTCCGGGCATGGAACCTTCCGAAACATGTATGTACGCGGCACGATTATCAAACGCGCCATGCCGTTCCGCAAACGACCAGCTGCGACCGATCTTCCGCAGCACGTATCGTCAGGAGGAGGCGCCGCTTGCTGGGGGTTTGCGCGCGGACGTCGGTCTGCGGCGGCTGGCGCGTTACGACGCCGACGGCGCGATGCTGCGGGAACCGGTGGCGCTGGCGGCTGGCTAGCCCGCATTTCTCACCAGGGGCCGTGATGATCGCGGAGGATTTTGGCCCTGTGCGCGTGCTCGCGACCGAGAGCATAGCGGGGCCTACGGTTGAGGGAGCATGTGCGCGCACGGGGCCAAAAGACCCGCGAGGGCAC
>JAKZRQ010000166.1:0-2765 GCA_047518105.1 Pseudomonadales bacterium | reverse complement strand
GGCACTACATCACCGACCCCACCCACATCTGTTTCTTCTGCGAAACCACTTTCCAATGGCTGACCGAGAGCTGGTCGTCGATGGGAATTCCGGCAACTTTGGTCATCACAGGAAACGATGTGGTGTTGATTGAGAAGGGTTGGGCTGATGGCCCCGGAAGCCAGACCTGAAATTGGGGTATTCAGGGATGTTTCGAATGCCCGCTTTTGTGCAGGTTTCTCGGACGCCGGCATCACGGCGGTCCACACGTCCCGGCGTCCGGCGTCGGAGAAGCGCCAAGGCAGGAAATCGGTGCGCGATAGGCCGCTGAGGCG
The DNA here is from genome assembly GCA_047518105.1 of Pseudomonadales bacterium. Classification (GTDB taxonomy): domain Bacteria; phylum Pseudomonadota; class Gammaproteobacteria; order Pseudomonadales; family Azotimanducaceae; genus VXYL01. The sequence continues at coordinate 2,451 of JAKZRQ010000166.1, read as the reverse complement.
GTCGGCCGGGCCTATGGGGATTTGGTCGTTGTTTCGGGGTCTCGAATGTTGGCGGGCAGGCATCAAGGCGGTTGGTTTAGCTGCGTGGATTGGCCTGGGTATCGGGGCGAAGAGTTGCCGTGCGGGCCGAGCGGTGCGAGTTGGCGCCGATGGGAGGCATCGGACCGAGTTCGAGCGCAGCCAGCGGTGATCCAGCGGGAATGGCCGTTGTTGTTTCGGTCGTCGCTCTGCCGTGACGGCATCATGAGTTGGCGATGCTTCATGTCGGTGGATCGGGTCCGGATCGGTGATTGGGCTGGTCGCCTGGCGTGAACGTCTCGATGACGATCATACGCCCGGCGCAACTCGGGCAGGGCGGAGGGAACACGGGCGCGTCGTCGTGATCGCCCTCGGCGGGCTCGGTCTGTGGCGGGTCGACGCCAAGCAACGCACGGGCCCGGGCGATGTTGGCGACACGCCCGCCGTTGGCGAATAGGCCGTAGTGGCGGATGCGGTGGAAGCCCGACGGCAGCACGTGAATGAGGAAGCGGCGAATGAACTCGTCGGCGGCGAGGGTCATGGTCTTGTGCCGCGCCCGTCCGTCGGCGCGGTAATCCTTGTACTTGAAGGTCACGTTGCCGGCCTCGCAAGCGATGAGGCGGCTGTTGGAGATGGCGACGCGATGGGTGTAGCGCGCGAGATAGGCGAGCCCGGCGGCGGGGCCGGCGACCGGGGGCTTGGCGTAGACCACCCATTTGCGCTTGAGCAAGGGCGCGAGATGGGCCTCGAAGGCATCGCGCTCGCCGAGGGGCGCCAGATCGTTGAAGAACGCGAGGCGCCCGGCGTGATGGGCCTCGCGGAGCCTTTCCAGGAAACGCCAGCGGAACCGCTTCGAGAGCACGCGCACCGGGAGGAAGAAGTTTGGCCGACAGGATAGCCAACGCGCGCCGTCCAACGAGATGCCGCCGGCGGGAACGATGAAGTGCAGGTGCGGGTGATGGGTGAGCGCCGAGCCCCATGTATGAAGCACCGCGGTGAAACCGATGCGGGCGCCGAGATGCTTGGGGTCGGCGGCGATGGTCATCAGCGTCTCGGCGGCGGCCTTGAACAGGATGTCGTAGACCACGGCTTTGTTCTGATAGGCGATGTCGGCGATCTGGGCCGGCACGGTGAACACGACGTGGCAGTACGGCACCGGCAGCAGCTCGGCCTCGCGCGCGGCGAGCCAATCCCTCGCGGCTCCGCCCTGGCACTTGGGACAATGCCGGTTGCGGCACGAGTTGTAGGCGACGTGCTCGTGAGCGCACTTCTCGCAGCGCATGAAGTGGCCGCCGAGCGCCGCGGTGCGGCAGCGCTCGATCGCCGACATGACCTTCAACTGGCCGAGGCTGACGTGACCGGCGTTGGCGCGACGCCACGCCGGGCCGTGGTCGCGGAAGATGTCCGCGACCTCCAGTGCGGGACGGGACATGGCCGCGGGCGGTTACGCCGGCGACCGGTCCTTTCGGCTCTTGTTGCGCCGCCGGCGCGGCTCGAGCAGATCGAGCGGGCTCTCGATGCCCGCGATCGTGCCCGTGGCGACCCGCGTATAGCGCGCCGTGGTGTCGAGCTTCTCGTGACCCAGGAGCGCCTGGATGATGCGGATGTCCACGCCGCGGTCGAGCAGGTGGGTGGCGAAGCTGTGGCGCAGCGAATGCAGCGTCACCGCCTTGGTGATCCCCGCCGCGTCGGCCGCCTCGTGGAACAGCCGGTTGAGCTGGCGGGTGGTCATCGGCCGGCCCGCCTTGCGGCCCGGAAACAGCCAGCGCTCCGGCACGGGCGTTTGCCCATCGTCGCGTGTTGGCCGCGCCTTCCACCATTGGCGCAACAGATCGAGCGTCTCGGGCGACAGCATGACATGACGATCCTTGCGCCCTTTGGCCTGCTCGACACGGATGATCCGCTGGGCGCTGTCGATGTGCTTGGTCTTCAGGCTGACCACCTCGCCCGCACGCAGGCCGCAACCATAACCGAGGCTGAGAGCCACGCGGGCCTTGAGGCTGCCCGCCACCGCCAGCAGACGGCGGGTCTCGTCCGGGCTCATCACCAGCGGGATCTTCTGGGGCTCGCGGACGTGAAAGATCTCGGCGGCGAGATCGGGTCTGCGCAGCGTCACCCGCCACCGGAACCGCAACCCGGTCATGGTGCGGTTGCGGTTGGAGATGCTCATCGCCGTCTCGGCGAGGTGCAACTGAAACAGACGGATGTCGTCGGCCGTGGCGGTCTCGGGCGAACGCTTGAGGAATGCGGCGAACCGCTTGCAGCTGCGGATGTGACCGGTCTGCGTGCCGGTCGTAAGCTTGCGTGCCTTCATGTCCTCGATCATGCGCTGGCGCAGCGGATTGATGGGCGTGTCGGTCATCGGTGATGCTCCTGTCCTGGATGAGGTTGACAACACCTCGAGTCTCAAGACAGGACGCACCGCTGGCCACC
>JAKZRQ010000165.1:0-4676 GCA_047518105.1 Pseudomonadales bacterium | reverse complement strand
CTCGTACTGCTTCCTGTAGACAAACCATGTCAGTACGGTGACGCCAAAGGATGCGATGGCGCAGACCGCGAGAATCGCCAGGCTGGAAACCACCGTTTCATTGAGGACCAGCCGCAGGATCCGCCGGAATCGGGGCGCGCTCCGGGCCAGGCTTTTGTCGTCGCGCATTCTAAAAGGGCCTCGCGCAGGTCCTGCCTGACGAACCTGGCGACGGCGTTCTCCAACCGTTCCCGACGTCCGCTGGTTGGCGACAGGTCCGGATTCGTGGTTTCGATGTAGTCGGCCAGAGCCCCGTGTCCACATCCGGAAAGAAGCTCATCGGCGATCACCTCATGCGCAGTCGCATACCAAATACGCATGCATTATGGCTTGGTCGGCGGGCGCGCGCCCGGCCCCGGGGCGCTCAGGAGGCGCGCAACGAAGGAAAGCGCGCCTTCAAGTCCTGATAGAGCCCCTGATAGACAGCGAAGCGCTCCCGCGCGCGTTCGGTTTCCGCAACCGTTGCCTGGACCGCCGCCACCACCGGTGCTTGGGGACAAACTTCCGCGGGCTCGCCGCCGCCGTGTCCGAGCGCGGCGAGTCTTGCCGCACCCAGCGCAGGGCCGACCGCCGCGTCTTCGCGATAGGTCACCTGCCGTCCTAGGGCAGCGGACAGGATCCGGCCCCAGAACGCACTGCGCGCGCCGCCGCCGATCACGCTCACCTCGCCCACCTCCGCGCCCGCTTCGGCGAGTACCCGCTGGCCGTCGGCCATGGCAAAGGCAACGCCCTCCAATACCGCGCGTCCGAGTCGTGCCCGGTCCACATCGTGATCCAGACCGACGAACGCGCCCAACGCGTTGGCGTCGTTGTGCGGCGTACGCTCTCCAGAAAGATAGGGGAGAAAGTAGAGGGAATCCGGGCCGGCTGTCGCCTGCTCCACCTCATCGATCAGCGCCTGCTCGGACGCTGCACCGGTAAGGCGGGTCACCCAGGTCAACGCGCTGGCGGCAGAGAGGATCACCGACATCTGGTGCCACATTCCCGGCAGGGCATGGCAGAAGGCGTGAACGCCACCGTGCGGGTTCGCCCGGTATGCCGAATCCGGAACGAAATAGACGCCGGAGGTGCCGAGAGAAACGAAGCGCACGCCGGGAACGACGGCGCCGACTCCCACCGCGCCAGCCGCCTGGTCTCCGCCGCCACCCACCACGGGCACCGTTCCCATGCCCCAGACGTCCGCCACCTCGGCGCGCAGCCGGCCCGCCACTTCCGAGCCTTCCACCAACCGCGGCATGTTCGCGACGTCGAGCGCCGTTGCTCCAAGCATCGCCGGCGACCAGCGTCGCGCACCCACGTCGAGCCACAAGGTGCCGGACGCGTCGGACAGATCGCTCGCGAACTCGCCGGTCATTCGATATCGCAAGTAGTCCTTGGGCAGCAGGACCGTGCGCGTGCGAGCAAAGGTTTCCGGCTCGTGCTCCCGCACCCACATGAGTTTCGGCGCCGTGAAGCCGGGCATGGCGCGGTTGCCGGTCAAGCCGGGCACGTCCACGGCGTTCTCCAAGGCGACGCACTGCGCCTCGGAGCGGCCGTCGTTCCACAGGATCGCGTCCCGCAGGACGCGGCCTTGGCGGTCGAGCAGAACGGCACCGTGCATCTGGCCGGAAAGACCGATCGCCTCGATGGACGACGCGTGGCCGCGCAATGCGCGCACCACCGCGCAAACCGCCTGCCACCAGTCCTCGGGCACTTGTTCGCTCATGCGCGGACCCGGACGGGACACCGTCAACGCTTCGCTCGCCTCCGCAACAACCGCGCCGCCGTCGGTCACCACCGCCTTGACGGACGACGTCCCGAGATCGAGCCCCAAGTACATGGGCGGAGTCTAATCGGATTCGGCGCGGACCGAATCCTTTTGGCCAGGCAATGAAAAACGGAGATCAACGGGAGAGCGGGTCGACTCCCCGACGACGGGTTGACCCTATGGATCCCCGACCAGCGATGTCGCCCGAGCTTGCTGCGCCGCTGCTTGCCCGGCCGCCTCGCGTTCCATGGCAACGAGCTGGTTGACCACCCGAAGCATCCCTTCGATGCTGCCGACGGTCGTCGTTTCCGCCAGATAACGCCCGTTGACGATCATCGACGGCGTGCCCAGGATTCGGTACATCCGGGTCCGGGCGTCGGCTTGGCGGACACGGGTCATCACGCCGAAGGACTCGAAAGTCCGCATGAACTCTTCCTCGTCCACGTCGGCTTCCCGTACGAACAACCGCCGCATGTACTGCGGACGGCGCATGTCGATTTCGTAGAGGTGAATGCTCTCGAATATCGGCAAGTGGACGCGCGCCAGGATGCCCATCGACTCGGCGGTGTAGTAGGCCTGCGCCAACGTTTGCAAGTTCGTCGTCGCCATGGGCAAACGGTAGAAGTCGACGTCCTCGGGCTGAGACGCAAGCCAGGCAGCCAACGGCGGCTCAAGGTCGTAGCAATGCGGGCACAGGTAGGAAAACACTTCGACGACCTCGATCTTCGTTGGGTCGCGGGTCTCCACGGCTATCGGCAGCCGTTTGTAGTGCTGGTTCTCGACGAACCTCGGGACGACGGCAGCGGTCTTCGCTGGCGAATCGGCTTCGGGCGAGGGGCCCGCGTCCTCGGACGCGGCGCCAAACGCGCAATACAACGTCAGAATTGCAGAGATGGCGAGTAGGCGGCTGGTCTTCACGAGTCGGGTCTTGCGTTCTTCAATCTCGGGCGTGGGGGCATTAGACCAAGCGCCGGTCCGTCAATGCAATCCGAACAGGTAGTTGGCCACTGCGGCGATCTCGCCGTCCGTCATGTTGACCGCAGTATGCCGCATCATGCCCTCGTAGTCCCAGTCCGTCGTGCGTTCGCCTTCGCGATACGCCTTCAATTGGGCGATGACGTAGTCCACCGTCTGGCCGGACACGCTGGGGAAACCGGCGAGTGGATTGCCGGCGCCGTCCGGCGCATGGCAGGCGGTGCATGCCGCAACTTGCTTATTGAGAATGCCGCCCCGGTAGATCGCCTCGCCGAGTTCGATGTTCTCCGGCGATGCTTGGCCGACTTGGCTGGCCTGGCTTGCGTAGAAGGCGGCCAGATCCCGAAGGTTGTCGTCGGTCAGGTTGTCGAGCTGGCCGGCCATCAGCCCCGGGTCGCGCTCCCCGTCGCGCATGAACTCCATCTGCCGGAACAGGTAGCGTTCGCTTTGTCCGGCAATGTTGGGATGGCCCGGCAGCGCGCTGTTGCCGTCCTCGCCGTGGCAGGCGGCGCAGGTTCCCGACAGCACGCGGCCCGCCTCGATGGCACCTTGGCGCGATGCGCCTTCATCTTGCTGTTCCGCCGCAACGGCACTGGCTGACGCGGACAAGCAGGCAACGAACGCCGCGCCCGCGATGATCTTTCGCGATCCGAATTGTCGCGATTCGTCCTTTCGCGATCCCAAGATGATCTTCTCTTCCGTTTGGACTGTTAAGGCGCGCCGACCCGAGTCCGCCTGACTGCTAGACTCGGCGGCTGCCGGAGCACGTGGATTATATAGCAGCGTGTCCAACGATGGATTAACGGCGGCATTCATGCCGCAAGCGCTCGTCAGCGACTTCCTGCAGAGCGCCGACAGCCTCGACGCGTGTCCCGCCGGCGACCAGCCGGAGGTTGCCTTCGTTGGCCGCTCCAACGCCGGCAAGTCAAGCACGTTGAACCGGCTCGCCGGACGCAGGCAACTGGCGCGGGTGAGCAAGACCCCCGGACGTACCCAGCTCATCAACTTCTTTGCGGTCGAAGGCGGCGGGCGGCTGGTCGACTTGCCGGGGTACGGCTATGCCCGTGCCGCCAAGTCGCGCCGGGAGGCATGGGGACGGGCGGTCGACGACTACTTGAACCGCAGGGAGAACCTGGCTTGCATCGTCCTCGTGATGGATGCCCGCCACCCCTTGCGGCTCTTCGACCGCAGCATGATCGACTGGTGCCGGGACCGTCCCATGCCGCTCGTCGCCTTGCTGAACAAGGCAGACAAGCTCAAACGCGGCGAACGCGACCGGGTGTTGCGCTCCGTCCATGCCGAGATGCCCGATGCCGCAACAGCCCTGTTGTTCTCCGCCGTCTCGGGGTTGGGCGCCGCCGCCGCCGTGGCCGCCGTTCGCCGGCACCTCGCTTCCGAACCGACGACCTGACATGATCGCGCGCGGGTTCGCGACCGCGCGCGATTCCTAAGCCCGCATTTCTCACCAGGCCGCTTGTCGGCGTCAAAAAGCTCTTGGGTTTCACTAGTTTGACCGCGATGTCGATGATCGTGCCGATTGCCGATGGCGGACTGCGCTGGCCGCGCCCGCCCGCGCTTCGCGCGGAGGCCCTCGCGGGTCTTTTGTGCCCGTGTGTACACGGGGCCAAAATCCTCCGCGATCATCACGGCCCCTGGTGAGAAATGCGGGCCAAGGAATCGCAACGAATCGTGTGCGGCCCTTCAACCGCAAAACACGCCGATGGCGGTCATCACTTCACGCTCGATCGCACGCCCGGAGGGTTTGTTCAGCAGCTTGCCGTTCACCACCAAGCTCGACGAGCCTCCGCCGTCGAGGTTGAGGGCCTCTTCGGCACCGATGCCGACCATAAGCGCGGCGAGTTGCTCCAAGGTGGCGCCCCGGCTAGCCGCTTGCCGGCCATCGACCAAGAGAAGC
>JAKZRQ010000164.1:0-12017 GCA_047518105.1 Pseudomonadales bacterium | reverse complement strand
CGAGGGCCTCCGCGCGAAGCGCGGGCGGGCGCGGCCAGCGCAGTCCGCCATCGGCACGATCATCGACATCGCGGTCAAACTAGTGAAACCCAAGAGCTTTTTGACGCCGACAAGCGGCCTGGTGAGAAATGCGGGCTAGTGTCGTGTCCTTGGCGAACGATACGCCTGCCGATCTGCGCTCGGTCTTGGCGTCGTTTCCCGGAATCGTTGCAGCGACCGACGCCACCGGCAGTCATGCCCACTTGGAGGCAGACCGCGTCGTCCTTGCGCTCGCCTTCGAGAAGGACATGCAGGGGCGCACCGCGGCGTTGACCGTTGACCAGATCCTCTCGCGTTTGGGCAACGGCACTCGCCTCGACGGCCGCGCCCCGGTGACAGCCGATGCCGCGTTGGCCTGCGACTGCACAACGCCCGATGCGACGTTCTACGCGCTCTCGAAAGCCCAGGTGCCGGTGTTCGCGCGGGTGCTCTGCTACGCGATGGACATGGGCTATGACCCCTATCGCGATGCCGCCTCGGAGCCCTCGGCGCAGGCCGAGGCTGTCTCGGGCGAGCCATTGTTCGTTCTTCTGAGCCACGCCTTCGAGACGCTTTGCCGAATCTACGCCGGATCGATGGCGGGCGATGGGTCCGAGCCGTCGCTCGGCGTGTGGAGCAACGTGCTGCGGCCCTTCGACGACGAAACGCTGGATCGGCACGATCTGATCCGGCGCGGCGTCATTTCGCGCCGGGCGGTACGCGCATTGATCCGCGATCTCGAACGTCTGCGTTGGCTCACGGTGGAAAAGCCCGCACGCGGACAGACGCTGCTGCGGCTGACGGCCGCAGGCCGGCACGCGCGGGCCGCCGGCACGCGCCTCGCCGGTGCGGCGGAACGGGGCTTCGCGTCTCGCTTCGGCGCCGATCGAACGGCAGCGCTACGCGAGGCGTTGGCGACAGTTGTCAATCAATTCGAAATAGAGCTGCCTTGGTTCCTGACCGGATACGGTTTGGCCGACAGCAGCCTGACGGGCGGTAGCCACGTGCCCGAGCATCCCGGTCCGCCGCGCACTCCCGCCCATGGCGCGGACTGGCCCGTGGTGCTTCGGGATCACACGTCCGACGCCAACGAGCAGCCCTTGTCGGCGTTGCTCTCGAAGGCGTTGGCGGCATTTCGGATCGAATACGAACGGCGAATGCTGGGCCACGGTACCGGACTCGACTTCGTTGCGAACTTCCTGCGGTTCGTGGATGACGATGGCATGGCGCTGAAGACAGCATCTGAAATGGGTGGGGTGACGGGAAACGGCCGCTCGGCATTGGAACGACACCTGGTGGTCGTTGCCGAGCCCCCCACCGCGCGTGGCCAACCCCGCCAGGTGTACCTGACCCCGAAAGGCAAGCAGGCGCGTGATGCCTATCCGTACCTGGTCAACAAGACGGAGCGGGATTGGCGGGATCGGTACGGAGACTGCGTCGCCGAATTGCGCAGCACGCTGGCGTTCATGGACCGGGACTTCGGTCCGGATCTGCCGAACTACCCGAGCACCACGGACTGGCTGTATCGTTCCATGTTGGCCGGTTCTGCGCCGGAGCGGGGATAGCCCGTCCAAGGAAACGATTGAACATGTCCATATAGTTGGTCTAGTATCTAGTCATGATAAAGATCAACACTGCTGAGGCGAAGGCGCGACTGTCGCACTATCTTGAACGCGTCGAAGGTGGCGAAACGGTTGTGGTTTGTCGGCGCAATGTGCCCATTGCCGAGATTCGCCCGCTTCCCAAACTCCCCTCGACACAGCGGCCTGTGGGGATCGACCGCGGCATGAAGGTGCCGGCTAGTTTTTTCGAGCCCCTACCCGACGACCTGCTCGACGCATTCGAAGGTGCCGATCCGCAATGAGGCTGTTGCTCGACACCTGCACGTTTCTTTGGCTGGCGGCGGACGATCCCATGCTCACCGCAACCGCGCGTACGAGCTGCCGGGACCCGGAGAACGAAGTCTTCGTGAGCGCGCTGACGACTTGGGAGATTACCATCAAGTACCGGCTGGGGCGATTGCCGTTGCCGGAGCCGCCGGGTCGCTACGTGGCCAGTCGACGCCAGTGGCTGGGGCTCGAACCGCTTGCGTTCGACGAGACAAGCGCAGCCCATGATGCCCTGCTGCCGACCCATCACCGGGATCCGTTCGACAGGGGCTTGGTGTCCCAGGCAATTCTGAACGGCATGATGATCGTAACGCCCGATGCGCAGATCGCACGCTATCCCGCGCCGGTACTGTGGTAGGTCCCGACGGCGTATTGAGGACCTAAGGAGACCCCATGAGCTTCGACGCCCTGCTCATCGCCAACCGAGGCGAGATCGCCATCCGCGTCGCGCGGGCGGCGGCCGAGCTAGGGCTGCGCACGGTGGCCGTGCACTCCGAGGACGATTCCGCCAGCCTGCACACGCGCGCTGCGGATGAATCCCGCACCTTGGCCGGCATCGGCGCTGCGGCGTACCTCGACGAGGAGGCCGTGGTGCAGGCCGCCAGGGACGCCGGCTGCGGCGCAATCCACCCGGGCTACGGCTTCCTGGCGGAGCGCGGAAGCTTTGCCCGCCGCTGCGCCGATGCCGGCCTCGTGTTCGTTGGCCCCAAATCCGAGCATCTCGAACTGTTCGGCGACAAGGGCCGTGCCCGGGCGGCTGCGGCCGCGGCCGATGTGCCGGTACTGAACGGCTTGGACCATGCGGTCTCCCTCGGGCAAGCCAAGGAATTCATGGCGTCCCTCGACGGCGGCGCCATGATCGTCAAGGCGGTGGCGGGAGGCGGCGGCCGGGGCACCCGGCTCGTGGAAGATTCCGCCGACTTGGAAGCCATCTACGAGCGGTGCCGATCTGAGGCGCGGGCGTCCTTTGGTGTCGCCGACGTCTACGTCGAGGAGTTCCTGCCCCGCGCTCGGCATGTCGAGGTGCAGATCCTCGGGGACCGGCACGGCGCCGTTGCCCACTTGGGCGAACGCGAGTGCAGCGTCCAGCGGCGCTACCAGAAGGTCATCGAGATTGCGCCCGCGCCGTGGCTGGACGACGATTTGCGTGGGGCCGTCATCGGCGCCGCCGTTCGCTTCGCGGAGAACGAGGGCTACGCGAATCTCGGCACCTTCGAGTTCCTGGTCGACGTCTCGGGCAACGCCGACGCGCGGCCCTTCGTCTTCATCGAGACCAACGCGCGGCTGCAGGTCGAGCATACGGTGACGGAGGCAGTCACCGGCGTCGACATCGTGCAGGCGCAGATCAGGCTGGCCCAGGGGACATCGCTCAACGAACTCGGCCTCGACGATCCGGACATCGCGAAGCCCCGTGGCTACGCCATCCAGACCCGGGTCAACATGGAGACCTTCGGCGAGGACGGCACGGTGCGGCCGTCCAGCGGGACCTTGACCGCCTATGAAGCGCCCGCGGGGCCCGGCGTACGCACCGACGGCTTCGGCTATGCCGGCTACCGCACCAGTACGGCGTTCGACTCGCTCTTGGCCAAGGTGATCGCCCATTCCCCCGCCAAGGACTTCGCGGCCGCCATCGCCCGGACCGACCGGGCCTTGTCGGAGTTTCGCCTGGAGGGCGTCGGCACCAACATCCCGTTCCTTCGCAACGTGCTCGAGCACGAAGACTTCGCGGCGGGACGAATACATACCCGGTGGGTGGACGAGCACGTCGCTGAACTCGCGGTCCCCTCGGCGAATGCAGCGCAACGGTTCGCCGCGCCAACGGCCGGGGTGTCGGGTGTCGAAGCCGGTGTCGCGGAAGGCGGCGGCTACGCGGGTGCCCGGGTGGACAACAGCGACCCCCTTGCGCTCTTCGATCACGATGCCAAGGTCAAGGCCGCACAAGCCGCGACCGCCGCGCCTCAGCCGGAAGAATCCGCCATCGCCGGACCGGAAGGCGCGACCGGCCTCGGTTCGCCCATCCAGGGGACCATCGTCTCGGTGGATGTCGCCGTGGACGACGAGATCCGCGAGGGTCAGCAGGTCGCCGTGGTCGAGGCGATGAAGATGGAGCACGTCATCGCCGCCGACCGCGACGGCATCGTCCGCCAGATCACCATGGCCGAAGGCGACGTGGTGCGCGAGGGCTATCCCATCGTGTTCATCGAAGAGGCCCACGTAGCGGGAGGTGCCGCGGCGAGGGCCGAGGAATTGGACCCGGACTACATCCGTCCCGACCTCGAACTCACCTACGAGCGCCACGCCTGCGTCCTGGACGAGAACCGGCCCGAAGCCGTCGCCAAGCGCTACGGCAGGGGCTATCGCATGCCCCGGGAGAACATCGATCAACTCGTCGATTCCGGCTCGTTCAAGGAATACTGGCCCCTCATCGTCGCCCGCCAGCACTCCCGGCATGACATGGAGACCCTGCGCAAGAACACGCCGGCCGACGGTCTGATAGCCGGCCTCTGCACGATCAACGCCGACTATTTCGGCGAACAGGCGGCGCGCGCCATGCTGGTCCACTACGACTACACGGTGCTCGCGGGCACCCAGGGTGGTCGCAACCACTACAAGCAGGACCGCATGTTCGAGTTGGCGAGCCGTTTTCGCATACCCCTCGTCCTGTTCGGCGAAGGCGGTGGCGGGCGCCCCGGTGACGACCGCAAGGGCCCGGGGGTCGCGTTCGACACGCACACCTTCACCCAGTTCTCGAAGCTCTCCGGCCTCGTGCCCCTGGTCTGCGTCATCAACGGCCGGACGTTTGCCGGCAATACGGCGCTGGTCGCCTGCTGCGACGTGATCATCGCCACCGAACGCACCACCGTCGCCATGGGCGGCCCGGCCATGATCGAGGGTGGGGGTCTCGGTATCTACACCCCCGAAGAGGTGGGGCCGATGTCGTTCCAGGTACCCAACGGCGTGGTCGACATCCTGACCAAGGACGAAGAGGAAGCGGTCGAGGTCGCGAAGAAGTACCTCTCCTACTTCCAAGGCTCCGTTTCCGACTGGGAAGCCCACGACCAGCGCCGGCTGCGCCACGTCGTCCCCGAGAACCGGCTGCGCCTGTACGACATGAAGGAGATCGTCCACACCATCGCCGATGTGGGTTCGGTGCTGGAGATCCGCGAGAAGTTCGGTATCGGGGTGATCACCGCCTTCATCCGGGTAGAGGGACAGCCGATGGGCGTCATCGCAAACAACCCCCACCACCTCGCCGGCGCCATCGACTCCGACGGTGCCGACAAGGGTGCCCGCTTCATCCAGCTCTGCGACGCCTTCGACATCCCGGTGCTGAGCCTGATGGACTGCCCTGGCATGATGGTCGGTCCGGACGTGGAGAGGACGGCGCTGGTCCGGCACTGCGTAAGGATGTTCAACGCCGGCGCCAACCTGACCGTGCCGCTGTTCGGGGTGGTGGTGCGCAAGGCCTACGGCCTGGGCGTTCAGGCCATGTGCGGTGCGAGTTCGCTGGTGGGCTTCTTCACCGTCGCTTGGCCGACGGCCGAGTTCGCGGGCATGAACATCGAAGGTTCGGTGAAACTCGGCTACCGCAAGGAGCTTGCCGCCATTGAGGATTCGGAGGAGCGCCGGCTCGAATTCGAGCGCCGCGTGGCACGCGCCTACGAGGGGGCCAAGGCCATCAACGCGGGCGTGGGCGGCGGCCTCGACGACGTGATCGACCCGGCGGATACCCGGGACTGGATCGCTAGCAGCCTGAAGCGGTTGCCGCCGAAGGTACCGCGCACGGAAAAGAAGTATCCGTACATCGACCCCTGGTAGCGTGCCCTTTGCCCGGGCTCGGCGCGACCACTGGACAGTCGTTCTCGACTACGCCAAGGCCTTCCTTGCCGACCTGATCGCCCGCAAGAGCGCGGCGTCCGGCTCCGGGTAGCGGGGCTTCATCGCCGCCAGCGTCTCGATGATGATCGACGTGACGATGACCCGCATGGCCGGTTTGTGGTCACTCGGAATGATGTACCACGGTGCCTGTTTCGTGCTCGTCGCCTCGAACGCCGACTCGTAGGCGCTCCGGTAGTCGTTCCACCGGCTGCGCGCTTCGAGGTCCGAAGGGTCGAATTTCCAGTGCTTCGTCGGATCGTTGAGGCGCTCCAGCAGGCGGGCCTTCTGTTCCTTCTTGGAGACGTTCAGGAAGAACTTGACGATGGTGGTGCCGTTGCGGACCAGGTGCCGCTCGAAGGCGACGATGTCGCGCAGTCGCTCGGTCCAGAACGCATCGTCGATGGGTTGTGGCGGCAATCTGCGACCGGCGAGAAGTTCCGGGTTGACTCGCAGGGTAACCACCTCTTCATAGTGGGAGCGGTTGAAGATGCCGATGCGACCGCGTTCGGGCAGGGTCGTCCAGTGCCGATGGAGATAGCTGTACTCCATGTCCTTGTAGGTTGGCTGGCGGAAGTTCGACACGCGGAACCCTTGGGGATTCACGCCGGTGGTGACGTGCTTGATGGTGCTGTCCTTGCCGGAGGCGTCCATGCCCTGGAAAACCAGGAGCAACGCCCGTCGACTCTCGGCGTACAGGGCCTCCTGCAGTTCGGCGAAGCGGGAAACGCGCTGTCCGAGCATGTTGCGCAACTCGCTCTTGCCCCGGCGCGCGATGCCGGGCAGGGTGGGCATTGCCTCGAGATCCACCTTGGCACCCGTTGCGACCCGGTAGGGGCGCGTGTCGATCAGCGTGTTAATGGTGACTCTGCCGATGGTTCATGGTCGAAGCGCCGCATATGCGTCACCCGCGCCAGAACTCGAGGATCGAGCGCCCGCTGATACGCCCTTCTTCCAACGCGGTGGTGGCCTCGTTGATCTCGTCGAGGGTGTAGCGTTCGGTCACCAGCGCCTCCAAGTCGAGGTCGCCGTTGGCGTGCCAGTCGAGGAACATCGGGAAGTCCCGGTCCGGCGAACACGAGCCGCCGATCGAGCCGCGGAACTGCTTCTCCTGGTGGAGTATCTCGCCGGCGTTCAGTTCCACCGTCGTGTGCGGAACGCCGACCAGTACCGCGGTGCCGCCTTGGCAGACGCCGAAGTGCCCCGGTCTGCAGGCGGGCACGATCTGCTCCATGGTCACCTTGAGGCCGATGCAGTCGAAGGCGAAATCGACGCCGGTCACATCGCGCCCGGCAATGGACGTCTGGCCGGGCTTTCCGGTCATGGCGTGGATGGCGTCGACGGCGTCCACCTCGCCCGCATTGATCCCGTGGGTGGCCCCGAACCGCTTGGCGAATGCCAGTTTTTCGTCGTCGAGATCCACCGCGATGATCGGATCGGCACCGCGCATCCGTGCGCCAACGACCGCCGAAAGGCCGACGCCGCCAACGCCGAAGACCGCCACCGAGTCGCCTGGGCCGACGTTGGCGGTGTTGATCACCGCGCCGGCCCCGGTCATCACCGCGCAGCCAATGATGGAAGTCACGTCGGTGGCGATGCCGGTTGCCGCCTTGACCACGAACTGCTCGTCGGCAATGGTGTGGTCCGCCCAGGTGAACACGTTCTGCGAGACGGCGTGGCCGCCGCCGATATCCAAGGATGCCCGCGTGGGCGGGCCCTCGGCGCGCGCGGCGTCCCTGGGCACCCAGGTGACGAGCACCGTATCGCCTTCTTCCAGGTGGCGGACCTCGCGGCCCTTCTGAATGACCACGCCGGTGGACTCGTGGCCGAGCAACACCGGGCGTCGACGCGGCGAGTGCATCTGGTGCAGTTGGGAATGGCAGACGCCGGACGCGTACTGCTTGACGACGACTTGGGTGGGACCCGGGTCGGGGAGGCTGACCTCCTGGACTTCGAGTGGCCCTTGCTCCTCCGGCAGTACCACCACCCGCGCGGGTGTGCCCATGCTTCCCCCTCAATGTTCCTTTGTAGGGCCGAGTGTGACGCGGTGGAGGTGTCGTTGGCAAGCGGACGGAGGTCCAACTCGGAACACAGCGCGGGTCGCATCAATCGCGCTGCTGCAACTCTTTTGTGCAAGGGTCTTTCGCTGTGTCGATCACCTTGCGGAAGGTTAGCGAAATCCTGCGGCGACGCGGTATTCGGCTTGGTTTTCTGTTGCCTGGCTTGACGGGTCCCGGCTCGGTCTTGCGTTTCGGAATCTCGTGCGTCCATCGGTACCGGGCGTCGCTCTCCAGTATGGTGACGCTGCGCTGCTCGAGCTTGTGAATTACCTTGTCCTTGCTTCCCTGTTTTCGAAACTCCATCTCCCACGTCTCCAGCAGGCTGATCATCGCCACGACCCCGGCAAAGCTCGAGGGGCTGTCTATGTGCGGAGTGACGCCTTGATTGCCACAGTACTCGTTGACGATAACCTGGTCGGGGAGATCCTCTCGAAAGAGACCCTCATCGACTAGGCGTGTGGCAATTCTGTCGGCCCAATCGGGCAGCGATCCGATACGCATGGACGGGCCGACCTGTCTCGATTTGTAGTCGTATCGCCAACCGTAGTGTTGAACGCGCCGCTGAAGTTCGTTGCTCCAATCGTGCTGGTCAATCGTGGTAAGGATCTCCGCTTCTTCGGTCGCGGTAAGGAAGTCTCGGACTATCCTGAGCCCCGGAATGGCCTGTGTCCCCTCGTCAGCTTTGACGTCGCTTTGCGGCACAGGAGGCGCTGGCAGCCTTCCAGGCTCCACGGCAACCGAGTGCCGGAAGGCATCGCCATCGAGCACCTCTTCAACCTTGTCGCCCGAAGACAATCGGACTAGAACGTCTCCGCAGACGTTCACGAGCCGATCATGAACCTCGACGGTGCCGGAACCGTAGATCGGCTTGGAGCCTTCTTTGAGCGACATGACCCGTGAGAGACAAGGCCAGCCTCTCTCCTTTGCTATGGTAAGCGCTACTTGTCGCACAGCGTGAGATTCCAAATCCGCCGCATACCATTGGCCACGTTCCTGTTCATGCTTGCAGGCGAACTCCAGACCGCCCCACGACAGGACGAAGCTCCCGGTTTCCTTTCGCCATTTCGGTGGATCATTTGTCGTGTCCGGCCAGTTCACCCCGGTTCCGGCGGAACACATTCGTAGGGCCTGGAACGCGATCAGTTCACGCTGAACCCGCTTGCCGCGAAAGCGCTTGTCCAGTCTCTTGTAGCCGTGAAATAGACCACACAATGTGGCTGCCGACCACGCCACGGCAGGGGGCAAACTTATATGGTTGTCGTCGAACCAAGTCTTGAACGTGATCGGCTCAGGGCGTGACAACACAAGCTGAATGGCCAACCCGACAGGGCGTTCCCGCCAATCTTGGTGTTGAATCGCGGCCTCGGCGCGTAGGATTCGGTGCGTGGCCATGCGCCATGCCTCGACGACGCTTGCGTCGTTCGCAGAAGCGCTCTCCAAAGCCACTGCCGCGATCCTCTCCGTTGCTTCCCTTGGCCGTGGGCATTCGGTCGACCCGAGTACGACTGCGGCGGCTTTCCACAGACGCTCCTGTCCGCCATCAGGTCTCGCATCGCCTGGTCGCGCCCATGGTGGGAACCGCAACCAGTTCGCGTCGACTGCACCAGCAAGCACCGCCAGCTTTGGGGAGTGAGAAGACAAGCTGGCAATGAGAACATCCATCCAAGGGTCGATCCGCGGGACGGCCCACAGCGCCATGCTCAACGCACCACGCACCGAGTCTGCTGACGTCGGTAGAACAAGCTCGGGATCCACCTCGGGTGGTGGAGTAGGCGGCGATGGAGCTTCCTGAGCATCGCGATCAACGCGTACGGTCGGCAGTTCAATGTTCGAAGTGCGTTTTCCAATACTCAAGAGGCGGGCCCGCTGTTCTTCCGTCGAGACGGTGAGACTTCGGACCGAGAACAGCGGCACCACACCCGGCCAAAACACGGCGGCGTCCGTCGCGTTGACCCGCGATAGAGGCATAGACTGCCACTGGTTGCCTCGAAAGGCGGTGACGTCCAAGTCGGGCAGTTTGGCAACGTCCACTTGGAACCGAACAGCTATGCGGTTCTCATCAGTCTCTTTGCGTTCGCACAAGTGGGCATTGACGCCGACCAGGGAACCGGTCCGCGAGGGCAACGGTCGCAGCCAGCCGTCCTGCAACGCATCGAACAACCGTCGGTTGTCCATAGCAAGTCCGAGCCAAACGGGAGAATCCTCCCGTGACTCGACCAAGTCGAAGATGTCTTGTTCTTCGCGCGACATCACCGCTCCAAGACATCTTCCCCAGGCAGCGCGGCCTCGCAGTCCGCCGAGAGGGATTCGGGCCCATAGACGAGAAACAGGTTGTCGCGAGCGCGGGCGCACATCATGTACATGGCTCTGAAGTCTGCATCGTTGGTACAGGGGATGAACCGATCAAGCTCCAGGATGAAGACCGTGTCGAACTCCTGACCCTTGACCGACTCCTTGTTCAGCACAGTGATACCAGGCGCGCGGACATCGATCGAATCTTCATTCCGTAGGTCGTACGAATATCTGTCGACGCGGTCGCCGGAAAGGCGATCACTAAGCATCGCATGCACAGACTCGCCCGTAGCGTCCTGATCGACGATCACGCCGATGCTGCCAGATCGGTTGCGGAACTCGT
Organism: Pseudomonadales bacterium; assembly: GCA_047518105.1. GTDB lineage: Bacteria > Pseudomonadota > Gammaproteobacteria > Pseudomonadales > Azotimanducaceae > VXYL01. The sequence continues at coordinate 1,539 of JAKZRQ010000164.1, read as the reverse complement.
TGACAATCCGCCTAGCCGTCGCCTCGGCGCTGCTGGATCGAACGAGGGTAGGAACATCGCCAGAACCTGATCGTATTACGGTGGCCGTGGGCAAACGCCCCCTGTGGAAGTGCTCGGCCAGTTGGGCAATCCCAGGTGTGTTCCGGTGGTTCTCGCTGAGGATGATAGGGTCTGGCAGGTCAGCAGCACTCTGAATCTGCGCAAGTGTCGAGTGGCTTCTGCTGACGGCTTGTTCTTCGTCAGCGAATACGGACATGGTCATTGCTACGAATCGAGAAGCAAAGACAAAGAAACCAGTTGGAAGATCCTGCCCCTCGTCCACAACAAGAGCTCCATGATCGGGCTCCGTGCCTGCTAAGCGCTCACTGATGACTTTCCAGTGGTAGGCGAAAGGATCTGGCGGGATCGTGGGAGGCTTATTGCCTGTGCGGCTACGGAAGTCTCGCCAAACGCAGCTCTGCATGGTTGAAGCACGTATGTCGATGTCGTATTCGTCCGCTACGAGCTGCAGGGAACGCCGAAGCATGCGGTTGTACGTAATGACGGGAATTTTCCCGTATAACTCGGCCAATGCGTCTCCGCGCCATACGGCCAGCGAAGTCTTCCCGGAACCGGGTGGCCCAACGACAAAGAGAGACTTGTCGAGGGGGGCTTCCAGCACTTCGAGTTGCTCCTCGTCGTTGCTCAATTCATCCCAAGTCGGCAGACGCACTTCAACAACCTCTCAGCCGGAGGGATTGCTGTCGGCCGCGGTAAAACAAGGCGTACCGCAGTGCAAGTATTCTACGCTCGGTTTCGACCGATCCAGTGTCTTCGACAACCAACTGGAAACCGGCGTTCGATAGGGCGTTGCGGAATGCAGGGTAGTTGCGGTTGGGACCCCACTTGGGGGAGTTCGTATAGAGGACCGTGGCTTCCCCTCGGCTGGGCCTCGTCAAGAGCAGTTCCAAGTCGGCCACCAAGACTTCGACCGGAAGGGACGGGCTCGCCAACAGAAACGACACGATGACGACCACGGGTCGCCAACTAGGAGGATGATCCCAAGCGACACAGGAGACATCTGATACCCACTGGCGTTTGATCTGCAGCGCTGCGGGCATGGACTCTGCTACGGTTGCTAGATCTTCGCCAAACCGTCGCATTGCTCGCGAACGATCCACACCGATGTAGTCGAATTGCGCCCCGGAACCGAGTTGCCCAGCAAGGGCGAGGCCGCCGGTGAAAGGTCCGCATCCCAGGTCGACAACAATTAGGGGTTCAGTGGGACGGTTCTCGCTGAACAGCTGGCGGAATGCATCCGAGAGTTCTTCAAGATGCCGGGGCTGGTTCCAAAAGGCATAGAGCAGGACTCGATCCTCGGCCGAGAACGTCCCCACCGGAGTATCGAAATCTGCTTGTCCCCACTCGATCACGTTCATCGCGGCATCACGGTCGAGCCCCAGCCACAGGTCACCAACGGTTCGGGGATCGGTCCGCATACGCTCGACAATCTCCGCGCGACGCAAGTCGTGGAGAAACTGGGGAAGTATCGTCGGCACG
>JAKZRQ010000163.1:0-5171 GCA_047518105.1 Pseudomonadales bacterium | reverse complement strand
CGCCCACTTCCCGTTGTATCTGCGAAATCGACAGCCGGGCGGCGTATCTCAGCAGCACCTTCGCGCGCGTCACCTCGCGCGCGGGCGCCGTCGCCGAGCGGCTCAACGCCGTCAACATCTCCCGATCCGACTCGGACAATTCCAACGCCGCACGGTCCGTTCGCCTCGCCATGTCCGGCTCCCTGACTGGATCGGGCAGGCATCATGCACCGGCATTGCCGTTTTGTAAACTATTTTGAGAAACGAACTACTAGGCGAAAGCCCGGTGTCGATCGAAACAGCGGTCTCGCCGGTGGACCTGGGCAGAGCAGGAGCGGTCGACGGAGTTGTCACACGGGCCAATGACGATAATCCAGCGTTCGCTTTTCGCCAGCTTGGCGATGTTGGCAGGCGGTTCCACTTCTGCCGTGCGCTTGCCGAAGTGCTGACGTCGCCTCGCCCGGACGCCCTGCTAACCGGCGTGCAATCCGAGCGCCAACAGCGCAATCGGGCCTTCGCGGCGGAATTTCTAGCACCGTCTGCCGGTCTGCGAAGACGAATTTTCCGAGGAGTCGTGGGCGACGACGAGATTGATGGCCTGGCGGCCGAATTCGGCGTCTCGTCCCGGGTCATCGAACATCAAGTCGTCAATCATCGTATCGCCCGATTGAGCACCGACTGAGGTGGAAGCCGCAAGCCGCCGTCGTACACCATAGACCGGCGCCGTTGTGACCCTATCGATTCGGGTGATGGTCACTTCCACCGCCTTCCGCCGCCGGCCCAGCCCCGCCGTCGTTCCAACGAAGAAGCGCCGGTCGCATCGCCTAGGTTCCTTGAGCGCTCCGAATGTTGACACTTGGGTTGCATTTCGAACGAGGCCGGGAGAATGCGCGCCCTACGGGCGCGTTTAGGAATGCGCAAGCATTCTCGATCGCGCCGTCAGGCGCCCCGCCGCCACATGCGGCGCGCCTACGCTGTGCGCCGGGGGATCAAGGCACGAATGCGTAGAGCGAGCGTGGCCGAGAACGAAGGGTTTCTCGAGCGGGTGATACTATTGTGATATTGAAATTGGGTGACTTCGCGTATTCGGGCGGGAAACTCCCCACCAATCTTGCCTGTGGCGACCGCCCTTCCTATGTTCTTTTCGGTCATAGGACAGCTTCGGTCAATGAAGACCGCCTCGACCGATCAAGACAGCCTCGGTCATCCAAGAAAGAGCCGGTCAATTATGATAAGAACAATCATCGCGGATCACCATAACCTTTTCAGGGCGGGAATCAAACGACTGCTACGCGATGTCAAGGCCATCGACGTGGTCGCCGAAGCGAGCAGTGGCGAACAGGCCGTGGACCTGGCAAGGAAGCTCAATCCCCACGTCGTCTCCCTAGAGATCGCCATGCCAGGGATGGGCGGTCTGGAAGCGACTAGACGCATATTGAAAATGGAGACCGGTACCCAGGTAGTGATGATTACAGCCGCCTGGGACCCCCCGTTTCCAACCCAAGCCTTGCGCGCCGGGGCATGCGGGGTCGTCACCAAGCGCGGTACTCCCCAGGAGGTCGTCGCGGCCATCAAACGGGCCTATGCCGGCAAGCGGTTCGTCAGCTTCGACATCGCCCAACGGTTGGCGTTCCAGTCCTTCGACGAGGAAAAGGACTCGCCCTTCGACCAGTTGTCCATCCGTGAACTGCAGATCACCCTGATGGTCATCAACTGCCAGCGGGTCGCCGACATTTCCGCGAACCTGCATCTATCGCCCAAGACCGTGAACAGCTACCGCTACCGGATTTTCGACAAGCTGAACGTGTCGAGCGATGTCGAACTGGTGCTGCTTGCGGTGAAACACGGCATGATCAATCCGCTTGCCGACGGATGATCGCTCCTGGCGGCGCGTTGAGGATCCTGGCGCATTCTCTGCGCGCAGCGAACGTGGCTCTACTGGAAGATGTCGGTTCCAATAGATCTCGAGGAGCTACTCCGAACGCACCAGGCGATCGAAGATGCCTTCCGCCCGCGTGCCCGGTCGGCTTGCGATGGCGATAGCGATACACGCGGCGGCGAAGGCGGGCACGATTTCGTAGAGTTCGAACAGGCCAAAGGGACCGCCGCTCAAGCCGTTCCAGACGACGGTAACCACGGCGCCGGTGAGCATGCCGGCCACGACACCGGCTTCGGTGGTCCGCCGCCAGAGCACGCAAGCCAGGACTGCGGGACCAAAGCTCGCGCCCAGTCCGGCCCAGGCGTAGGCAGCCAGTTCGAATACCCGGCTCTCGGGATCCGTCGCGATCCACGCGCCCGCTGCGGCCACCACCACGACCGCGCCGCGGCTCAGCATCAGCATGCGGCGTTCGTCCAGGGATCGCCAGAAGGGGCGCACCACGTCTTCGACTAGGGCGGTGGAAGCGACCAGGAGTTGCGAGTCCACGGTGCTCATTACCGCAGCGAGGATGCCGGCGACGACGATGCCCGCGATCCAAGGTGTCAGGAGTTCCCCGGACAGAGCAATGAATACCGTCTCGGGATCGTCGAGGGTTCCGCCGAAATAGGCATGGCCGCCGGCGCCGACGGCCACGGCCGCCGAACTTGCAACCACCATCCAGACGAGGTTGACCCGTCGCGCCCGGGGCACGGAGGCTACCGCTTTGATCGCCATGAAACGGGCGAGGAAGTGCGGTTGGCCGAAGTAGCCGAGGCCCCACGCCAGGGCGCTGACCAAGGCCACGATGCCGATGGGTTTCGCCGACGCCGAGAGGTCGGGAGCACTGGCAATGGCCAATGCCGCGACGGCGACCAATGCCGCCACCATGAGCAGCGCCTGGAAGAAGTCCGTCCAGCTCACGGCGAGAAAGCCACCGAGCATGGTGTAGGCGAGAACGACCGCGACGCCGATCAGGAGCGCCACGTGGTAGTCGAGGCCAACCGTCGTCTCGAACAGTCGCGCGCCCGCGACGAAGCTCGCGGCCGTGTATATCGAGAAGAAGAACAGCACCAGGAGGGTCGCGACGATGCTCGGCAATCGCGACCTGGATCCCACGCGGCGGGCGAAGAACTGAGGCAGGGTCACGGCGTTGTCGAGCCGTTCGGTGAATGCGCGCAGGCGCGGCGCGACGAACCGCCAGCTTGCCCAGGCACCGCTGGCCAGGCCCAGCACGATCCATCCCTCGCCGATGCCGGCCACGAATACGGCACCAGGCAGACCGAGCAGCAGCCAGCCGCTCATGTCGGATGCGCCAGCCGAAAGGCCCGCCACGGATGGCGGCAGCGAGCGCCCGCCGATGACATAGTCGCCGGTGGTCTTGGTACGCACCACGGCGTAGCCCGCAATCACGGCGATAACCACCAAGTACGCGATGAAGCCGATTACCATGGCCGACATCCCCATTTGCGCGGTTTCGGCGAAACCGCAGCACGAGTTTACTGGCAAAATCCCGATCGATGAAACGGGAAACCTCTGGCGTCGGCGCACTAAACCTGGCCCACCTGGCCCACCTGGCCGACTTGGCCGGAGAAGCGCTAGAGCGACTGCTCCAGCTGCTGCCATCCGGTGCCGGTGTCGACTGGTCCCGGCAGCGGGCCGCGCGCTGGCGAAGCGGTCCCTTGGGGGGTACTTTGGCGCCGTTGGGTCACCTCCATCGGATCGAGCTCTCGGATCTGCTCGGGGTAGACGACCAGAAAGCGCAACTGGTTGCCAACACCGAACAATTCGTACACGGTTTCGCCGCCAACAACGCCCTGCTTTGGGGTGCTCGAGGGACGGGCAAGTCGTCCCTCGTGCACGCCCTGCTCAACCGGTTTGCGGACGACGGCTTGCGGCTGGTGGAGGTGGACAAGGAAACGCTGTGCGATGTGGCCGCGATTGTCGCCCGCCTGGACAGCGAGCCGTACCGCTTCGTACTCGTCTGCGACGACTTGTCCTTCGAGGCGGACGACGCCTCCTACAAGGCATTGAAGAGTGCTCTCGAAGGTTCGGTGTTCACCCAATCGGACAACGTCCTCGTCTACGCCACGTCCAATCGCCGCCACCTTCTGCCGGAGCACATGTCGGACAACACGGCTGCCCGACACGTCCAAGGGGAACTCCACGAAGCGGAAGCCGTGGAGGAGAAGATCTCGCTTTCGGACCGGTTCGGCCTGTGGCTGTCGTTCTATCCGTTCCGCCAGGACGACTATCTGCGGGTTGCCGAGCACTGGGTGACACGGCTCGCGGCGGTCGAGGGCGTCGCCGTTGTCTGGAACGAGAATGCGCGCAAGGATGCCCTGCGTTGGGCCCTGGCGCGCGGTGTCCGGAGCGGCCGCACGGCCTACCACTTCGCCCGCCAGCGAATCGGCGCCGCAGCGCTTGCGCAGTCCGCCGACGGCGCGTCGCGCTAGGTGGACAGGCTCAGCGGCGTCTTGCGCCCAAGGACCTGGCCGGTGAGTGCGACCAGCGCCGAGGCCATCGACAGCGGCGAGCCCTGGCGGCCCGTACCGAGCCGGTCGGCACGGCCACCGGCCGGAACATTCGACCTCGTGGTCGTCGGGGCCGGATTCGCCGGACTTGCCTGCGCGAAGCGGGCTGCGCCACGCGGACTTCGGGTCTTGGTGATCGACCAGCAGGCGGCACCTGGTCAGCACGTGCATACCACGGGCATCCTGGTCAAGGAAGCCCAGGCCGAGTGGCCGGCACCGGCGCGAATCATCCGCAGGCTTGGCCGCGTCCGGGTCTACGCGCCGAGTCACCGCTGCGCGGAGTTGGCCTGCGACGGCTTTTTTTTTCGCCACCGACACCGCGGAACTGTTGGGCTACCTCCTGGACGAGGCACGCCGTGCGGGTGCGGAGGTTCGGTTCGCCTGTCCGTTCCGGGGTTTCGCGTCTACCACTACCCGGGTCACGCTGGATGGCTACGAGGTGGCTTGTCGCTTCCTGGTAGGTGCGGATGGCGTTCATGCCAAGGTCGCGAAGTGTGCGGGGCTCGACCGCAATAGCCGGCTGCTGAAAGGGGTGGAGTGGGAATACGAACTCCTCGACAGCGCGGGTGACTGCCTGCATTGCTTTGTCGATCGCGACCGCGCTCCCGGATACATCGGTTGGGTCGTGCCGGGCGTCGGCATGACCTAGCCCGCATTTCTTACCAGGCCGCTTCTCGGCGTCAAAAGAGCTCATGGTTTCAAGAAGTTGACCGCGATGCCAACGATCATGCCGGTTGCAGACT
>JAKZRQ010000162.1:0-17369 GCA_047518105.1 Pseudomonadales bacterium | reverse complement strand
AACGCGACCGCCAGGAACTCCTGATCAGCCGGGTGGCGACGGTGGTGGTCATGATCCTATGCACGGTCCTAGCCCGCATTTCTCACCAGGCCGCTTGTCGGCGTCAAAGAGCTCTTGGGTTTCACTAGTTTGACCGCGATGTCGATGATCGTGCCGATGGCGGACTGCGCTGGCCGCGCCCGCCCGCGCTTCGCGCGGGAGGCTCTCGCGGGTCTTTTGGCCCCGTGTACACACGGGCCCAAAATCCTCCGCGATCATCACGGCCCCTGGTGAGAAATGCGGGCTAGCCTGGTTGCTGATCGATTGGAATGTGGCGCTGATCGTGTGGATCGGCATCGGCGGAATGATGGCGGCGTTCGCCGGTCCCTTGGTGATGGGGGCCTTGTGGCGAGGCGTGACACGAGCAGGCGCCTACGCGGGGCTGATTGCGGGATTCTTGCCCTTCGTGGTACTGCATACCGAATCGTTGAGCGCGGACTGGTTCGACGGGGGCGTGCTCGACATCGTCTTGACCTGGCTCCACGGCGAAGGCCCGAACCCGTTCTCTTGCGCGGCGATCGGCGAAGCGGTGGCCGTGGCGACCACGTTCATCGTGTCCAAGGTAACCGCGCCTCTGCCGACCGACCATATCGAAGAGATGTTCGGAAAGGCTTCCGAGTCTTGAAGATCACTGAATATAAAATCAATAGCTTATAGACATAATGAGTGAGTCATTCTACGAGACTGTCCTCCGCCTTTGGCCCGACGGCGCTCCGCAAGCGGTCGGCGATCTCGACATCGACTGCCCGCAGTTGACGGTTCATTTGCCGAAACGCGACACCGCCACTGGCGCCGGCGTCATCGTCAATCCCGGCGGCGGCTATCGGATTCTGTCTTCCGATGAGGAAGGCCTGCAGGTGGCGCGCTGGCTGAACCGCTGCGGCATCGCCGCCTTCGTCCTGCGCTATCGGGTGGGCGAACGCTACCACTCCGATACTTCTTTGCTGGACGGCCTGCGCGCGGTGCGGTTGGTGCGGCATCGCGCGGCGGACTTGGGAGTCGCCGGCAATCGAATCGGGATGCTTGGTTTTTCCGCCGGCGGCCATCTCGCCGTCGCCGTTGGAACGCGATGGGACACGGGTGACGCCGAGGCGGTGGATCCGATCGAGCGCGCGTCTAGCCGGCCTGATTTCCTGGTACCCGTCTACGCGGTTACGAACGGGATGCTGCGCGGCCGCAAGGCGGACGAATACACGCCTGCGGACGTGCGTGTCGACGCTTCCACGCCGCCCGCCTTCCTCGTCCATACCCACGAGGACGGGATCGTGCCGGCATCGCAGTCCACCTTGTTCTACGACGCGCTGCTGAAAGCCGGGGTGGCGGCGGAGTTGCACATCTTCGGATTCGGCGAGCACGGTACCGGGCTCGGGGCTGGCGACCCGGACTTCCGCGAGTGGCCGGTGTTGCTGGTCAACTGGCTGCGGCGCGGCGGGCTGCTGACAGATCGGCAGCGGCGAGCCGTCGCAGGCCGGGTGACGCGGGGCGGCGAACCCATGGGTAGGGCATGGGTGACTTTGCTACCCCTCGACGACAACGCGCCGTCGGCCCGTGTGCGGACTTCGCGGGGCGACGCGGGCCAGTTCGCGATTCCAGCCTCGCACGGTGTCGTGCCCGGTCCCCACCGGATCGAGGTCCACCACGTCAGCGAGCAGTTCCCGCACACCAACACCGGGGTCTACACCCTTGACGATGCGGTGCGCTACGACGTGGGGATCGTGGAGATTGGCGACGGGCCGGTCGTGATCGACGTGCTCGAAGGACCTTAAAGTCCTTGAGCGCGCCGAATACTGACACTTGGGTTGCCTTTCGAACGAGGCCGGGAGAATGCGCGCCCTACCGGGCGCGTTTGAGAATGCGCAAGCATTCTCGATCGCGCTGCATATGCAGCGCGCCTAGAGGAACCTTCGGATTACGCCAACGCTCAACCCTTCGATCGTGAATTCCTGGTTGCGCAGGTCCACCTCGATGGGATCGTAGTCCGCGTTCTCCGGCTCGAGCACGATCCTGCTGCGGGACTTTCGGCGCAAGCGCTTGACCGTCACCTCGTCGTCGATCCGGGCCACGATGATCGCGCCGTTCGCGGCCTCTGGCGTCTTGCGTACCGCGAGCAGGTCGCCGTCGCGGATGCCGGCGTCGATCATGCTGTCGCCGTCGACCCGCAGCAGGAAGTCCGCAGACGGGCGAAACAGATTCGGTGGCACCTTGCAGGTCTCTTCGATGTGCTCCTGGGCGAGGATGGGGCTTCCTGCCGCGACCCGGCCCACCACCGGCAGGCCGTCTCCACCGGGTAGTCGGATACCGCGCGAGGTGCCCGGGACGATCTCGAGCGCGCCCTTGCGGGCAAGCGCCTTGAGATGCTCTTCGGCGGCATTGGGCGACTTGAAACCGAGTTCCCGGGCGATGTCGGCCCGGGTGGGCGGGTAGCCGGTTTCGGCTATGTGAGTCTTGACGAGATCGAGGATCTCGGCTTGGCGAGCGGTCAGCTTGTTCATGCGGCTGTCCATCCATCCAGTAAGGCTGCAATTATATACAGTAACTGGACGATGTGAAGGGCTTTGGAGACGGCGGTGTGACGGCGGTGTCGGGCATCTTGCGGTTGTGGGCGTTGCTCGGCGTCGGCTTCCGTGAATGGACCGGGCGGCGGGATGGCGCCATCCGCTATCATCGCGCCCGATCAACCACGAGATGCAATCGCTATGGACAGTGCCGTGGAGGCGATCGGCGACCTCGTCCAATCGACCGGCTGGGGCCCCTGGCCGGTCGTGTTCACGATCGTGTTTGCCACGCTCGCGGTGCGCTATGCCGCGAAAATCCTGTTCGACCGCTTGGCGAAACAGCTCGAACGCACCCGGAACCTGTACGACGACGCCCTTCTGGACGCGGCTCGCAAACCCATCGGCTGGACGATTTGGTCCTTCGGCGTGTTGTTCGCTTCGGAGGTCGCGCTACGCGACGCCGAATCCCAGCTCACGGTCTACCTCGATCCGTTCCGGGACGTGGTCGCCATCGTCCTGCTGGCGTGGTTCGCCCTCCGGTTGATTCGGTACGTCGAACGCCACGTCACGGATCCCGAATACCGCCAGGACCCGGTCGACAAGACCACGGCGGCGGCGATCGGCAAGCTGCTGCGCGCATCGGTGGCGATCACGGCGATGCTGATGGCGTTGTCCTCGCTCGGATTCTCCGTCAGCGGAGTGCTTGCGTTCGGCGGCTTGGGCGGGCTCGCGGTCGGGTTCGCGGCTCGCGATCTCCTGGCGAACTTCTTCGGCGCCTTGATGATCTTCCTCGACCGGCCGTTCGCGGTGGGCGACTGGATCCGCTCCCCCGATCAGGAGATCGAGGGCACTGTGGAAGAGATCGGCTGGCGGGCGACGCGTATCCGCACCTTCGACCAGCGACCGTTGTACGTACCGAACGCGACCTTTGCCACGCTGACGGTGGAAAACCCCTCGAGGATGCTCAACCGCCGGATCTACGAGATCATCGGCGTCCGCTACGACGACATCGACGTTCTCAAGGCCGTGATCGACGATGTGCGCCACATGCTCGTCCACCACGAAGCCATCGATACGGACCGGACGCTCATGGTCAATCTGCTGAACTTCGGCCCGTCGTCGCTGGACATGATGATCTACACCTTCACCAAGACCACGGTCTGGACCGAGTTCCACACCATCAAGGAAGACGTGCTGTTCAGGATCGCGGCGATCGTCGAGGGTCATGGTGCCGAGATTGCGTTCCCGACGCAGACCGTGCATATCGCATCCGAGCCCGAGCCCGAGCCCGAGCCCGAGCGCGAGTGAGTGCCGCGCTTCCCCCCCGCGCCCGCTGCCTGTTCGACGCCGCTGCCGTCGACAAGGCGGTGGACAAGGTGGCGGTGGAAATAGCCCTTCGGCTCTGGGAGAAACGGCCGGTGATCGTCTGCCTGATGAACGGCGGGCTGCCGTTCACCGCCGATCTTCTCCGGCGGTTCCACTTCGACTTGGAGTTGGACTACATGCACCTGTCCCGCTACCAGCATACCCAAGGGGGCGGGATCCGGTTCGCGCGCACGCTTGAACGCTCCCTCGCGGGCCGTACCGTGCTGTTGGTGGACGACGTGCTCGACGAGGGTGCCACCATGGCAGTCGCCCAGAACGCCGTGGCGGCATGCGGGTCGCCGGAAGTGCTGAGTGCGGTGCTGGTGCGCAAGGCCGTGGCCGCCGCCGCAGAGGTGGACTACGCGGCCTTGGAGGCGCCGGACGAGTTTCTGGTCGGGCGCGGCATGGACTGCGACGGCTTGTTTCGCCAGTTGTCGGGCATCTACGCCCTGCCGGCGGATTGGACGGGCGAAACACTATGAATGTCGGGGTCATCGGCGGCACCGGACTCTCCAATCTGGATGGCGGGTGGCACCCGGTGGCCGACTCCGGCGCAACACCCTACGGACCCGCATCGGCCATCCCGCGGCGCTACGACGCCCTACCCAACGCGGTCTTCCTGAACCGCCACGCGGACGACCACGCATTGCCGCCGCACCAGATCAACTACCGCGCCAACCTGTGGCTGCTGGACCGCTTGGACGTGGACGCGGTGTTGGCGGTATTTGCGGTCGGCGGTATTTCCCGGTCGCTCGCCAACGGCCACCTGGTCCTGCCGGGACAGCTTATCGACTACACCTGGGGTCGGGCGCACACCTACGCGACGGCCGACAGCGTCGTGCACGCGGACTTCACCGATCCGTTCGACACCGGGTTGCGCAAGGGCTTGGTCGAGGCCGCAACCCGGTCCGGCGTCGAACTGCTGGACGGCGGCGTGTACGGCTGTACTCAGGGGCCGCGCCTGGAGACCGCAGCGGAGGTCGACCGTCTGGAGCGGGATGGCTGCACCGTGGTGGGCATGACCGCGATGCCGGAAGCCGCGCTCGCTCGGGAACTGGGCTTGCCCTACGCCGGAATCTGCATTGTCGTCAATCCCGCTGCCGGGCGGGGGAGCGGCATCATCGAAGTCGCCGACATGCACGCGGCAGTGGAAGAAGCCCGCCCCCGGCTACTAGGACTACTCGTCGCGTTCCTGGAAATCGTCTGCGAGGGCGTGTAGCTCCTCGGGCAGGGGTAGCGGATCCACGCGGACCAGGATTCCCAGCGCGGGGTGGTCCAGGTAGTGGGATTCGTCGCTGCGCATTCGACGGTGTTCCGAGAACAACGCCGTGTCGCCGCCCGGTAGGCGGATTTGCAGCATCACCTGGAGGTGAATGAAGCGGCCAAGCGTTACGCTGAACAGGCCGTCCAGGAACGGCCGCCGGTTTTCGTCCAGCGTGCCCACCTGGACCAAGAGCGGCTGCGGCTGCTCGCGCGCAGGCACCGGTTGGTGCCAACTCCCGGCGGCGACAACCTCGTAGAGACGGCGAAGTCTTGAACGCTCGTCGGCGAATCTCGGCGTCTCCCGCCGCCATACGTAGCTCTCGCGCAGCAAGAGATCCTCGTGTTGTCGAAAAGCCTCGGAGAGTTCCTCCAAGGTCGTCTGGTCGGGGTCCGGCGTGGGTTCCGCGCGGTCATCGGCCGGGTCCGAACCCGAATCGCCCGCAGGCTCGCCGTGGGCCGGGCCGAGCACGCCTGGATCCATGGCCCAGCCGATGCCCGCATGCTCGACTTCCCACGGGTCCGGGGGCAGGCAGGGGTCGTGTTCTGCCGCGCTGCGGTTCTCGAACGGATCGCCGGCTCTGCCGGGGGTCCAGAATTCAGTGACGCAGTCGCCGGCAAACCAGGCGGGCGGCACAAGGTTGGAGATGACCAGAGGCATGCCGTCGTCCACTGGCGGTTCGGGACCGAACGGGTACCCCGTGGTCCGACCGGGTTCTCCCGACAGGGGAAAGGCTGATCGAGGATAGCGAACCGTCTCCAGCAGCCGCGGTCGAGCGGCGATGCCTTCTTCGGCCAGAGCACCGCTCTCGGGTGGCGGATTCTTGAATATCAACAACTCGACTTGATACCAGCGGTAGCGGAGGCGGTCTTCGGGATCGGCGGCTCGGCCGTGCAGCGTTCCCAGCGCCGCGGCGGCGACGAGTACCGGGATCGCCCACCGGGTCACGCTCGCCGCGACTCCCGAGCCAGCGCGGGCGGGGCCTCCCCCAGCCGCTTGAGCAGTTCCTCGACGAACTGAAAGCGCGTGTCCGGATGCGGCATGGCGCGCCGGACGAGGAGCCGGTTGCCCGTCCGTCCGTCGGCATCCCGGTACCGGTAGGTGCTGGGTTCCTGCTGCACGATCGAGACGACCGTGAAGGGGTCGACCTCGGTCTCGGTCCCGAATTCGAGGCGCCCGCCAACCGGGCCGATGTCCACCCGGTCAATGCCGAGGGTTCCGGCAACGAGCTTGACGGCGGTTGTGCGGAACAGGTTCCGGAGCGGCGCCGGCAGCAGGCCGAAACGGTCGATCATCTCGATCTTGAGTTCATCCAGAGCCGCGTGGTCCGGCGCATTGGCGATGCGTTTGTACATGATCAGCCGTGCATGCACGTCGGGCAGATAGTCGTCGGGAATCAGTGCCGGTACGTGCACGTTCACTTCGTGGTTGGTGGGCAGTGGATCCTCGAGGTGGGGCGTGCGACCAGCCTTGATGGCCGCGACCGCTCGTTCGAGCATTTGCATGTAGAGGGAGAAACCGATGTTGGCAATCTGCCCGGACTGTTCCTCGCCGAGCAGCTCGCCGGCACCCCGGATCTCGAGATCGTGGGTTGCCAAGGTGAAGCCGATCCCGAGTTCGCCGGCGGCCTTGAGCGCGTCCAAACGCTTCACGGCGTCGGCGGTCATGGCTCTCGGGTGCGGCGTCATGAGGTAGGCATAGGCTTGCCGGTGGGAGCGTCCCACGCGGCCGCGCAACTGGTGGAGCTGGGCGAGTCCGAACCGGTCCGCCCGCTCGATCACCATGGTGTTGGCGTTGGGGATGTCGATGCCGTTTTCGATGATGGTGGTGCACATCAGGACGTTGATGCGGCGGTGGTAGAAGTCCCCCATTACCCGCTCGAGCTGCCGTTTCGGCATCTGGCCGTGGCCGATGCCGATGCGTGCGGCGGGCGCGAGTTCCGCAGCTTCGTCCGCGGCGCGTTCGATGGACCGCAGTTCGTTGTGCACGTAGAAGACCTGGCCTCCGCGGGCGAGTTCGCGCGCGATTGCCTCGGCAATCACGCCGCGCCGTTTTTCCATGACGAAGGTCTTGATGGACAGGCGCCGAGCCGGCGGCGTGGCGATCACCGACAGGTCGCGCAAGCCGCTGAGCGACAGGTTCAGAGTGCGCGGGATCGGCGTTGCCGTCAGCGCCAGCACGTCCACTTCGGCGCGAAGGTTCTTGAACTGCTCCTTGTGGCGGACGCCGAAGCGATGCTCCTCGTCGATCACCACGAGGCCGAGGTCTTTGAACCCGAAAGCCTTGGCGAGAAGCCGATGGGTGCCGATCACGATGTCGACCCGTCCGGCGGCGGTCCGCTCGGCGACCGACTTCACTTCGCCGTCGGCGCGCAGTCGTGAGACCACCTCGATGGTGACTGGCCAGTCGGCGAAACGGTCGCTGAAGGTCTCGAAATGCTGCTGTGCAAGCAGCGTGGTCGGCACCAGGATCGCGACCTGCCGGCCACTGGCCACCGCGAGAAAGGCGGCCCGCATCGCCACCTCGGTCTTGCCGAAACCCACGTCGCCGCAGATCAGGCGGTCCGTGGATTTGGGACTGGTCAAATCCTCGATCACGGTGTCGATGGCGGCGTCCTGGTCTGGCGTAACCTCGAACGGGAACTGCTCGACGAAACGGCGGTAGTCGTCGTCCGGCTTGTCGAACGCGAAACTCATCGACGCCTCGCGGCGCGCGTAGATGTCGAGCAGTTCCGCCGCCGCGTCGCGCGCTCTTTCGGCGGCGCGGCGCTTGGCTTTCGCCCACTGGTCGGAGCCGAGCCGGTGCAGGGGCGCCGTTTCCTCGTCGGCACCGGAATACCGCGACACGAGGTGCAGGGCGGTGACCGGGACGAACAGCTTCGCCTCTTCTGCGTACTCGATGGTCAGAAATTCCATCGGATGCCCATCGATGGTCAGCGTCTCGAGTCCGCGGTAGCGGCCGACGCCGTGATCGATGTGCACCACTGGCGAGCCGATATTGAGTTCGATCAGGTTCTTGATGACGAGATCGGGGTCGATGCCTCGCCGCCGGGTCCGCTCGGCGACGGCCATGTCGCTGCGATGCCCGAAGATTTCCGTCTCCGTGACCACGGCGAGATCGGGGAGCCACAGGCCGCGCTCGATGGGTGCGATCGCGATGGCTAGTTTCGCCTCGCCCTCGGCGAAGCGCTGGAAGCCGTCGGAATCGGCGCAGGCGATCTTCGCTCTGCCCAGAAATTCCTCCAAGTGGACCCTGCGTCCCGCGGTTTCCGCAGTCAGCAGGACCCGCGCCTGCGCGTTCGCGGTGAAACTGCGCAGCCGGACAGCGGGATCCTGGGCACGGTGGTTGGCGGCCAAATCCGGTAGGGGCAGGCTCCCGAAGTCGACCCGATGCCGCCGTCGAGCGGCGCTGGGATCGATCTGGGCGCGCCCGTAGCGCTTGATCCGGACGTCCAAGTCCGCGGCGCTGATGTACAGGGCGTTCGGGGCAAGTATGGGTCGCTCCACGTCGTGGCGCAGCGACTCGTAGCGGGCATCCACGTCGCCTAGATGGCGCTTCGCTGCCGCCGCTACGTCGGCTTCCAACACGAACACGGTGTCTCTCGGAAGGTAGTCGAACAACGTTGCCGTGTTCTCGTGAAACAGGGGCAGGTAGTACTCGATGCCCTGGGAAGCCATCCCGGCGCTGATGTCCTGGTAGACCTGGCAGCGGCGCACGTCGGCATCGAACGACCGGTGCCAAGCTGCGCGGAAACGGGCGATCCCGGCGTCGTCGATGGGCATCTCGCGGGCGGGCAGGACGCGCACCCGGTGGGTTTCGGCGATCGTACGCTGGGAATCGGCGTCGAACAGACGCAGGCTGTCGATCTCGTTGTCGAACAGGTCGATGCGCACCGGGTTCGCGGCACCCATTGGGAACACGTCGAGGAGCGACCCGCGCACCGCGAACTCGCCGCGTTCCGAGACCGTGTCGGCCGCGCGGTAGCCGGCGGCCGTCAGGCGTTCCCGTTCGGTCCTGATGTCGAAGGTATCGCCGACCGAGACGATGAGCGATTGGCTTCGCACGAAGCTCGTGGGCGCAAGGCGCTGCAGAAGCGTCGTCACCGGGACGACGAGCGCGCCACGCGCCATCGCCGGCAATGCGTAGAGCGTCTCCAAGCGTTTCGAGACAATGTCCTGATGGGCCGAGAAGTGGTCGTAGGGCAGCGTCTCCCAGTCCGGGAAGGTCAGCACCGGCACCCCCCCGGACGCCTCCCCGGACGCCTCCCCGGGCATATAGAAGCGAATCTCGCTAGCGGCGTTGAATGCGGCCTCGGTATCCGCCGCCACGTAGACGACCAGGTGTTGGGTGGTGTCGGCGAGCCGAGCCGCCATGAGGGAACCCCCACTGCCATGGAGTCCCTGCCAGTTGTGGACGAGGTGAGGCGCCGGGGGCTCGGGCGCCGGCGAAGATTGCATGGCCGTATGTTACCACCGTAGTAGGATCGCACGACGGTGTCGGCGTCGCGCCCGTGGAATGCGGCTGCCTTCGTTCGGGCAGCCGTGTGGACTGATCGCCACGCTCTTGTTGCGCCTCGAGTGCCCAACGCCCTAGAATGCGGAGGTTTCCGGAGAGCGGGTTTGCGCTCGCTCGCCGACATGTCTCGTGGGCGCATGGACGGCAAGAGAGGCTCCGATCGCAACGGCGTGATGGTCCGCCAGCACTAAAACCGATGAAAGCGACGAACATCGCCGATCCCAACTACTTCCACAAGGTAGTGGACTGTCAGTGGGCCTGCCCCGCGCATACGCCCGTGCCCGACTACATCCGCCTCATCGCGGAGGAACGCTATACCGAAGCGTACATGCTCAACTGGGACTCCAACGTCTTCCCCGGCATCCTCGGGCGTACCTGCGACCGGCCCTGCGAACCGGCATGCCGGCGCGTACGCACGGAGGAGAAACCGGTCGCCATCTGCCGCTTGAAGCGTGTTGCTGCCGATCACAAGGGCGACATCTCGGACTACATGCCCCGGGTCCCCAACAAGAAGAACGGCAAGCGAATCTGCCTGATGGGGGCGGGACCCGCATCCCTGGCTGTCGCGCGCGACCTCCTGCCGTTCGGCTACGAGATCGACGTCTTCGATCGGGATCCGGCCGGAGGCGGCATGATGCGCAGCCAGATTCCTGCGTTCCGGCTGCCGGCGGACGTTCTGGAGGAGGAGGTCAATCTCATCCTCAACATGGGCGTCAATGCCCACTTCGGCTACGAGATCACGAGCATGAAAGACATGCTTGCGATGGACTACGACGCCTATTTCGTCGGCACCGGCGCTCCGCGGGGCCGGGATCTCGACCTGCCGGGCCGCCGGGAGGTCAGCGACCACATCTCCATCGGCATCGACTGGCTCTCGAGCGTTGCCTTCGGCCACACCACATCCATCTCCGGCAAAGTCATCGTCATGGGCGGCGGCAACACCGCCATGGACTGCTGCCGGACGTCCAAGCGCTTGGGCGCCGAGCGCGTTACGGTGGTCGTCCGTTCCGCATTCGACGTCATGAAAGCGTCCGAATGGGAGAAGGAAGACGCCATGTCGGAGGGCATCCCGATCATCAACAATCGGCCGCCCAAGGAATTCCTGCACGAAAACGGCCGGTTGACCGGCATCGTCTTCGAATGCGTCAAGCCGGTGCCCGACGGCAATGGACGGTATCGCTACGAGCCCTCCGGCGAGCCGGACGTCGTCATGGAATGCGACCACGTTCTCATGGCCATCGGGCAGGAGAACCATTGTCCCTGGATCGAGCGCGACATCGGGCTCGAGTTCGACAAGTGGGACTGTCCGATACTCGACGAGGACACCTTGCAGTCCAGCCACCCGAAGATCTTCTTCGGCGGCGATTCGGCGCTTGGACCGGAGAACATCATCTGGGCGTCGGCACACGCCCACAAGGCTGCCATCTCGATCGACCTGATGTGCCAGGGCAAGGACATCAAGAAGGATCGCCCACCCGAGGGCGTCAACCTGATCAGCCAGAAGATGGGCGTCCACCAGTGGAGCTACGACGCCGAACACGACGACTCCCGCCGCTTTGTGGTACCCCATGCCAACAAGCGCAAGGCGCTGGACAACATCAAGATCGAGGTGGAGCTTGGCTTCGACGCGCGACTCGGCCTGAAGGAAGCCCAGCGCTGCCTGAACTGCGACGTGCAGACCGTGTTCACGGAGCAGCTCTGCATCGAATGCGACGCCTGCGTGGACATCTGCCCGATGGATTGCATCACGTTCACCGAAAACGCGGATGAACCCGATTTGCGCAGGATGCTAACGGCGCCGGCCGACAACGCCGAACAGGATATCTACGTGTCCGAGTCGCTTGGCACCGGTCGGGTGATGGCCAAGGACGAGGACGTCTGCCTGCACTGCGGTCTTTGCGCCGAGCGTTGCCCGACCAATGCCTGGGACATGCAGAAGTCCGTCATCCACACGCCGCAACTGGGATCCTACGCTTCAAGGTAACCGCGTGACCATCGAGCGATCCCCATCCGATTCGCGGAGCGAATCGGCAACGAAACGCGTTAGCGGTTCGAGTACAAGCTACAACGATTTCGTGATTCGCTTCGCGAACGTAAACGGCTCCGGCTCGGCTTCCGCCAACGGCATGTTCGCCAAGGCCCTGTTCCGGATGGGCATCCCGGTGGCAATGCGCAACATATTCCCGTCGAACATCGAAGGTTTGCCGACCTGGTTCGAGGTTCGCGTTTCGGAACGCGGCTACGCAGGGCGCCGGGAAGGCGTCGACATCATGGTGGCAATGAACGCCGAGACCTTTGCCGAGGACATCGCCTCCATCGTTCCGGGTGGCTACCTGGTCTACGACAACTCCAAGGAGCTCGACGTCCGCCTGCGCCGCGCCGACATCCATCGCGTCGGCATACCGATCTCGCAGTTGGTGCTGCCCGAGTTCCCCAATCCCAAGCACCGGGCGCTGTTCAAGAACATCGTCTATCTCGGCGCGCTGTCGGCCCTCATCAACATCGATTTCGAGGTCATCACCGGCATGGTCTCGATGCAGTACAAGGGCAAGGACAATTTGATCGCGCCGAACATCCATGCCCTGGAGATCGGCCGCAACTACGTGCTCGACTACCTCGACTGCCCGCTGCCGATCCAGGTCCGCTACTCCAACGCGGCGAGCGACAAGATCCTCGTGGACGGCAACACGGCCGCGGCGATCGGCGCGATCTACGGGGGGGCCACGGTCTGCGCCTGGTATCCGATCACGCCGTCCACGTCTTTGGCGGAGGCATTCGAGCAGTACTGCAACCGGTTGCGCGTAGGCGACGACGGCGAGCGCAACTTCGCGATCATCCAGGCCGAGGACGAGTTGGCCGCCATGGGCATCGTCATCGGCGCCGGCTGGAACGGCGCCCGCGCGTTCACGGCCACGAGCGGCCCCGGCGTGTCGCTGATGACCGAATTCCTGGGGCTCGCCTACTTCGCCGAGATTCCCGCGGTACTGTGGGACATCCAGCGTGCGGGTCCTTCCACCGGCATGCCGACCCGTACCCAGCAGGGCGACCTGCTGGCAGCGGCGTACGCTTCCCACGGGGACACCCGGCATCCGCTGCTGTTCCCGTCGACGCCGAACGAATGCTTCGAGTTCGCGGTCACCGCCCTGGATCTTGCCGACCGCCTGCAGACGCCGATTCTCGTCCTCTCGGACCTGGAACTTGGCATGAACGATGCCTTGGCGGATCCGTTCACCTGGGACGACACCCGCCGATTGGACCGGGGCAAGGTGCTCGGTGCGGACGACCTGGACCGCATCGAGACCTTCGGCCGCTACCTCGACGTGGACGGCGACGGCATCGGCTATCGGACGTTGCCCGGTACCCACCCGGACAAGGGCGCGTTCTTCACCCGCGGCACCTCGCGCGACGAATACGCGGTCTACACGGAGGCGCCGGAAGCGTACATCGCCAACATGGACCGGCTGAGCAGGAAATGGGAAACCGCCCGCGGGTTCGTACCCGAACCGGTTGTCGAAGACGGGAGACGATCCGTGGCGATCGTCTTCTACGGCACCACGGCGCTGCCCATCCCCGAAGCGTTGGACCGCCTTGCCGAGGACGGTGTCGAACTCGACACCATGCGCATCCGCAGCTTCCCGTTTGCCGCCGAGGTACGGGACTTCATCGAACGCCACGACCTCGTCTTCCTGGTGGAGCAGAACCGGGACGCGCAGATGAAGACGCTGTTGGTCAACGATCTCGGCATCGACCCAGCACGGATCAACTCGGTGCTCTACTACGGCGGCTTTTCCATTTCCGCCGACACGATCTACGAGCAGATGAGCGAACAGCTCTTGGAGTACAACGTGCCGCGCCTGCGGGCGGTTGGCGGCGGGGGCGGGCAGAGAACGGCGCCGCGCAAGGCGCTCACGGAAAGGGAGTTCCGCCCGTGACCTTCGTTCCGAAACCGCGCGTCCGTCACCCGCTTCTGCCGGTCAACGAACTCGGCCTGACGCGGCGCGACTACGAAGGGGCGGTGTCGACGCTGTGCGCCGGATGCGGCCACGACTCCGTATCCGCCGCCATCATGCAAGCCTGCGCCGAACTCTCGCTGCCACCGCACAAGTTTGCCAAGGTGTCCGGCATCGGCTGCTCGTCGAAGACGCCAAGTTATTTCCTAAGCAACTCCCATGGCTTCAACTCGGTTCACGGTCGCATGCCATCGGTCGCTACCGGCGCCAACCTGGCCAACCGCGAGCTCTATTGCATCGGCGTCTCCGGCGACGGCGACAGCGCCTCCATCGGCCTGGGCCAGTTCGCCCACATCGTGCGTCGCCGCATCAACATGCTCTACATCGTCGACAACAACGGCACCTATGGGCTGACCAAGGGACAGTTCTCGGCCACCAACGACAAGGGTTCGACGAGCAAGAAGGGCGTGCCGAACCTCTACGAACCCATCGACCTCGTGTCCATGGCACTGCAGATCGGCGCGAGTTTCGTGGCGCGCAGCTTCTCCGGCGACAAGAGCCAGTTGGTGCCGCTGATCCAAGCCGGGCTGATGCACAAGGGCTTCGCCTTCATCGACGTGATCTCGCCCTGCGTCGCCTTCAACAACCACAACGGCTCCACCAAGAGCTACGACTACGTGCGTGGCCATTCGGACAGTCTCGTCACGGCCGATTTCATCGCGCCGGGCGAAGAGATCACCGTCGACTATGCTTCCGGCAGCGTCGAAGACGTGGCCATGCCGGACGGTTCCACCTTGCATCTGCGCAAGATCGCCGAGGACTACGACCCGCAGGACCGAGTCCAGGCACTGATCCACGTGCAACGCGCGGCGCAGGCGGGGGAGGTGGTCACGGGGCTCCTGTACGTGGATCCGGGCGCGGCGGACTGCCATGACGTCCTAGGGACACCGCCGGCACCGTTGAACGCGTTGGACGAGTCGGTACTGTGCCCGGGTTCGGAGGCGTTGGAGGGGGTCAACGCGTTGCTGCGATAGGCCTGGACCCGATTCGAGACGCGGTTTCATTGAACGCACCTCCATTGCACTATCCATTGCACTATCCATTGCACTATCCATTGCACTATCCATTGCACTATCCATTGCACTATCCATTGCACTCTCCATTGCACTCTCCATTGCACTCTCCATTGCACTATCCATTGCACTCTCCATTGCACTCTCCATTGCACTATCCATTGCACTATCCATTGCATTGCTAAGCGGCGCTGTTCACCCGGCGGCCGATCCACTCGTCGCCGGATTGGCTTGGACGGCACAGCGGACGTAGACCTGTACGTGACTCTGGCGTGTGGAACAACCACCCTGTCGACGCGTCTCACGATGCGGCGTTTCTCGACGTCATGGAGGATCTGGTTGAGGTGCCGGGTCATTGCCGGGGTGACCGAGGTACGGCCCCTTGCGATCGGTTGCTTCCGCACAACGAAGGCGTCTCGTCTTTGGCGAACCGGTCCCGGCTTGCATGGATTTTGCGTTTGCCCGAGGACACGGTCTGCCTAACATGCGCCGTAGTCCACGCTGATCGAGGTCGAAATGTCCGACAGGGTTCCCGTTCCGACGTTGCCGGCAAAGACCATGCTCGCTCTGTCTGCTCTCCAGGGGCTGGCGTTTACGGGTCTGTGGCTCGCGTTCGACAACGATGCCTGGCTTGCCCTGACGCCGGTCGCGTTCTTCCCGCTGTGCACCCTTGCCGTCGTCTGGCCAACGGTCGTCCTGTTGAGCATCGACGCGGGAGACCCGAGGCGACTGCTCGGTTACTCATCCGCCTTCGCCGGAGTGCTGGCGCTGCTCGGCGCCTACATCGGCTGGCAGGCGACTCCCTACGGCGAGTTCCCGATCGCATTCCTCGTCGTCGGCTATGTCGCGACCCTGCTGGTCGGCTGCTTCTTTGCGCTGATCCATCTGCAACGACGGACCTCCGGCCAGCCGATGGCCTACGAGGCGTTGTACGCCTATGCCTGGCGCAACGTCCTGGTCGTCGGGTTGTCGGCGCTGCTGACCTTGGCCGTCGGTGCGTTGCTGGCCCTTTGGGCGGCGATCTTCCTTGTGCTTGGCATCGAACAGTTCGCCGACGTGTTCGCCCAACCCTGGTTCGTGCTACCGGTTCTCAGCGTGGCGTTCGGCGGCGGCGTGGTTGCCTCGCGCCGCCGTAGCGACCTGATCGATGGCGTCACCGTGCTGCTCGAAGGCCTTACCCGCTACCTGCTGCCCATGGTCCTGGTCATCGTCGCCGTTTTCATCAGCGCATTGCCGTTCGTGAGCCTGCGCCCGTTGTGGGAAACAGGCCACGGGTCGGTGATTCTCCTGGTCCTGAACGGCGTGGCGCTCGTGCTCGTCAACGCCGCCTACCGGACGGGCCGGGAACTTCCCTATCGGCCGGTGCTGCACCGCTGTGTGTCCGCGGCGATTCTGCTGCTGCCGGTAGTTTCCGCGTTGGCCCTGTACGGCATCGGCCTGCGCGTCGCGCAGTACGGCTGGACCGTCGAGCGTTGCTGGGCGTTCACCGGCGCGGCACTCTTCGGCGTGCTTTCGATTGGCTACGCGGTTGCGGTGGTGTTGAGGCGTGGTCGGTGGCACGCGAGTCTGGCCCGGTTCAACACCCGGATGGGGTGGGTCGTGATTGCATTGATGCTGTTGGCCAACAGCCCGGTGCTGGACTTCCGGTCGATTTCCGTCGCCAGTCAACTCGCCCGGGTCGAGTCCGGCGAACTCGAACTTGGCGAGTTCGACTTCCGCTACGCGCGCGATTTCCTAGCCCGTCCCGGCTACCTCAAGACGAGACCGCTAGTCGCGGAACTGGGCTTCGATCCGGCGAAGACGACAGGCGGAGCCAATGCCTCTGGCGGGGTCTTCGTGAGTGCCGACGTCGAACACGAGAGGGACAGCCGCGACTTCTGGGGGAGCGTGACGTACCGACCCGAGGGCCTGACTGTGCCGGGAGGCGTACGGCACTTGGTCGAACAGCACATGTGGTTCATTGATGACCCGGTAGTGATCGAGTTGGACCTGAACGGCGACGGCGACATGGAATACGCGGTGCTCGGCAGCTATCGCAGGACGGAGCCGGACTTCCGCAGCGTGGATTTTGGCGTCGGCGTCAAGGCGGGCTGGACCGAGCGGGCGCTCGCGGAAGAGTTCGAGCGGGCGTTGGAGCAAGCCGATCAAGTCGTCTCCTATGTACCGACCGGCTGGGTCGTTCGCCGTGATGGCGACGACTGGAAGTTCAAGACCCTTCGCTTTCGGTCCGCGAACTCTCGTCCCGCTGACAGCCCAGACGTCATTCCCAATGCGCTGCGGCGGGGTGGGATCGAAATGGTTCGCCCCGAATTGGACAATCTCCAAGTTGGACATCTCTTCTTCCACGTATCCGACGCGGAGGCGTGGACCGGGCCGATGCCGGTAGACTAGAATCCTTGAGCATGCCGAATGTTGACACTTGGGTTGTTGCGAACACCGGTGGGCAGCGCTCTTGAACGGCTCGTATTACGAGACGCACTAGGTACTAGCCCGCATTTCTCTCCAGGCCGCTTGTCGGCGTCAAAAAGCTCTTGGGTTTCACTAGTTTGACCGCGATGTCGATGATCGTGCCGATGGCGGACTGCGCTGGCCGCGCCCTCGCGGGTCTTTTGGCCCCGTGTACACACGGGGCCAAAATCCTCCGCGATCATCACGGCCCCTGGTGAGAAAT